>JBBPXW010000086.1:0-7736 GCA_038200525.1 Solirubrobacterales bacterium | reverse complement strand
CGAGGGCAGGTCGAGCTCGAGGGCCTCGTCGAGGCGCTCGCCGAACTCGTCGGCGGACGCGCACCGCCACGCGGGCAGCCCGAAGGCCTCGGCCAGCTTCACGAAGTCGGGGTTGGTGAAGTCGACGCCGAAGTGGTTGCCGAACTTCTTGTCCTGCTTCCAGACGATCGAGCCGTACTGCTCGTTCTCCCAGATCACGTTGACGATCGGGGTCTTCAGCCTCATGGCGGTCTCGAGCTCCTGGCTGTTCATCAGGAAGCCCCCGTCGCCACTGACGGTGACGACCTTGCGGTCGGGGAAGACGAGCTTGGCCGCGATGCCGGCGGGCAGCGCGAAGCCCATCCCCGCGAGGCCATTTGCGATCAGCACGGTGTTTGGCTCATACGCCGGGAACATCCGCCCGATCCACAGCTTGTGCAGCCCGACATCGGAGACGAGGATGTCCTCGCGGCCGAGCGCTCGGCGGATCTCCCACCGCGCGCGTGGCGGCTGGACCGGGAAGTGGTCGTCGTCCCTGGCGGCGCTGAAGCGGCCATGGACCACCTCCCGCAGCCGCGTGGAGCCGCCGTGGTGGGGCACGCTGCGGCTCTCTTCCGCCAGGCGGGTGAGCGAGTGGTAGAGATCGCCGACCAGCTCCACCTCGCAGACGAAGTACTCGTCGACCTCTGCGGGCAGTGAGTCGACGCAGATGATCCGCTTGTCCTTGCCCGGGTTCCAGTGCTGGGGCGAATGCTCGACGAGGTCGTAGCCAACGGCCAGCACCACGTCGGCCTCGTCGAAGCCGGCCATGGAGTAGTCGCCCGCCTGCAGGCCGACCGATCCCAGCGCCTTCGAGCTGTCGGCCGGGATGATTCCCTTGCCCATGAAGGTCTCGGCCACCGAGATCCCGGTGGCACGCACGAACTCGCGCAGCGCCGGAGTGGCGCCCGACCGGATCACGCCGTTGCCCGCCAGGACCACTGGGTTCAAGGCACCGCGGATGACGTCGGCGGCCTTGAGCAGCTCGCGCGCGCCCGGCTCGGGGCGAGCGGTCTTGCCGCGCGGCAGGGGGCCGGCGTCGATCTCTGCCTCCATCACGTCCTCGGGCAGCTCGATGTGGGTGGCTCCGGGCTTCTCGCCCTCGGCCACCTTGAACGCCTTGCGCACGACCTCCGGAATGATCTTCGGGTCGTTCAGGCGGGCGTTCCACTTGGTGATGGGCTGCATCACCCGCACCAGGTCGATGTACTGGTGCGACTCCTTGTGCATGCGCTCGAGGTCGCCCTGGCCGGTGAGGGCCACGAGCGGCGCGCGGTCGAGGTAGGCATCGGCGACGGCTGTGGTGAGGTTCAGCGCGCCCGGGCCGAGGGTGCCGAGACAGACGCCGGCCTTGCCCGTCAGGCGACCGTACACGTCGGCCATGTAGGCGCCGCCCTGCTCGTGACGGACGGGAATGAAGTCGATCGAGGAGCGCGAGAGCGACTCGTTCAGGTCAAGCGTCTCCTCGCCGGGGATGCCGAAGACGTGCTTGACGCCCTCGGCCTCCAAGCACTCCACGAGCACGTCCGATGCCTTGCGCTTTGGCACGAGCGCCACCCTACAGATGGACGCCCGGCGCTCCGCGGCCGCGGGCACCGGCCCCGACGACCCTGCGCGGCCACCACGCTGCACCGAAGCGCGCACCCAGCGTCGAGAGGCAGCAGGACCGCTACCTTGGGTCGGCGAACCGGTTGGTACCTCCATGCGCCGCGCCCTGCTCACAACTCTGCTGCTGGCCCTCCTGCCCGCCTCGGCTGAGGCTGCGTCGACCGTGGTGGTCAGCGGCGCCGGGTTCGGCCACGGCATCGGCCTGAGCCAGTACGGCGCCTACGGCTACGCCCAGAAGGGCTTCTCGTACAAGAGCATCCTGTCGCACTACTACCGCTCGACCACGCTCGGCACGGCACCGAGCCGGCCGGTTCGAGTGCTCCTGCAGGCCAGCGACCCCTACGTGCGCTTCAGAGGCGCCTCGGCGGCAAGCGGCGGCAAACGGCTCAATCCGACGGTGACCTACAAGGTCGTCCCGGCCCGCCGCGGCCGCGTGAAGCTCACCGGCGGCGGCAAGAGCGCCGGCACGTTCGTCGCCCCGCTGCGGGTGGAGCGCAGGGGGCGCCCGCTGCGCCTGTTGGGCAAGGCGATCAACGGCGTGTCCGACGGGACCTACCGCGGCGCACTCGAGCTGCGCGGCGGCACCGCAGGCGGCGTGACGGCGGTGAACTCGCTTCCCGTCGACGAGTACGTCCAGGGAGTGGTGGCCGGTGAGATGCCGTCGGGGTGGGACATGTCGGCCCTGCAGGCCCAAGCCGTGGCCGCGCGCACCTACGGCCTCGCCACGAGCAAGGCAGGCGACGTGTTCGACCAGTACCCGGATACTCGCTCCCAGGTGTACCGCGGCCTGGTCTCAGAGACTGCGCGCAGCAACCAGGCGGTGCAGTCGACGGCGAGACAGATCGTGACCTACGAGGGCGTGCCGGCCGTGACCTACTTCTTCTCGACGTCCGGGGGCCAGACCGAGGACGTCGAGAACTCGTTCGTGGGCTCGGCGCCGAAGCCGTGGCTGAAAGGCACGGCCGATCCCTACGACGGCATCTCGCCCAAGCACCGCTGGCGCTTCCGCTTCTCGGCGTCGTCGATCGGCGCCAGGCTCGGTGCGCCCGGTGCGTTTCGCAAGGTGAGCGTGATCCAGCGCGGCACGTCGCCGCGGATCGTTCGCGCTCGGGTGTATGGGAGCCGTGGGACACGCGTGCTCACAGGCCCGCAGATCCGTGCGCGGCTCGGCCTCTACGACACCTGGGCCTACTTCACGGGGGTGTCGAGCTCCCAGGTCAGGCGCAGCGGCAACGGAGCCGCGCGAGCGTCCGCGGCGGCATTCCCGGAGATCGCCGGCGCCTTTAACCCGCCGCCCAAGAGCCGGCGCCTCCTCGTCGAGCGGCGCGCGGGCAAGCGGTGGACGCGCGTAGGCAAGACGCACGTGGGCGCGAAGGGCCGCTATCGCACCACGCTCTCCACAACGGGCGTGTACCGCGTCCGCTCGGGCGCGGTGGCCGGGCCGGCCGTGCGCGTTCGCCGCTAGCCGGCAACGCTCACGGCGTGAAGCGCACCGTGATCACGTCGCCGTCCTGCATGACGTAGTCGCGCCCCTCGATCCGCAGCTTGGCGTTCTCGCGAGCGGCGGAGTAGCTGCCCGTCTCGACAAGATCCTGCCATGGCACCACCTCGGCCGCTACGAACCCCTTCTCGATGTCCGAGTGGATGCTGCCCGCCGCGCGCCGGGCCACGGTTCCCTGGCGAATGGCCCATGCCCGGCCCTCCTTGCCCTCGCCGGCGGTGAAGAACGAGATCAGTCCGAGCAGCTTCCACGACTCCCGCACCACGGTCTCGAGGCCGGACTCGGTGGCGCCGAGATCACCGCGCATCGCCTCGGCCTCCTCCGGCTCGAGCTCCGACAGCTCGGCCTCGATCCGGGCGGACACCGCCGTGGCGCGGGCGCCCGCCGCCTCGGCGTGCTCGGCCAGCGCGGGTGGCACCTCCAGCGGGTCGCCCTCGCCGACGTTGGCCAGATAGAGCACCGGCTTGGAGGTGAGCGGCGAGAGGTCGCGCATCACGTGTGGCGCAGCCTCGGGCGCGGGCACCGTGCGGGCCGGGCGGCCGGCCTGGAGTGCCTCGATCAGCTCACGCAGCCACGCCTCCTCGGCCACCTTTGCCTTGTCGCCGCCGCGCGCCTCGCGCACCACCTTCTCGAGCCGGCGCTCGGCCTGCTCGAGATCCGCGTAGAGCAGCTCGGTCTCGATCGTCTCGACGTCTGAGCCGGGATCGACCTTGCCTTCGGGGTGGACCACCTGGTCGTCTGAGTGCACGCGCACCACGTGCACGAGCGCGTCGGTTTCGCGGATGTTGGCCAGGAACTTGTTGCCGAGTCCCTCGCCCTCGTGGGCGCCGCGCACGAGCCCCGCGATGTCGTGGAACTCCATGGTCTCGTAGACCGTCGGAACTGCCCTTACCGTGGCCACGACCGCGTCGAGCCGCTCGTCGGGCACAGCCACGATCGCGACGTTGGGCTCAACCGTCGTGAACGGGTAGTTCGCGGCCGTGGCCCCCGCCCGCGTGAGCGCGTTGAACAAGGATGACTTGCCGGCGTTTGGCAGCCCGACGATGCCGACCTTCACGGGATCAGCCTTCCGAGCGCCGTGCCGAGCACGGCGCCGGCCGCAATGTCTGACGGATAGTGCACGCCGACGTAGACGCGTGACAGCGCCATGGCCGTGGCCGTGGTGTAGAGCGGAGCGGCCGGGAGCACGTCGCTCAGCACGGCGGCGGCCGCAAACGACGTGGTCGAGTGGGCCGAAGGGTAAGAGAGGCCGCTCACGGTTGAGGAGATCGGCGGCAGGTCCTCGATCAGGGGGCGGGGGCGGCGTACGACGTGCTTCATCGCGATGTTGGCCACGTAGGCGAGCGCGACCACGCGCACGGCGCGCACATAGGTGTCACGCGCACGGACATGGACCAGCGCACCGGTGACCGAGACGATCTGCCAGAGCACGCCGTGCTCGCCGGCGTGGGTGAGCTTCAGGACGGCGCCCTCGAGGGCCGGCTGGTGGCCATGCGTGCGAAGCAGTCGGAGCAGTCGAAGATCCAGCGCGCGCAGCACCGATGACGCTTCGGCACGATCGGACATCGTGTCCGATCCTGACTAGAAGCCGATCTTCTGGTCTTCGCGCTCGAGCCGGACGTAGACGACCTGCGAGAGGTCGATCTGGACCTCGGCGTCATCGGTGTGGACCGTCTGCCAGCGGTCGGACGCGTCGTTGCCGAGCGTCTCGACGAGCCCGTCGTAGGACTCGGAGATCGCGCGCAGGGACAGCACTTGCCCACCCTGGAAACCGACGTCGATTCGTCTCAGATCAGCCATTCGCGGGCAGTCTAATGACCGTCAGCCGGCTGCACGATCTCCGTGAGCACGCCACCGGTGGACTTCGGATGCACGAACGCCACGCGGCTCTCGCGGATGCCCGCCCGGGGCTGCTCGTCGATCAGCCTCATGCCCGCCGCGCGGAGCCGCTCGAGCGTGGCGTCGATGTCGGCGGTGCGGTAGGCCACATGGTGCATCCCGGGGCCGTTGCGCTCAAGGAACTTCGCCACCCCGCTGTCGGGCTGGATCGGCGTGAGCAGCTCCACGTGCGCGTCGCCGATCTCCAGCAGCACCGCTTCCACGCCGAACTCCTCCACTCGCTCGCGATGCTGCTCTGACATGCCGAGGCGGTCGCGGTAGAGGGCGATGGACTCGTCGAGATCCTCGACGGCCACCCCGATATGATCGATCTCACCGAACATGGCGCGGCACTCTAGTTGCTCGGCTTGTAGCTCTCCGTCGCGGCCACGCGCACATCGGTCCCGCCGGACAGCGGCTCCAGGCGAGAGGGGTGCGGCAGCTCGCCTTCGTGCTGGGCCACCAGCTTGTCGATGTCGGCCCGCTCCAGCGCCTCGTTCACGAGCAGGCTCTTGGCGAGCGCCTCGAGCAGCGGTCGGTGCTCGGCCACCAGCGCAAGCGCGCGCCGGTGCGCCTGGTCGGCGATGAACTGCTGTTCCTCGTCGAGCAGCCGACGCGTGGCGTCTGACATCGCGTAGTCGGAGCTCGGCTGCTGCTTTGACTGCATCTGGCTGCCCATGCCGTAGTCGGTCACCATCGAGCGGCTGATCTCGTGGACCTTGCGCAGGTCATCGGATGCGCCGGTGGTGATCTGGCCGAAGATCAGGTGCTCGGTCACCCGCCCCCCGAGCAGCACCACGAGGTAGTCCATCAGCTCGTCCTTGGTCTTCAAGTACCGATCCTCCTCCGGCAGGTTCAGCGTGTAGCCGAGTGCCTGGCCGCGCGGGACGATCGAGATGCGGTGCACCCGCTCCACCGAGGGCAGCATCTCAGAGCACAGCGCGTGTCCGGCCTCGTGGTAGGCCACCACGCGCTTCTCATGGTCGGTGATCACACGCCGCGACTGCATGCCGGCGACCACGCGCTCCAGCGCTCCCTGGAAGTCCGCGGTGCGGATGCTGTGGCGACGGTCGCGGCCGGCGAAGATGGCGGCCTCGTTGCAGATGTTGGCCAGGTCGGCGCCGGTGAGCCCACTGGTCTGGCGCGCAATCAGCTCGAGATCGATCGACTCGTCGAGTGGCTTGCCGCGGGTGTGCACCGAGAGGATCTGCTTGCGGCCCTTCAGGTCGGGGGGCGTGACGAAGATCTGGCGGTCGAAGCGGCCGGGCCGAAGCAGGGCCGGATCGAGCTTGTCGAGCAGGTTGGATGCGCCGATCACGACCAGCTCGCCGCGGCCACCGAAGCCGTCGAGCTCCACCAGCAGCTGATTGAGCGTCTGGTCCTTCTCCCCCGAGATGTCATTGCCGCGGGTGGCCCCCACGGCGTCGAGCTCGTCGATGAAGACGATCGCGGGCGACTGCTTGCGCGCCTCGCGGAACAGACGGCGGATACGCGACGCGCCGAGTCCGGCGAACATCTCGACGAACGACGACGCGGACTGGGCGAAGAACTTGGCGTTCGACTCATTGGCGACGGCCTTTGCCAGCAGCGTCTTGCCCGTACCGGGCGGTCCGTGCAGCAGGATGCCCTTGGGCACCTGGGCACCAAGCTCCTTGAAGCGCTTGGGGTCGCGAAGGAACTCCACGACCTCGCGCAGCTCGTCCTTTGCCTCCTCGACGCCCGCGACGTCGTCCCACTTGATCGAGTCAGACGACTGCGGCTTGATCTCCTGCGGCTTGGTCTTCGGCAGGTGGCGCAGCATGTAGACGAGCACCACCGCGATGAGCCCCATGAAGATGATCGGGAGCCAGATCACGGCCCAGTCCTGGACCTGCTGGAAGGTGAATGCAAATGGGGTCAAGGGCAGATCCAGGGTAGGGGGAGGGGGTCACGCCGGCAAGCGGGACGGCCCCGGGGTCTATCGGCACGGCGCGGTTCGGGCTGAAACGGCGACCGACTGGACCACACGATCGCCGTGCGATCATCGAGCGGAAGCGAAAGGCTTCAGCGTCCTCGACGTGCCGGTGGCGGATCCGGGTAGGAACGCCCTGATGCCACGAGGAAGCGGCACCCGACACGGCCGACTGAGCCGATAGAAACACACCGTGCGCCCGTCCTTTCGCCATGCCCTGTCCGCCACCGCCGCCCAGGCGGCGATCGCCTACGGCTACACGCTGACGATCTGGAGCTCGGGCGCCGTGCTGATCGACATCGACGGGAAGCCGAGAGTGGTGGACGTCTTCCTGTTCATCGCCGGCGCGGTGACCGCCTTCTTGCTGGTGGAGCTGATTGCCACAAGCGGCCTCAGCGACTCCGAGAGCACGGGGTCGAGGAAGGGCACGGGGTCGAGGAAGGGCACGCTCGTGACCGGCTCGCTGACCGTGATCTCGGCCGGCGTGGCGGTCGGCTGCGCGACGATCGTTGGCGAGATCCTCAGCGGCGACAAGATCTGGCCGCTCGCGTCGTTCGCGGCCACGCTGGCCTACCTGATGCTGGCCGGCACACAGCTGTGGCTGAGCGAGCGCCTGACCGAGTGAGCGTCACCGCGCTGACGCCAGGGCGCGATCTTGTTGCCGAGCACCGTGTAGACCGTGGGAATGCCCACATAGATCTCGCGGCGGCGATGGTGGGCGGCCCAGTGGATGGCGTCGGCTGCCACCTCCGGCTCATAGAACGGCGCAATGGGGATCGG
>JBBPXW010000085.1:0-9793 GCA_038200525.1 Solirubrobacterales bacterium | reverse complement strand
CTCTGCGGGAATACGTTGGGACCACCCGATCGGCGGCGAGCGCGTCACCCTACCGAAAGCCCGTCACCCTCGCGATTGACGAGCCCGTCGCGGACGAGGCCCTCCACCGCCGCCGCCAGCCGGGCCGCGGGGATGTGACGCGGCAGCCCCTCGCCCGCCGCGAGCGCCGCCACCACCCGGCCGCGCACCCAGCGGTTCGTCTCCTCGAAACGCGGGCGACCGGCGCCCGCAGGCGACCGCCCCGCGACCTGCACCCGCCCGGCCGAGGCGCACCAGGGCGCGACCGGGCAGGCAGAGCAGGCGGCGCTGCGGACGCGGCAGGTCGTGGCGCCCAGCTCCATCATCGCCTGGTTCCACGCGGCGGGCCTTCCGGCGGGGAGCAGCGCCTGCGGCGTCCCGGCCCCGAGCCGCGCGGCGACCCGAGCCACGTTGACGTCGACCGCCGCGACCGCTTCGCCGAAGGCGAACGCGGCGACCGCGGCGGCGGTGTACGGCCCGACGCCGGGAAGGGCGCGCAGCCCGGCGGCCGTCGTCGGCCAGCCCTCGCGCGCGATGACGGCGCACGCCGCGTGCAGGCGGAGCGCCCGGGTGTTGTAGCCGAGGCCGACCCAGGCGCCGAGCACCTCAGCGCGGCCGGCCGCCGCGAGCGCCTCGGCCGTCGGCCACCGCTCCAGCCACGCCTCGAAGCGCGGCAGCACGCGCGCGACCTGGGTCTGCTGGAGCATGACTTCGGAGACCAGGATCGCGTACGGGTCGCTGGTCCGGCGCCAGGGCAGGTCGCGGTGCTCGTGCTCGTACCAGGCCAGCAGCGCCGCCCGCAGCTCGACTCACGGGCCATGCGCCCTACTTGACGTCGACCTCCTTGAGCATGCCCTCCTTGAAGTGCGGCTTCAGCTCGTCGCGGTCGTTGAGAAAGCAGACCAGCGCGTACTTGCCCTTCTTCAGGTTCACGGTCGTCACGAGCTCACGCTTGCCGTCGAGCACCTCGGTGCCGGTGATGCTCTTGAAGTCCACCGGTGGCGGGCCCGACGGCTTGCCCTCCGTCGACAAGAACTTCTTAACGTCCGCCAAGGTCTTGCCCGGGCGGATCGGGGCCGCCACGATGTGATGCAGTGTCTCGTCCCCACTCTCATTCTTGAACAGCAGCTTGTTGGGGCCGGCCTTCAGGCCGGAGACGTCGAACGCGTATCTGTCCTTGTCGACGGTCTTGGCCACGACCTCGGCATCCGTCGCCGGGAGCGCTCCGTCCGTGCCGGACGTGACGTCGATCTCGGCCACCGCGCCGTTGGCGGCGGGCGGAGGGCCGTCCTCGCTCTCGGTGTCGATCACGAAGTAGTGCCCGGCCGGCAGGTTCTCCGTCGTGCTGAGCTCCTGTCCGGGAGGCGTCGTCGCAACCCCTCCCTCGGCGTACAGCCAATCGGGAATCTTCGCCGGCCCGTCGGTGCTGACGATCTTGAGCACGTCCTTCAGGGAGTGATCGCCCTCGACGCGAACGAGCCCTGCCTCGTGCGGGACCTTGCCGGCGTTCTTGAAGCGGACCTCGACCAGGCCGCCCTTGATGGACTTGGGCGCCTGCATCGAGAAGCGCTTGCCGGCGTCACTGGTGGTGATCGACAGCAGCGTGGGCTTCGCCGCGCTGGGCTTCGCGGCGCCCGACTTCGAACCGCTGCCCGAATCGCCGCCGCAGGCCGAGAGTCCCAGCGCCGCGGGCGCCAGCAGCGCGACCAACGCGACGCGCGCGTACCTACCGGAGAATGGTGCCATCGCGCCAACTTACCTGCTGCGGCGGCGACATTTCAAGCATCTGATTACGAGGAGGTGATCCCGAGCACTACCAACCCCCTCAACCGACGTGGCCGGGGTCGACCGGGTCATCGAACTCCGCGCCGAACGCTGCAACGAGTCCGGCGAGAGCCCCGAGGTCCTCCGGCCGGGCGACGCGGACCTCTGTCGTCATCGCTACCGCCTACGCGCTAGACCCCGCGGTGGCGGTGACGGCCAGGAGGCGTTGGACGCGGTCCAGGATCTGGTGGCTGGGATACCAAGACTCGTCCACCTTCTCGAGCAGGAGGTCGACGTACTCCACGACCTGCTCGGCGCTCCAGAACGACGCTTCGATCCGATCGAGCAGCTGATGGCTCGGGAAGCGATCCTGGCGGATGCGCTCCATGAGCATGTCGAGATAGCGTTGCTGAGCGGCTGGCATTAACCCTCCATTTGGCTACATGAGGTCCCCGAGGGGCCCTAGGTTCAGGTTGAGGTCCTCGTCCTCGAGTCCAAACTCGCGCTTGAGCTCGTCCATGCGTTGAGCGAGCGCCATGAACGTCTGTCCCAGGCGCTCCACCTCTTCGGCCGACAGCGTGCCGCCCTCGATGCGGTGGAGGGCTTGGCGCTCCATGAGCTGACGTAGCAGTTCCACGACCGTGAGCACGAGTTGGGCCAAGCCCTTCTCCACGCCTTCGCGGTCGGCGTTCACGCGCCGGCTGAGGCCCGCCCCGATTCGGTCGAGCTCGCTACCGAAGAGCTTGAGGTCGCCGCTGCCAGCAAGCAGCTTGCTGTGAGGATGCTCGCTCATCCGTCCCCGGGCGGCGCCGCCGCGAAGCTGTAGGGCGGCCATGGGCCGGTGCACATGATCTCCGCCTGACTGATCTGCTCGTCCAGTTCGGCGACCTCGACCCGAAAGGCATCCAGGCGCTCGATGTCGACGAGGTAGGCTCCGCTGAGGGGCAGGTGGTCGGTGAGCAGGAGCTGATAACGGCTCGCGCGCGCGAGCCTGGCCAGCGGCGGATCGATGCGCTCGGCCAACGAGCGCGCGCGCTGCCTCTGATCGAGCAGGCCCAGCAGGTAGTCCGAGCCGCTCCCCCGGTCCTCCCGCGCTCGCTCGGGCTCCTCGCCGGCCGACCTCCAGGCCGCTCGCACCCCCAGCTCGATCGCGCCCGCGACGCGGCGCAATCCGGTCGTCAGCTCGACCCCGCGGGTGCGCAACAGCTCGCGTACGGCTGCGTCGGTCTCGAGCAGGCTGCCGAAGCGCATCGGAAGCACCGCGTGGTCGGCCATCAGGCGCTCGACCACCCGTTCGTGCGTCCACAGGTCGCTCTCCGAAGGTGAGCGCAGTCCGCCCCGATGGTCACTGACGACGGCCGCCAGTCCGGGCGAGGAGACGACCCGCAGCTCCTGCCCTCCTAATCCCTCGCCCTCCAGAGCCACTGGACCCGGCGCGTCGTCGGTGATCGCGTAGACGTAGACCATCATCCGGCCTCGACCGCGGCGGGTACGGGGCCGCGCAGATCCCGTCCGACGCGGTCTACCGCGCCGATGACCAAGCGCAGGCTCACGTCGACAAGGTCGATGTCGGCAGCCGCCAGGGTGATGTCGCCCTGAATCACCACGCCCCCCTGCAGGAGACGGTCCAGCAGCTCGAGCAAGGTCACGTCCCGATCGGGGCGGGCGCTCCGGCGCACATGCCCTGAGGGCCGCGCGGCAGACGTCGAGGTGCTCACCGGGCTACTTCCATCGAGCCGTTGACGAAATTGTACGGCGGCCAGGGGCCGGTGCCCTCCAGTTCGACTCCGAGATCGCCGTACTCGTCCTGCAGCGTGGCGACCAAGCGATGGAGATCCTCACTCGCCGAATCGTCCACGAGGTACACGCCGTTGAGAACCATTTCGCCACGGTGGTTGGTGACCTCGCGTGGCTGGAGCGGGTTGAGCACGGCGTCGACCGCCGTCGCCGAGAGCTGAGCATGGATATCGTCGCCGCACTGCTCGACGAGGCGGTTCACCTCTTCGCCCCGCAGATCCTCGAGGCGCTTGCGCAGCATGTAGGCCTCTCCGGGCGACGCCCGCCTGACCTCGTCCGCCAGCTCGGCCAGTGCCGGGCTGCGCTCGTCGGCCATGCTCTCGAGGAGATCGGATCGACTGAACACCTTGACTCCCCACTCGGTCTTTGCGGCCAGGCGCCCGAGCGCCTCGGCGAGCGCCGGGCGCTCGCGCTCGAGCATCTCGAGCACCGAGGTCTCGGTGCGGTAGATCGTGCACAGCCGCATGGGAACAACCGTGGTCAGCGCACGAACTTGAGCGAGGACGCGTTCGTGCGCGCGCGCCCGACCCTCGAGCCAGGTGACGTCGGTTAGTCGCTCGCGCAGCAGCTCCTCACCGAACTCGTCGAGCGGGACCCGGCTGGCCACCGCCCCCAGGAGATCTGAGCGAAGCACCGTGACGGGGTGGTCGGCGTCGACGCCCGCGAGGCCCTCGAGGGCGACCTCGCCGGGACCGATTACGCAATAGACGTACCAGCCCAGCTCGCCGGAGCGCGCCCCCTCGTGCGGGTGAGGGGAACCCTCGACCGGTGCGGGGACGACGGGATCCTGGTGGGCCCTCCCCCCCGGTTCAGTGTGCTGGCCGACAGCGCCTCGCGGCAGGTCCGGCGCGCGGGGCAGGTCCAACTCAGCCTGGGCGCGCTCGAGGAGCGACTGAGCCAGCGCCTCGGCCAGAATCGACCGCACCTTCGCGCGCGCCTCGATACGCGCTTCTGCGACGAGTTCGGCGGCCTCAGAGTCGGCCAGGACGTCGATGGCCCGACGGAGCTGATCGAACGCCTCGTCACCGGCTTGCATCGGCCGCCTTCCCCTCGTGACCTTCACCAGGTGTGTCCGGGGCGAGCTCGAGCGCCTTCTCCAAGCGCTCGAGGCGTGCGCGCAGGTGCTCGTTCTCGCGCACCATCTCAGCAGCTCCGCGGGTGAGCGTGGGGTCCGACTCCCACCAGTTGATGCCCATCTCCTTGGCGCGATCCACCGACGCGACGAGCAGCCTGATCTTGATGGTGAGCAGCTCGATGTCGAGCAAGTTGATCTGGATATCCCCGGCGATGACGATGCCCTTGTCGAGCACGCGTTCCAGGATGTCGGCCAGGTTGGCCGGGCCGCCGGCGTGGGGAGCGAGGTCCGAGCGCACGATCCCCTCCGGGACCATTCGATTCGAAGATCTGGACTCCGGCTGACTCATGGCCTACCTGTCATCCGCCTGGTTTCGGTAGTAGCGGCGCGTTCGCCGATAGCCGCTGACCTCACCGTCGTCGTCGACCGTCACGGCATAGTCACCGAGCACGTCAGTCGAGTTGGGAATTCGGGCGAGCTCGATGATCTGCACCGTGATCACCCATTCGCCCTCGCCGCGCTCCATGCCGAGCACCGTTTCCACCGGGAGCCCGATCAACTCCGAGACCTGCTCACGGGCTTGCAGGACGGCCTCCCGCCCGGATGACCCGTCCTGGCGCGCCGAACCGCTCGACCCCCGCTTGCTCTTCGAGCTGGCGGCTTTCGCCGTTCCCCGCCTGCCTGCGGGCTGACTCGCTCCGCTCTTGCTGGCCGAGCTCTTGCGCCGCGTCCCGCTTGGTCGCTGCTCAGCCATCTCTGGTCTCCTCGGTCATGTGGGGGGTTGCTCGCTCTCCGCGACGACCTGGGCGCGGCGCTTTGCCAGGGCCAGCCGCTCGAGCAGGGCGTCCTCATCGGCGGCGCGCTGCTCATCCCCGATCAGTCCGTCGTCGTGGTCGAGCTCGAGCTGCAGCATCGCGCGCCGGATCCGCGACTCGTCGTAGTGCTCACGGTCGGCTTCGTCGGCGACCTGCTGCGCGACCCAGGCTGCGCCGCGCACCGGCGCGAGCGGCAGGGTGATCAGCGCGGTGAAGATGCCCATCGTCAACCCTCGACGGTCAGCTCGACGAAGCTGTGCGCAGGCAACGGACCGGTGTACTTGAAGCGCATGCGCCCGGCCCGCTCCCGCCCGAGATCGTCGACCGCCTGATCGAACTCGGCCATGAGCCCGCGCTCCACGAGGAACGACGCGCCCACCACCACCCGCTCATGGTCGAGGTCCCTCAGGTCCACGGCCGTCGCCAGGGGAGCGAGGGCGTCGATGATCTCGCCGGCGTCCACTTCGCGCGTGTGGTCCACCGCCGCGGCCACCATCTCGCCCAGGCCGATGCGCTCGTAATACGTGGCAGCCTCGGGCAAACCGCGCAGCGATTCGCGCAGCTGGGCGATCTCCGGGTTGTTGACGACGACCTGCTCCATCAACGCAGACTCCTCGTACACGACTCGCAGGTGAAGCTCCACCTTTCCGTCAAGCTCGGCGAGCTGAGACACCAGCTGGTCGCGGTGACGCTCGAGGAGATCATGGCGCACTGCCGCGACGTCGGGCATCACGATGCCGAAGCGCATCGGCAGCACCACGCCACGCTCGAGCGCCTCCTCGAGCACGCGGGCGTGGATCATGAGCTCGGCGCGCCCGGCTTCCAGCTCGCCGTCAGGAACGTCGCTGACGATGGCCGCCGCCTCGTGGCTGACCACCGCCTCGACGCTGGCCCCGCCGATGCCGGAGCCGTCCGGCGGCGTCGCCGCCGCCGGGACGATCCCGTAGATGTACTTGGCCCTGTCGCGCACTCAGACGCCTAGGTCAGGACCTGCTCCGGGAGCGGCTGGAGCTCGGCTCCTTGGCTCCGCTCTGGCTCTCGTCATCATCGTCGCCGGAGCCGAACAGCGACTCCTTGGCCCCCTCAAGCACGCCCTTGGTCTTGTGCTCGGCGCCGCTCTCGGTCAGATTCTCCATGATCTGGGGCAGCCCCTGGCCCGAGCTCGTGCCCAGGTCGAGCCGGTTGACCGCCTCGGCAAAGCGCAGGTAGGTGTCGACGCTGGCGATCACGATCCTGGCGTCGATGGTGAGCAGCTCGATGCCGACCAGCGAGACGCGTACGAAGACGTCGATCACGATGCCCTTGTCGAGGATTACGTCGAGGACTTCGGCTAGCCCGCTCGAGCCTGAGCGCTGTACATAGCCCCCCCCTGAATGTTGCATCGCTGATGCCATTGATTCTCCTCCCTCACAGTTGCTTGATCAGGCTCAGTTGTGCTCCGGCCGCACCGGTCGGTGCGGCCTGCTGGATGCCACTTATGCGTCGAGGATCTTCTGGTAGGTGTCCGGACTCAGCAACTCTACGTGAGCTTTGAACCGACGGAGATCTGCCTCAGCGCGGCGATCAGCGAGGTGCAACGCAAGGGCCAGAGCCTCGGCGAGCCCTACCGGGCGCACGTCGAGATTGAGCTCAATGCGTGTCAAGCGGTCGCTCAGCCGATGGAATGTCACCAGACCGGCACAGTTCGATCCGTCGATCGAGTGCCAGGCGAAGCTCTCATCCACGCGCTCGTCGATGATCTCGGCCGTCCATTGGTCAGCGGCCGGGCTCGCCACCCGACCAACGAGGCGGTCGCCGTCGCGCTGAACGTCCTTGACCCGATGGGCCCCTTCGGGGAAGTAGTTGAACTTCATCCACTCGTGCCAGACAACCTCCAACGGCACGGCGGCGTCCACTGCGCGCTGGATGGGCAGTCGCCGCGCCCGGGCCATGATCGCCTCACCGCTGGATCCACCAGCCCACCCGACCAGCTTCTTGGCCGAGTGCGCGCCCGCCGGGATCGCCCTTCTAGCCAGCGTTCCGGCAGCGGCCCGGGCGGACCGCCGGGCGATGGCCGCCGCCGTCCTTCGGCGGGCCCGGTCCACCGGCGACGTGGATTCGAACAACGATGCGGCCGACGTGACCGCCTTCTTGGCGCTCGCCGCCCCGGCGGTCTCACCAGCGGACGACGGTGACCCCCCGTCGCCGTCGGCGGCCACTCGGTCGTGAGCCTTGCGCACCGCGCTTCTGCGCGCCGCTGAGCTCTTCGGGGCTGGAGCCCCGGGCTTGGTGGCAGACGAAGCCATCGTGCTAGTCAGCTCAAGACCTTGCCGATCTCCTCGGCCTTCTCGCGGGCCGTCCGGACCTCACCGGCCAGCTTCCCCATCTGCTTGCCAGCATCACCGACCTGCTTGGCGACACCCGTTAGCCCGACCCGCGTCCCCGGGATCGGCACACCGAGCACCTTGCGGGGACGGTTCAGCGCGTGGCGTCCGAGAATGACGCCCCCAGCCACGCCGGCCATCGCACCTATCGTGGCCGTCGCCACCGGCATGGCAACCGACTTCACCGCCTGCTTAGCCACACCCTTGACCTTGGACCCCGAGTCCTTGATGGCCGACGCGGCGCCGGAACCGGCGTCTTTGATCGCAGACGTAGCGTCAGATCCGGCGTCGCTCGATGCCTGGTTGACCCGGCCGCGCACCCCGCTCGCAGCGGCACGAGACGCGGCCGAGCCGCCGGAGCCCGAGGCGCTTTTCGGGCGCTGCGTTCCGCCGCGCGAGCCTCGGCCCGAGTTCGACTTCGAGGCCTTCGGCTTCGCAGACTTCGCACTCGCCGTCGACTTGCCGTTCGCAGCAGACCTGGTTTTCGCGGGCGTGGATCTCGCCGTCGACTTGGCGTTGGCAGGTTTGGTCTTTGCGGGCGTGGTTTTCGCCGTCGATCTGCCGTTGGTCGCCGACCTACCGTTGGCAGGCGATGTCGCCTGATCCGCGGAGCGAGCATTCTTCGTGGTGGCCATTCTCTACCTCCTCCATTGGTGCGCCCCTTATTCCTAACCCGAACAACGCTGTCTACAGGTCAGGTGCATCATGTCGACAACGTACCCGATGCCGCTATGTCCAAACGACGGTCTGACGGGAACATTCGTCGACTCGAGTCGAGAGGCCGAAGCTTTTCCGGGCGCTCGTTGACAGAGGACGCGTACTGTGGACGCAGTGATGCAGGTTCGCGTCGTGACCTGGAACGTCGCCCGGCGAGTGTCGGTGCTCGCCGAACAGGCCGCCGCGCTCGCCAGCCGTGAACCGGACGTGATCGCCCTGCAGGAAGTGACTGCGCGGACGCTGCCCCTGTGGCGAGCAGCCTGCTCCGCCGTGGGGCTGGGACATGTGCGCGCCTCGCTCGACGGCGCCGACCCGCAGCGCGAACCTTCGGCGCGGCGCCGCACCGGCGTGCTGGTGGCGTCGCGTACGCCGCTCGAGGACGGCGCCATGGTGCTGCCCGTCCCCTGGTCGGAGACGGCGCTCTCCACTGCCATCGTTGGGTCTGGCACCGAGATTTGCTGCGTGCACGTCCCGAACGCCGCCAACGGCTGGGTGAAGGTCGAGACCCTCGCGGCCATACGGATCGGTCTCGCGGGAGCGATGGGTGCGCGCATCCTCTGCGGCGACCTGAACACGCCGCGCCGGGAGCTTCCCGATGGAGAGGTCATCTCGTTCGCAAGCGACTCGAACGGTCGTCTGCGCCCCGAGCGAGGCACGGAATGGGACGTCGCCGAGCTGAGCGTGGTGCCCGGACTGCGCGAGCTCGGGTACCGAGACGCGTTCCGCTCGCTGCACGGGTACGGATCGCGCGAGCCGAGCTGGACCTGGAGGCGCATCGCCGGACACGGGGGCGGCTGGCGGCTCGATCACCTCTTCGCCTCACGCGAACTCCAGCCGGTCGCGTGCAGGTACCACCACGACTGGCGTGAGCGCGACCTCAGCGACCACTCGGCCCTCGAGGCGGATCTCGAGGTTTCCTAGCCGCTCCTCCACGGTCGCGCGCGATCGGTGACCCGGATCGCGAGCGATCAGCGGCGCTTGCCGTAGAGCCGCGTGCGGGATGGAAGACCAGCTCGGCGCGCTCGGCCTGATCCTCAACACGATCACCTTGTGGAACACCGTCTACCTCGACCACGCGATCAAGCAGCTACGCGCCGACGGCTACCCGGTGCTCGACGCCGACGTCGCGCGCCTGTCGCCGTACGTGCGACGGCGCATCAACTTCCACGGCCACTACTAACTAGCGGGACGATGGAGGGCCGGTGCCGGCGGGGTCGGAAAGCCACGCCAACCACGCGGGGACG
>JBBPXW010000084.1:0-33927 GCA_038200525.1 Solirubrobacterales bacterium | reverse complement strand
TTCTCGCCGCCCGAGAGCAGCGACAGCCGCTTTGCCGACTTGCCCGCCGGGGTGACCTCGACCTCCACCCCCGGCTCGCCGCCGGCCGGTTGGGCCTCTCCTTGTCCGTCCCCGCCCGACTGGCCTTCCTCGGCCTCGCCGCCGAGCACCGACCGGGGCCCCTGGTCTGGCGCCACCAGGCGCAGCTTGCCACTGCCGCCCGGGAACAGGTGGGCGACGAGCTCCTCGAAGTAGCTTGCCGCCGACTCGAAGGTCTCCTCGAAGCTCTCGCGGATCCGCCGATCGGTATCGCGGATCAGGCTCTGCAGCTCCGCCATCGCGCCTTCGAGATCGGTGCGCTGGACCTCGAGCTCCTCGACGTGGCCCACCGCCTCGTCGTACTCCTGGGCCGCGAGCGGATTGACGGGACCGAGCTGCTCGCGCCGGCGTGCCAGCCGCTCGATGCGCCCCTGCAGTTCGCCGCGCCTCTCGTCGCCGAGTGGCTCCTCCGCCGGCGCCGGGACCAGGCCGAGCCTGCCGGCAACGTCGCGGAGCGTGGCCTCCGTCTCGACGGCGCCGTCGCGACCGCGCTGGGCCGCCACCTCGGCGGCGGTCACCCACTCGCCGGCCTTGCGCAGGCGGGTCTGCACGCCTGCCTCCTCGTGCGCACACTCGCGCAGCGTTGCTGCAGTGCGTTCGCCGGCATCGGCACCCGCCGCGTGCTCGCGCTCCAGCGCGGCGACCGCCTGTGAGACCGCCGTGTGCGCGAGCTCGAGGACGCGAGCGGCCTCGGCCGCGGCCTCGGCCCCCCTCTCGTCCCGCTGCACGCGCGCCCGCAGGCGGGCTGCGCGGTCGCGGCGCTCTGCCAGCTCGCGGACCGCGCTCTCTGCCACGCGGCGCTCGGCGCGGACCTCGGCGGCGAGCTCCGCACGACGGACTGCGTCCGGACCCTCGTCGGGTGCTTCGCGGCGACGCTGCATCAACCACGTGGCATGACGGGCCGCCTCGCCGGCGGTCTGCGCCTCGCGTGCCGCCTCGCGCACTGCCGCGTCGGCAGCGTCACGCGCCGCGTCGGCCGAAGCGACCGTCTCGGCGACGGTCTCGACCGCTGCCCTGGCCTCGCCCTCCCGACGCACGGCCTCCTCTGAGGCAGCCACGAGCTCGACGCGAAGGTTGCGCTGCTCGAGCACCCGCTCGGCGCCCCCGGCGGGGGCTTGGCGCAGCTCGCCGCGGTCAGGGCGCCACACCCGGCCGTCGGCGGTGACGGCGGTGCCGGCAAAGCCCCCGGGCACGTCTGAAAGCGAGTCGACGATCCACACGTCGTGAAGCAGCCTGTGCGCAGCGGCGGCCCCGCTGCCGGCAGCCTGGACGTGGTCGAGCAGGCGGGTCGCACCCGCGTTCGGCGCTACCGGGGCACCAGCCGGTGCCGACCCGACGGGGCCGACTATCACCATTGCGCCGTCCCGGCCGGCCCGGTCGAGGGCGGCGGAGCCGTGACTCAGGCTGTCGACGACACCCGCCCCGAGACGAGGTCCGAGCACTGCGGCGAGCACGACCTCGTAGCCCGGATCGACGGTGAGATCGCTCGACAACGGGGACTCCGAGCCCGCGTCCGACGCCGACCGCAGGAACTGGTTGACCGCGGCGAGGTCGGCGCCGGCCCGCGCTGTGGCGCTGCGGGCAGCCTCGGCCTCGCGCTCGAGGCGCCTGCGTTCACCGCGTGCCTCGTCGGCGGCTCTCTCGGCCACACCCAGGTTCTCGCGCAGGCCGGCTGCGGCAAGCTCTGCCTGTTCGCATCGCGCCTCGGCGCCGGCGCGCTCGGCCTCGAGCTCGGCCACGACCTCGCGGACGCGCTCCTCGCGCGCCCCCTCGAGCACTTCGAGCTCGTGTTGAAGCTGCGCGATCTTCTCCTCGGAGTTGCCCCCCGGCTCGTCGGCCTGCGCCAGCTCGGCAGCGAGCACCACAACCTGCGCCGCGCGCCGCTTGCCGCCTTCGGCCGCCGCCTGAGCCTGGTCGCCGGCCCGCTCGAGGCGGATGCCGATCCGGTCGTGGGCCTGACGCGCCGCGTACAACCGCCCCTGCAGCTCCTCGCGTTGCCTCGACAGCGCAGTGAGGGCGTCCTCGGCGGCCTTGCGCCGCACGGCGACCTCGCCGAGCGCCCCCTCGGCCTCCACACGCAGCGCATTGGCCGCAACCGCCTCGGCCTCCGCCGCCGCAAGCCGGGCACGGACGTCGCGCACCGCGTCGCGCGAGAGCTCGTAGAGCGCCTCGTCGCTCTGGCGCGCAAGGCGCTGGTGCAGCTCGGCGGCCTCGGCCTGGCGCTTGAGGGGACGCAGCCGCGAGCGCGCCTCGCGCTCGACGTCGAGGGCCCGCGAGAGGTTCTCCTCGGTGCGATCGAGCTTGAGCTGGGCGCGACGACGGCGCTTGCGATGCTTGCCGAGGCCGGCCGCCTCCTCGATGAGCAGGCGGCGGTCGCGCGGCTTTGACAGCACGATCGCCTCGACGCGGCCCTGGGAGACCACGGAGTGCATCTCCTTGCCAAGACCGGTATCGGAGAGCACCTCGATCACATCGATCATGCGACAGCGCGCGCCGTTCAGCCGGTACTCGCCCTCGCCGTCGCGGTCCAGCCGACGCGCGATCGAGATCTCCGAGAAGTCGGAGCTCATGCCGCCGTCGGAGTTGTCGATGACCACCTCGACCTCGGCGGCACTCGAGCCCTTGACGCCGTGGCCGCCGGCGAAGATCACGTCCTTCATCGTCTGGCCGCGCACGGCCAGCGGACTCTGCTCGCCGAGCGCCCACAGCACGGCGTCGGTGATGTTGGACTTGCCGGAGCCATTGGGGCCGACCACGACACCGACCCCCGGCGAGAACTCGAGCGTGGTGCGGTGCGGGAACGACTTGAAGCCCTTCATCGTGATCGAGCGCAGGTGCATCAGGTGACCGCCTCCGACTCGGTGCCGTCCATCGCCTCGAGCGCCTGGAGCGCAGCCTCCTGCTCCGCGCTCTTCTTCGTACGCCCCTCGCCGCGACCGATCTCGGCCCCGCCGGACTCCGCAAGCGCCTCGAACCGGCGATCGTGGTCGGGCCCGATCTCGGCGACGATCGAGTAGCTGACCACGTCGGCGTTTTGCGCGAGCCGCTCCTGGAGAAGTGACTTGTAGTCGATCGAGTGATGGAGGGCGCCGTCGATCGCGTCCTCGAACGCCGCGACGACGGTCGGCGCCACGCGGTCCATGCCGAAGGCGAGGTACGCCGCCCCGATCACCGCCTCGCAGATCGATGCAAGGACCCGCTCACTCTCGATCAGCATGACGAGACTGCGCCCTTCGCCATCGGGGGCGCGGGCGCGCAGCCGCTCGGGCACCCCCAGCTGCACCGCCACCGCCGCGCACGATGCGCCGCTGACCGCCTGGGCGCGCACCTTTGTGAGCCGGCCGGCGCCGTAGCGCTCGAACCGCGGAAACAGGTGGGTAGAGACGGCGAGGCTCAAGACCACGTCGCCAAGGAACGCCAGCCGCTCGTAGGACTCGGCGCGATGACCCACCCACGACGCGTGGGTGAACGATCGGCGCGCGAGATCGTCGGGGAGCTCATCCAGCAGATCGCCAAGGCTCTCGCCCGTGTCAGCCTTCGGAGTCCTCGGCATGGGCTGCGACGTAGTCCGCGGCCTGACCCACCGTGAGGATGCGGGCGGCCTCGTCATCGGGAATGCGGATGCCGTAGATGTCCTCGAGCTCGACGGTGAGCTCGACGAGGTCGAGCGAGTCGGCCTCGAGGTCCTCCTTGAAGCGGGTCGAGTCCGTGATGGCGGCCGCCTCGGCCTCCAGCTCCGTCGCGAGGTGCTCGCGAATCCGCTCCATCACCTGGTCTCGGTCCATGGCAGGGTCGACTCAGCCCGCGTCGGGGATCTCGGGCTTCACGCTGGCGAAGCTACCAACGGGAGCGGACCGCATCGCGCCGGCCGCCTCGAGCGCGGCCGTGGTGCGGCCGACCATCTCCTCATCGACCGCGCGACGTGCCAGCGCGATCGCGCCGGCGATGCCCTTCGGCCCGAAGCCGCCGTGGCCGACCACGACCGGCTTGCGCAGCCCGAGCAGAATGGCGCCACCGACGGCTTCGGGGTCGATGCTGTCGCGCAGCCTGCCGACCGCGCCGCGGATCAGCAGCCCGCCCGCGCTCGACACCGGGCCCGAGGTGATCGCATCCCGGATCGCATCGCGCACCACGCGCGAGGTGCCCTCGAGCACCTTGAGCGCGATGTTGCCGGTGAAGCCGTCTGACACGACCACGTCGGTGGCGGCGCCGGGGAGATCGAAGCCCTCGACGTTGCCGGCGAAGTTCAAGGGACCGGCCTCGAGCCGCTCGCGCGCCTCGAGCACGTCGGACGTGCCCTTGCCCGACTCCTCCCCGACCGACAGCAGGCCAACCGACGGGCGCTTCACGCCCATCACCGCCTCCATGAACGCCGCACCCATGTAGGCGAACTGCACGAGGTGCTCCGGGCGCACCTCCACGTTTGCCCCCGCGTCGAGGAGGAGGACGGGCTTCGCCGGGATCGGGACCAGGACCGCGAGCGCGGGGCGATGCACGCCCTTGACACGCTTGATCGCCAGGGTGGCGGCGGCCAGGGTCGGGCCCGTGCTCCCCGCCGACACCAGCGCCTCGGCGCGGCCGTCGGCGACCGCTGCCGCAGCCCTGACGATCGAGGCTTCAGGGCTCGACCGCACGGCCCGTACGGGGTTCGCTGCGGCCTCGATACGCGGAGCATCCACCACCGTGACGCGGCCGGCGGAGCCGCTCAAGCCGTCGCCGAACACGAGGACGTCTTCACCCGAGTTCCGCGCGCCCTGCACGACGGCTTCGGGTCCTGCGTCTGCGCCGTTCGCGTCGACCGCGATCACGACGCTCACGAGAAGGCGTGGTTACTCGACGTCGGTGTCAGCCGCGGGCCGGACGATCTCCCGGCCGGCGTAGGTGCCGCACGACCCGCACACGCGGTGCGGGATGCGCGGCTCGCCGCAGCGCGGGCACACGGCGAGGCTCGGAGCCGAGATCTTGTGCTGCGAGCGGCGCTTGTTGGTGCGCGCGTGGGACTGTCGTTGCTTGGGAACCGCCATAGCGACCGACGAGTGTACAGCGTGGCTGCGGTGCTCGCGGATAGCCGATCCGGCTGCGCCCAGCGTGGCTGCCCTCAGTCGAGCTTGAGCTCCGACAGCCTCGCCCAGCGCGGATCGGGCTCCGGCTCGTGCTGGTGCTCGGGATGCTGGTTGAGGTTCTCACCGCACCGCGGACACAGGCCGGCGCAGTCCTCGCGGCAGAGGATCTGAGAGGGCAGCGCGAGGACAAGCGCGTCGCGGGCCCAGTCGCGGCACTGCAGATCCTGGTCGTCGAGGTAGGGCGACATCATCTCGTCTCCCTCCCCCGGCTGGTCCACTTCGCGAGCGTCGACCGCGATCGTGACGGTGGCGTCGTCGAGGCAGCGCATGCACGGCCCGTCGAGGGCGACGTCGAAGCGCAGGCGCAGCGCGAAGCCCGCTCCCACAGTGCGCGAGACGTCGACGCGAACACGGGCGCGCTCGCCCTCCACGCGGTAGGTCTGGCCACCGAACTGCAACGGCTCGAGGGCCACGTCGAGGTCGACTCGCGCGGCCTCCCCGGAGGACAGCCGCAGGGTGCCGAGGTTGAATATGTCGGCGAGCGGAGCCATCGATCGAGGCTGGCTGCGGCTGCCGCGCCGGCGTGAGTCAGGCGACGTCAGCCGGCTCTTCGCGGCCCTGCAGCCGGTCGCGGCCTCGCTGCACCGCGGCGGTGAACTTCTCGAGGTTGATCTCGAGGGTGTTGAGGATGTCGTCGGCGTAGTCCTCGGCACCGAGGCGGATCTCCCGCTCGCGAGTGCGGGCGTCCTCGACGATCTCGTCGGACTGGCGCTCGGCCTGCTTGACGACCTCCTCGTCGCCGATCAGGCGGGTCTGCTCCTCGCGTGCCTCGCGGATTATCCTCTCGGACTCGCGCTTTGCCTCCGCGAGCATCTCCTGACGCTCCTTGACGATCCAGCGAGCCTGCTTGATCTCCTCGGGGATCGTGGCCCGCATCTGGTCGAGGATGTCGTAGATCTCCTCTTTGTCGACGCGAACCTGGTCCGTCAACGGGACTGGCTTTGCGTTGTGGACGGTGTCGTCCAGCTTGTCGATCAGTACAAGAACGTCCATAGGTTGGGCCTCAGTTCGCTAGCGCTTCAACGCTTCCTGCAAGCGGGAGGCTACCGGTGCGGGGACCAGACCGGTGAGATCGCCACCGAACGTTGCAAGCTCCTTCACCCCGCTGGAGGACAGGAAGCTGTACTGGGGAGCGGCCATCAGGTAGGTGCTCTCGATGTCAGGGGCCATCTTGCGGTTGAGCTGGTTCATCTCGAACTCGTACTCGAAGTCAGAGATCGCACGCAGGCCCTTGACGATGGCCTTCGCGTCGTTCTCGCGAGCGAACTCGACGAGCAGATTGTAGAACGGCTTGACCGTCACGTTGCCGAGCGCGGTCACCTCCGCCTCGATGAAGGCCACCCGCTCCTCCGCGCTGAACACCGTCTTCGCCTTGCGCATAGGAGCATTGACCACGCCGACGATAACGGCGTCAAAGACCGCTGCGGCGCGGGTGATGATGTCGACATGGCCGAGCGTGACGGGGTCATACGACCCCGGGCACACGGCGATTCCCCCCGGTCTAGCCGCGGCCACGATGGATCACGATCCTCGTGTCGCCGTACGTGCGCTCGCGCGCGACCGGAAACGGGAGCTCGAGCGGGACGCGCTTGTGGGATTCGGTCACGATGAAGGCCTGTGGATGCAGCACGTCGGGCAGCAGCTCGGAGAGGGTCGCGCCCGCGGCGACGGCGGAATCATACGGCGGGTCGATCAGGACGAGGTCGTACCGCCGCGCGCCGGCCGCCGCGCGGAGGTGGTCAAGCGCGTCGCGGCGGTGCACCTCGCCCCGGGCGCCGAGGGCGCGTAGGTTCGACTCGATCGCCTCGGTGGCCGCGCGAGCGCTGTCCACGAACACCGCCGTTGCCGCGCCGCGCGACAGCGTCTCGATCCCGAGCGCGCCCGAGCCGGCGTAAAGATCCAGGACGTCTGCATCCTCGAGATCGCCGAGCATCGAGAACAGTGCCTCGCGCACACGGTCGGACGTGGGCCGCGTCTGCACTCCGGCCGGGCGCGCGAGCCGCCGGCCGCCGTAGGCGCCGGCGATCACCCTCATGCCGGGATCGGGTCGAGGTCGTCGCCGAAGCGGTCGATCACCGCACCACGGAGCAGCGTGTGCTCGGGCTGCTCGAGATGCGGGTCGGCCGCGATCAGCGCGTCGGCGTGGGCGCGAGCTCGCTCCAGCAGCTCCTGGTCCTCCGGCAGGCGCGCCACGCGGAACTCCGGCAAGCCGCTCTGCCGCGTGCCGAGCACCTCCCCCGCCCCGCGCAGGTCGAGGTCCACCTCGGCCAGCTGGAATCCATCGCGGTCGGAGGCGATCGCCTCGAGCCGTGGCAGCTTGGGATCGCCGAAGAGGATGCAGACCGACGCATGCTCGCCGCGTCCGATTCGCCCACGCAGCTGGTGCAGCTGGGACAGCCCGTATCGCTCGGCAGCCTCGATCAGCATGACGGTCGCGTTGGGCACGTCGATGCCCACCTCGATCACGCTCGTGGCCACGAGCACGTCGGCGTCGCCGGCAGCGAAGTCGCGCATCGCCTGCTGCTTCTGGGCCGTCGGCATCTGACCATGGATCAGCGCGACCCGGAGCTCCCTGAACTCCGTGCGCGCCAGGCGCTCGGCCTCGACGGTGGCGGCCGTGGCCTGCAGCGCTTCTGACTCCGACACCAGCGGGCAGACCACGAAGGCCTGACGGCCTTCGGCCACCTCCTCCCGTACCCGCTCGTACGCACGCGCGCGAGCGCGAACGCCGTCGGCCACGTGCGTGGACACCGGGCGCCGTCCCGCCGGCAGCTCGCGCAGCACGGTGGTCTCGAGATCGCCGTAGGCGGTGAGAGCGAGCGTGCGCGGGATCGGCGTCGCGGTCATGTGCAGGGTGTGGGGAACGAGGTCGCCGGGCGCCTTCGCGTCGAGCGCCGCCCGCTGACGCACGCCGAACCGGTGCTGCTCGTCCACGACGCACAGGGCGAGGCAACGGAACCGCACAGGGTCCTCGATCAGCGCGTGCGTGCCCACCACGAGGCCCAACTCGGCGGACTCCAGTCGGCCGAGGAGGTCGCGCCGCCGCCCGCCCGTGACCGATCCAGTCAAAAGCTCGACTGGCACCGCCCCGTCGAGCAGCCGGTCGAGCGTGAGCAGGTGCTGCTCGGCCAGGGTCTCGGTCGGCGCCATCAGCACGGCCTGACCGCCGTTCTCGACGGTGCGGAGCATCGCGTGCAGCGCCACCGCTGTCTTGCCCGACCCCACCTCACCCATCAGGAGCCGCTGCATCGGCCGCTCGCGCGCGAGGTCGGAGTCGATCTCGTGACAGGCGCTGCTCTGGTCACCCGTCAACGCGAACGGCAGGGCCTCGCGCCAGCGAGGAACGAGGTGGCCGTGCTCGGTGAGCGGCCGCGCCGCGCGGCCCTCGCCCCGGGCGCGCCGGCGCCCCGCCACCGCGAGCTGGGACAGGAACAGCTCCTCGAACGCCAGCCTTCGGCGGGCGCCGGCCTCCTCGACCTCTGAGTCGGGAAAGTGCGCGCCGGCGATGGCCGCCGACCGGTCGGGCAGCCGCTCGCCCACACGCAGCACGGTGGGCAGCGCCTCCACGACATGGCGCATCTGGCCGTACTGCGCCCAGACCAGCCGACGCAGAGCCGCAGGCGGCAGGCCCGCCGTCGACGGATGCACCGGCACGAGACCGACCGTGTGCACGGGAGCCTCGCCCCGGCCCACGAGCTCGTGCTCGGTCACGTTGAACTCGTTGCGCTTGCGCAGCTTGCCGTGCAACAGCAGCTGGGTGCCCTCCGCCATCTGTCGTGCGAGCCACGGCTGATTCCACCACACGGCCAGGAGCGGGCCGGACTCGTCGAAGACCCGCCCCTCGATCCGCTTGAGCCGCCGGTTGCGCGTCGGCTTGACCGTGATCGAGCGCAGCGTGACCGCAACGGTGGCCTCCTCGCCGACGCCGATCGACGCGATGGTGCGCACGTCCCGCCTGTCTCGATGGGTATGGGGCAGGTGCTCGATCAGGTCTCCGCGCGTCGCGATCCCGAGGGCGTCGAGCCCCTTGCGCACCTGCTTGCCGGCCTTGACGGGCTCCTCGAGCCGGCTTGGCCGGGGAATCGAGCGGACAGCGGCGGCGAGCGCGTCGGCGTGAGTCAGCTCTTCGGTGCTGGCGAAGCGGGTTGCGATAGCGGTACTTAACAGCGAGCGACGGCCGGCTCCGGGCGCCCGAGCGCTATTCAGCCGAGAGCAGCCACCACCAGGCGCCCTGACCGCCGTCGTGCAGCTCGAGCTGGACGTCTGATGGCATGAGTGCCTGGACAGCGTCGCCGCCGAGCGGTGCACCCTCGCCGACCAGGCACGTGAGCAGCTCGGCGCTCTCGGCCACAGCGGTCACGGTCACGCGCAATGTCTCGGCCGGATCGCCCCAGGCGACGAGCTCGTCGCTGCAGTAGCCGAGTGCGTCGCCGGGTGAGAATCGGCCCTGCGGATCCTCGCGGGCCGCCTCCGCCACGCCGCCGAGCACGAGTCCCGCAGCCGCCCCGGCCACCGCCTCCGCGTTCTGATCGCACGACAGCGAGGGATCGAACGCGAGCAGAGCGGCAAGCCCCTCCTGCTGCGCGGTGGTTGCAACGACGCGAGCCGAGACGTCGGAGAGCTCGGCGGCCCGCTCGGCGGCCATGGTCACGTTCGAGCTGTTGGGGAGGACGATCACCTCCGAGCCGCCGGCTGCATGCACGCCGGCAAGCAACTCGCAGGTCGACGGGTTCAGCGTCGGCCCGCCGTCGACGACATAGGCACCCAGCTGCTCGAACAGTCTGCGGTTGCCGGCGCCGTTGGCCACCGCGACCACTGCACACACCGCCTGTTCAGCAGCGCCGGCGTCCGTGCCGAGGCGCTGCGCGCGATCGGCCACCTGGACGCGCATGTCGGCCACGTCGAGCCGCGACACCTCGCCCGCGCCGTCGAAGATGCCGACCGCCGCGTCGGGGTTGTCGGTGTGCACGTGCACCCGCACCGTGCGCTCGTCGCCGACCACCAGCACGCTGTCGCCGATGTCCTCGAGCGCCGCGACGTGGTGCTGGCCGGCGAGGGCGGTGCCCGTCACGGCGAAGTTGGTGCAGTAGCGAAAGCTCGAGGACGAGTGCTCGGGGAGATTGTGACGGCGCACAGGCGCGGGCTGATGGGCGAGATCGGGCGCGTCCTGACCCCTCAGCGCCGCGACCACACCGGCGAGGATCACGGTGAGCCCGTAGGCGCCGGCATCCACGACGCCCGCCTCGCGCAGCACGGCGAGCTGCTCGGGCCCCTTCTCGACCGCCTCGCGAGCAGCGTCGAGCGCGCGCTCGAGCACCTCGGCGATCAACTCGTCCTGCTCCTCAGGCGAGGCCTCGGCGCCGAGCCGCGGCGTCGGGATATGGGCGAGGTCCTGTGCCACGCGATGTGCCATCGCGCGCACCGCGCTGAGCATGGTGCCCTCCGCGGGGTCGCGGACCGAGCCGTAGGCGGCATCCGCGGCCCTCGCAAACGCGGCGGCAACGAGCACCGGGTCCACGAGCTCGCCGGGCCGCGAGGCGAGCTCCTCAGCCGCGCCGCGCACGATCTGGGAGAGGATGACGCCGCTGTTGCCGCGTGCCCCGAGCAGAGCGGCGCGGGCCACGGCCGCAACCAGCTCCTCGCGCCCGATCTCGTCGATCGTCTGGCCGTTGAGGGTGTCCAGCTCATTGAGCACCGAGCGCATGGTCAGCGCCATGTTGTCGCCGGTGTCGCCGTCGGCGACGGGAAACACGTTCAGGTCGTTGACCTCGCTGCGCCGATTCTCGAGCTCAGCCAGGGAGGCCGAGACCACACGGCGGAAGCGGACGATGCTCAGATCGGACACAGTGACCCTCTACACCACGGGTACGTCGGGTTTCATCGCCGGCCCGGGAGCCGGGCGATGCGGCGCGCGATTCCTAGGCGAACTTGGTGACTTTGTTCGCCTTCAAGCAGCGAGTGCACACGTACTCCCTGCTCGGCGTACCCTTGACGTCGATCCGCACCTTCTGGAGGTTCGGGTTGAAGCGGCGCTTGGTGGCCACCATCGAGTGGCTTCGGCTCTGCCCGAAGGCAGGTCCCTTCCCGCAGCTATAGCAAACCTTCGGCACGGCGCGACACGGTAGCAACCCCGAGGCGTGCCCGGTCGGCGTCGCCCGCGTGCTCAGCCCTGTGCCAGCTCGGCGAGCACGTCGATGGCCCGCTGCATGGCCACGTCGTCGACGTCGAGGTGGGTGACCGCACGCACACGGCCGGCTCCCGCGGGGCCCACGAGCACCCCCCGGGCCTCGGCTGCCGCGATGAACACGGCGGGGTCCTCGACCTCGAAGATCACGATGTTGGTCTCCACCGTCGCGGGGTCGACTGCCGCGCCGGGTGTGTCCGCGAGGGCCTCGGCCAGGCGCCGAGCATGATCGTGATCGGCTGCGAGGCGGCCGACGTGGTGGTCGAGCGCGAACAGGCACGCCGCCGCGAGGATGCCCGACTGGCGCATCGCGCCGCCGATCATCTGCTTGAAGCGCCACGCCTCGTGGATCAGTGCCTCTGACCCGACCAGCACGGCCCCGACGGGAGCGCCGAGGGCCTTCGAGAAGTCGATCCACGCCGTGTCGAACCCGGCCGCGAACAGTGCGGGCTCCGCCTCTGCCGCCACGGCCGCGTTCATGAGCCTGGCGCCGTCGAGGTGCGCCCGCATCTGGTGCTCGCGCGCAACGCCGACGACCTCGTCAATCGCGGCCTGCGACCACACGCGACCGCCGCCCATGTTGGTGGTCTGCTCGACCGAGATCATGCGCGAGCGCGGCGCGTAGCGGTTGCCCGGCTCGCGCAGGGAAGCGACCACGTCCTCGCCGCTGAAGATGCCTGTCGGCGCGTCGATCTGACGGAGCATCGCTCCGTTGAATGCGGCCGGCGAGCCGCCTTCGAAGCCCACCGGGTGCGAGTTGGCCGCGAGGATCGCCTCGTCCCCTCCCGGCCGCAGGTGCAGGCGAAAGCCGATCAGGTTGCACATCGTCCCGCTGGGAAGGAACAGCCCCGCCTCGTGCCCGAGCAGCGCAGCCACGCGGTCCTGCAGCTCGATCGTCGTGGGGTCTGCGAGCTTCTGCTCGTCGCCGACCTCGGCGGCGGCCATGGTGGCGCGCATGGCCTCGCTCGGCAGCGTCTGCGTATCGCTCATCAGGTTGACGGGGCCGGCGTTCACGCGGTCCCTCCCTGGAGCTCCCGGCGCATCGTGGCCATGCGCAGCACGGCGTTTGCGGCGTCCTCGCCCTGGTGGCGCTTGCCGCCGCCGGAGCGCGCCAGCGCCTGGTCCATGTTCTGAACGGTGAGCACGCCGAATGCGCACGGCACGCCGGTGTCAAGCGACACCCGTGCAATGCCCGCGGCCGCCTGGCCGCAGACGAAGTCGTAGTGATCGGTCTCGCCGCGAATGACGGCACCCAGGCACGCCACCCCCACGTAGCGCCCGCTGTCGGCGCAGTACTTTGCGGCGAGCGGAAGCTCGTAGGCGCCGGGCACGTCGTGCACGTCGTATTCCGCTCCAGCCGCCCCGAGGGTCTGGGTGGCCCCTTCCACGAGGCGATCGGCAAGATCCTCGTAGAACCGCCCGACGGCGATCGCGTAGCGGTCAGCCACCGTCGCGGTCCCTGCGCTGCGCCTCCGCGCTCTCCTCGCGCTCGCGATCGCCGACCTGCTCCTCGAGGATCATCTCCTCGTCGAGCGCGAGGCCCTGGTGGTGAAGCATGTGGCCCATCCGCTTTGCCTTCGTGCGCAGGTACTCGGTGTTGTGGACGCCCGGCTGTGCCTCGATCGGCACCTTGTCGGTGACCGTCAGGCCGTAGCCCTCCAGGCCGATGATCTTCTTGGGGTTGTTGGTCAGGAGCCGGATCGAGGTGAGCCCGAGGTCGACGAGGATCTGCGCGCCGATGCCGTAGTCGCGCAGGTCGGCGGGCAGGCCCAGCTCGAGGTTGGCATCGACGGTGTCCATGCCCTGCTCCTGCAGCTTGTACGCCTTGAGCTTGTTCAACAGCCCGATCCCGCGGCCCTCTTGCGCGAGGTAGAGCAGCACGCCCGTGCCCTCCTGCTCGATGCGCAGCAGCGCGTCCTCGAGCTGCTGTCCGCAGTCACAGCGCAGTGAGTGGAAGACGTCGCCGGTGAGGCACTCCGAGTGCACCCGCACGAGGACGTCCTGGGCCTCGGCGACTTCGCCCTTGATCATCGCTACGTGGTGCTTGTCGTCCACGAGCGAGCGGAACCCCACCACCGTGAAGTCCCCGAACGCGGTGGGCATCGCGGCCTGCACCACGCGCTCGATGAGCTTGTCGTGCCTGCGGCGGTAGGCGATCAGGTCGGAGACCGTGACCATCTTCAACCCGTGGCGGGTGCAGTACTCCTCGAGATCGGGCACGCGGGCCATGGTGCCGTCGTCGTTCATGATCTCGCAGATCACCCCGGACGCGTTCACGCCGGCCAGGCGCGCGAGGTCCACCGAAGCCTCGGTCTGGCCGGTGCGCTCGAGCACGCCTCCCGGCTTTGCCTTCAGCGGGAAGATGTGGCCCGGCTGGACCAGGTCCCGGGGCCGCGCGGTTGAGTCGACCGCAACCTGGATCGTGCGAGCGCGGTCGTGGGCCGAGATGCCGGTGGACACCCCGTCGCGGGCCTCGATCGAGACGGTGAAGGCGGTCTCGAACGGCGACTCGTTCTTGGCGGCCATCAGATCGAGGCCGAGCTCGTCGCAGCGATCCGGGGTCAGCGTCAAGCAGATGAGGCCGCGGCCGTGGGTGGCCATGAAGTTGATCGCCTCGGGCGTGGCGAACTGGGCCGCCATCGTCAGGTCGCCCTCGTTCTCGCGATCCTCGGCATCGACGACCACGACCATCTTGCCGTCGCGGATGTCCTCGATCGCCTCTTCGATCGTCGAGAACGCGGTCTGCTGACTGCTCATGACGCCTCCACGGTAGGCGAGCTGAGCTTCTCGACGTACTTGGCCAGCACGTCGACCTCGAGGTTCACTCTCCGGCCCGGCTCCGCATGTCCGAGCGTCGTTCGCTCGAGCGTCTCGGGAATCAGCGACACGGTGAATGAGACGTCGTCGATCCTTGCGACCGTGAGCGATACGCCATCCACGGCAATCGAGCCTTTTTCGACCACGTAGCGCAGCAGGTCGGGCTCCGTCTCGATGACGATCAGTCGCGCGAAGCCGTCGGCGGTGCTCGATGCGACGCTGCCGACGCCGTCGACGTGGCCCTGCACGACGTGGCCGCCGAGGCGGTCAGCGGCGCGGAGCGGCAGCTCAAGGTTGACTGAGTCGCCGGACTGGAGCGGGCCGAGCGACGACCGCTGCAGCGTCTCAGCCATCACGTCGGCCGCGAACGCGCCGTCGGCGTGGCCGGTCGCTGTCAGGCACACGCCGTTGACCGCGACCGAATCGCCGTCCGCGAGCTCGCCGGCGAGCGAGCCCGCCCGGATCGTCAGGCGCGTACCGTCCGCGGTGCTTTCGACGGCCTCGATCGACCCCTTTGCGGCTATGAGACCGGTGAACATGTCCAGCGCGCCTCCAGGTGGTGTGCGAACCATATTGACTCGCGAGTCAACCCTACCAACGGCGGTCCGGCCGGCAGCCCCTGAGAGCGCGCTACCACTCTTTCATGCGTGCGGTGATGAGCACGTCGTCATCGATCCGCTCTACATCCGTGGAGAACGCGCGCCCGGCGTCGGCGATGCGCTCGACGCCCTGCGCCTCCACCGCGGCGTGGGCATCCCGGCCGCCGAGGAGCAACGGCGCCACGAACATCCGCGCCTCGTCGATCTCGCCGGCCTCGAGGCACACGCCCGCGAGGTGCGGGCCTCCTTCCAACAGCAGTGACTGGATATCCCTCCCACCCAGCTCGTCGAGGGCCGAGTGGACGCGCGCGGCCTCGTTCTGGCCCGTGCACACGATCACCTCTACGCCGGCGTTGCGCAGCGCGTCGGTGCGGGATCGCGCCGCGGCGCGGGAGCACATCACCGCGACGGGCACCTCGTTGGCGCTGCGCACCAGCTTGGAGTGAAGCGCCAGCCCCGCCTCGCTGTCGAACACCACCCGCCAGGGCTGTCGCGCCACGCCCTCGACCCGCGCGGTGAGCTGCGGGTCGTCGTGGCGCGCCGTGTTCAGACCGACCGCCACCGCGTCGCACTCCGCGCGCCAGCGATGACCGCGAGCGCGGCTCGACTTCCCCGAGATCCACTGCGAGTCGCCGCTTGCGGTGGCCACCTTGCCGTCGAGCGTCATCGCCGACTTGAAGATCACGAGCGGGCGCCCGGTGCGGGCGTGCTTGCGAAACGGCTGGTTGAGCAGCCGCGCATCGTGCGCGAGCTGCTCGTCAGCCAACTGCACCTCGATGCCCTCGTCGCGCAGGATTCCGAGTCCGCGACCGGATGCCTTCGGCGTCGGATCGTCGGATGCCACGACCACACGCGCGATTCCCGCCTCGACGATCGCGTCGGTGCACGGCGGGGTGCGCCCGGCATGACAGCACGGCTCGAGCGTCACATACAGCGTCGCGCCGGCCGGGCTCTCCACACACGACGCAAGCGCCATGGGCTCGGCGTGCGGCTCTCCGGCGCGTGCATGAAAGCCCTCCCCGATCACCGTGTCGCCGCGCGCGACCACGGCCCCGACCAGCGGATTTGGGGATGTCTGGCCCCGAGCGCGTGCGGCCAGCTCGAGCGCCCTTGTCATATGGCGCGCGTCGCGCTCGTTCGCCGTGTCGGCAGCCATTGCCCCGAGGCTAGATCACGCGCCACGGGGCTGTATGGCTGGCGGCCGGCTGCCGCTCCTGGCCTGCCGCTCCTGGCCTACCGCTTGCAGCGCTTCTCAGGCGACCGCGAGCTGTAGGTTTTCTCGCCCTTGATCGGAGCGCCGAGGGCACAAAGCGAGATCCGCTGGAAAAAGCCGAAGCGGGTGCCCCTGACGGGACCGAGCTGCTCCGTCTTGTACTTGGCGTACATCAGGGCCCGCGACGCCCACCACTCGCCGGCCTTGAACCCGCCGTTGCAGGTACCGGCGCCCGACACGCCCGGGCGGTTCAGGTAGAGGAATCCATCGACGCCCGCTATGCCGGTGTTGGTGTTCGGCTTCGGGCCCAGCCCGCGGAAGCGCGGGTTGCAGTACACGTTGACGCGGCGGTAACGGCCGGCCTTGCCGAGCTTGTAGTGCACCGGTCCGCGGCCGTTGTAGGAGGTCGAGACCACGAACGGCTTGCCGCCGACGCGCCTGGAGACCTTTCGGCCGTACGCGATGTTGTTGGACGTCCAGTCGTGATGGGTCACGTTGAGCATGAACCCGCGCACCTTGCGGATGCCCATGTAGCGCAGGAGGCTGGCGGTGTAGGCGGGGCTCTTCCAATCCGACGCGGTGCCCTCCAGGTAGATCGTGGCGTTTCGCAGCTTGGACAGGACGTCGACGCCGTAGCGCAGCAGATCCTTGCGGGCCTTGCGGCGGGACTTGGCCAGGCAGGAGATCGTGCCGATCGAGTCCGGCTCGAACGCGAGCACGACGCGCTTGTCGCCAACGGCCTTCGCGAACTCGCGATACCACCGCTTCGAGCGGTTGTCCTCGGCCACGCCGCCTGCCGTGTAGCGAGGGTTGCACGCGATGCCCTGGTGGCGCATGACCACGATCAGCGGCGTCGCTCCCGGCTGAAAGACCTGGACGCAGTTCAGGTAGTTGCGCACCTTTCGCTGCAGGCGCGGGCGCGTGAAGCGCCCCATCCAGCGTGCCTTGGGCTGGAGCGCGAGGTTGGCCATCGCGTTGGCGTTGTCGGACTGGCCGCGGCTGCGATAGATCTGCATGTCCTTGTAGGACCGCTCTGTGGGATCGACGAAGAAGCGTGAGCTCGCAAGCGGATTGGGAGAGCGCGGGTTGGCGCCCCGCGGGTCCGCCACCGGGACTGCTGAGCTGGACGATGTGGGACCGCAGTCGCGCTCGAGGTTCGGCACCGCCGAAGGGCGAAAGCTCAGGCCGGGCGGAGTCACGATCTGACTCGGGTCAGACGGGCTCTGTGCCTGCGGCGAGCCGGGAGACGGCTGGCCGGGCAGGCCAGGTAGAGCGGGGATCTGGGCATCCGCGATCGCCGGCATCGAGGCGAGAGCGATGACCGCACCGACCGAGACGGCGATCAATCGACGCGGGCGCATATCGAAGATGACCTGTGGCGCTTGCATTGCTTGGGGAATCGGCGAAACTCGTCATCGGCTGAAGGTCCGCTCGCACTTGGGCGCGTCCACGCTCGGACAGGCGTCCAGATGCGGTGCGAAGCCGCTCAGCGGTGCAGCGGCTGCTTCTGCGCCTCGGTCTCAGGTGCCTCGATGTAGGGCTGCTGGTCGTCCTGATTCTCGGTCTCGTGATACACGGACTCGGCGTTCACGGCCCAGATGTCGTGCTCGGTGCCCTTGACGATGTTGTCGACGGCACGCATCGATGTGAGCATCGAGTGGTCGGAGTTGTTGTAGCGGTGCAAGCCGTTACGGCCGACCTGCTGAAGGTTGTCGATGCCGTCGAGCCAACCCTTGATCTTCTCGATGCGCTCCGAGTAGTCCATGTCGTACATCGGGTAGGCCTTCGGGACGCGCGTGGCAAAGCCGAACTCGAGCGCCGAGCGCTTGGCCAGGCCGAGCTGCTCGAGTTCCTTCATGCCGAGCTCGACGAGCGCGTCGTCGTCCATCTCCCATAGGTGGTCGCCCGCGAAGCAGAAGTACTCCAGGCCCACACACGCCTTGCTGGGGTCCGGGACCATCCACGGGCTCCACGAGCGGAAGTTCTGGATGCGCCCGACCTCGACGTCGGGCTCGTGGATGTAGATCCAGTTGTCGGGAAAGAGATCCTCCCCGTCGAGCACCAGCGACACCGTGAGGAAGTCGCGATATCGGATGCCCTTGGCAGCGGATCTGACCTCGGGCGAAGGAGCGGGATCGACCATGCCGGCAACGTTGCGCAACGGCAGCGACGAGATCACGTAGTTGGACTCGTAGTCCTTGCCCCCTGCCGTGACCTTGGTGACCTTGCCGTTGTCGACGTGCAGCTTCTCGACCGGCGTGCTCATGAGGATCTGTCCGCCGAGACGCGTGATGTCGTCGGTCATCGTCTCCCACATCTGGCCGGGACCGTAGCGGGGATAGTGAAACTCACCGATGAGCGTCTTGATCTCGTCGCCCTTGTTGCCGAAGAACGCGGCCTTCGCGGCGGAGAAGAACGACAGGCCCTTGATTCGCTGGGCGGCCCAGTCGGCCCGGATCTCTGAGACCGGGACGCCCCACACCTTCTCGGTGTAGGAGCGGAAGAAGTTGTTGAACAGACGCATGCCGAAGCGGTTGACCACCCACTGCTCGAAGGTGTCCTCACGGCCCTTCGGCTTGACCTTGGCCCAGGCGTAGGAGGCCATGCAACGGGTGAGCTCGACGGGACCGAGCTTCTTGATCACGTCCGGGCCGCGCAGCGGATAGTCGAGGAACTTCTTGTTCCAGTAGATCCGCGACATGCGCGGGCGCTTCAGGAACTCCTCGCGCATGATCTCGTGCCAGAGGTCATCGACCTCCTTGACCTTCGTGAAGAAGCGGTGGCCGCCGAGGTCGAAGCGATACTTGCCGCCCGGGCCGTCGCGCACCTCGGTCTTTGCGATGCCGCCGACCTGGTCCTCGGCCTCGAAGATGATCACAGGGAGACCTAGCTTTGCCAGCAGATAGGCCGCAGTGAGACCCGCCGGACCGGCACCGAGGATCAGCGTCGGATTGTCCTTCAATCCCGGGTATGCAGGCTCGACAGCGGAGTCGGGCCTGACCGGAGTGGGCGGCTTCGAAGCGGCGTCGGGAGTCGTGTTCTCGGGTTCGCTCATCTGTGCGCTCTCACTCATTGTTCGGAGGTCTTCGTGTACAGGACCCCGCGCACGCCGATCCGGCGGGCACGGCGGTAGAAGGACGGCACTGCCTCGTCGCGCTTGAAGCGCCTGTCCAGCTCGAGGGCTTGACCCCACTGCGCGGACCGGCGCCGAACAAGCGTCGTCCATGGTGCATCCCAATCGCCGATGTTGCTGGTGACGGGATGAACGAGTAGGACGTGCTGACCGACGGCGAGCCTATCAAGCAGCGGAACGAGGTTCGTCTGGGGGGTCGCCTTCTCCAGCCGCTCCTGGGAGTCGCGCCAGTCCATAACGCCCTCGGTCTTCACCCGGCCGAGCTCCGTGGCGTGCGTGAGTCCCCCGCGGAGGTTGTAGTTGATCAACGGCTGCTGCTCGGGCTGGAGCGTGACCACGAGGTCGCCCTGCTGGAGCTGCGGGTTGGCCGCGGCGGCCAGGTCGGTCACGTTGGACTTGTTCTCCAACGCAGCCGTGTGCGGGACCGCCCAGACGCCGAGCACCACTGCGAGCGCGACGATGCCCAGGTTGCCCGCCCGCGAGAGCCCGAAGGAGGCGAGCAGGAAGATCGGCCCGAGCGCGACGCCGAGGTAGCGCGTGGTCCAGGCAGGCGAGAACTGGGAGAACAGCCAGGCGATCGCCAGCGTGGCGACGCCGAGCGTGAGGACCGTGTAGACGGCCGTTCGGTTGCGGCTCTCCTCCGGCTTGCCACGGGTTGCAAGCACGGCCGCCAGGCCCGACCCGGCTCCGAGGAGGATGGCAACGGTGGCGGTGCCGCCTCCCAACAGAGACTTCGAGATCTGGACCGGCGCGCCGAAGCGCGGCGAGTTGAGCCACGGGGCTCCGGTGTGGGCGGTCTGATAGAGCAGCGTCGGCAGCCACGGCACGTACAGGATCGCGGCCGCGCCGAACCCGATCAGCGCGTCCTTGAAGAACGCCTTGCGATCCTCGGTGGCCATGAGCGCAGGCACGAGTGCCACCAGCGTGCCGGCCGTGACGAAGATGCCCCAGCTGTGGGTGTAGAGCATGGCCGCGAGCAGGATCGCGAACACCGGCAGGTACCGGCGGTCGCGAAACACGTAGACGTGAAGGAACGCCGCGGACGTGAGCAGGCTGAGCACCACCATCAGCGAGTACATGCGCGTCTCCTGCGCATAGGTGGTGAGGAAGGGGTTGAGGGCTCCGAGCGCCGCGCAGATCAGGCCCGCGCGCCGGTTGAACAGCGTCCACCCCGCCCACAGCCCACCGGGAACCGCGAGCAGCGAGATGGCCATCGACAGGCCCTGCGTGTCTCCCGGTCCGTTGCCGAAGATCGACATCCAGACGTGCAGCAACAGGTAGTAGAGCGGCGGCGAGCCGTCCTGGCGAAGCACGGTCGGGATGTCACCGAAGGGCTGGGAGGCGATACCGATCGACAGTCCCTCGTCCATCCACAGCGACGCGCCGAGTGCGCGCGTGCGCACATAGAGAGACGCGAGGAGAAGCAGGCCGGTGAGCGCCACGAGCCCCGACGTCCCAAGTGGGGGAACCTTCAGGCGTGGGAGCGCGCGGGCTCTGTGGGCGACCGAGGACATTCGGAAAAGATAGTCAGCGCGAGGACGTGAGTGCGGGTGTTCGGGGTTGTGGCTTCACGCGTGGCGCGTCGGCACCAGCCGTCGGACAGGAGCGGCCGCGGGCGTCTGAGCGCGGCGCGGTCCAGACCTGCCACCGGCCGGACCGCCCGACCTCGCGGAACCGGTCGTCGTCGATGGAGGCCACGAGCGGCCCGTCAGGCACGGTGTGGGTGCGAAACACGACGCCCGGCGCCGGTGAGACGCGCTGGGCCTTCAGCGGTCGCACGTCGCCGACGTCGATGCCGTGCAGGCCCATCTCGAAGGCCACCATCTGTGTCTGGAACGGTCCGCTGTAGACATTGCCGCAGGCCAGCAGTCGCGCCCGGCCGCCGGCCTTGTCGATCGCTGCGGGCAGCGTGTGCCAGAGGCTGGCCTCGTATCGGAGCGTGTCGAGCGTCACACGAACGTTGTCGACCTTCTGGTTGATCACCGGCGACAGGCCGATCACGCCGATGACGAACACCCCTGCGGCCACCGCAAGGCCCGTGCGCGCGTTGCCCGAGAGGGTGGTCACGCCGTCGCGGATCGCCTGGAACACGCGTGCGATGCCGATGCCGCCGAGCACGCAGAATGCAGCGGTGGTGACCACGAGGTAGCGCTGATTGCCGGCGTAGCCCCGCTCGGTCATGAACGCCACGAGGAGTATCCACGCCACCCCGATGCCGAACAGCCAGAGGATGACCGCGTCACGCCGTGCGCGGCGGAAGTGCACGAGCGCAGCGATCACGCCGATCACCACCCCAAGCTGCAGTGGGATCACCGTGCGCTCGAGGAACCGCTTTACCACCTCGAGGCCCGGGTGATCGGCGAACGCGGCGCTGCCCGGGTTGGGGTTGGTCGCGCGGCTCGACGCGCGAAACGGCTGGCCCGAGCCCCACAGCTCCGGGCCGAACCAGAGCACCGGCACCGCGAACGCGAGCAGCACCAGGCGCAGCCGCAGCTCCGGGTCGTGAAACCACAGCCAGATGCCGTAGAGACCGAGGAACGGCCACACCTCGGGACGCAATAGCGCACAGGCGAAGCCGAGGTAGAGCGCATGGTCACGCCGGCCGTCCAGATGACGCTCGAAGGCCCACAGGAACAGCGCCGCGAGCAGCGCCTCGGAGTTGCCGAGCATCGAGTCGCGTACGTACTGGTAGGTCGTGAGCAGGAACGCCGCGGCGAACACCCCGCCGATCACGCCCGACGCGCCCTGACCCACGATCCGGCGGGCCAGCCTGAAGGACATCGCAAGCGACAACAGCGCTCCAGCCCGCGCGATCCACAGCCAGAGGTAGGGCTCGGAGGCGGCACCGAAGAGCGAGAAGGGAATGTTGAAGATGACCGGCAGCGGCTTCCACGAGGGTCCACCATCGGTCACCAGGTCGAGGTGCAGGATCTCGCGGCCCCACAGCAGCCACGCCCACGGGTCATACGTCGGGGTGGCGGGAAACAACAGGGTGATCGCCGACAGTCCCAGGCAGGCGAGGATCACCCACCCCACGCCCAGCCGCTTGACGTCGTGCTCCGTGGAGCTCGCCGCGCGTTCTGAGTGCGCAGCGGAGTGCTCAGCGCCCTGGCCCCGCACGAGCGCCGGCGAGTGTGCAGCCGTGATCTTCATGCGACTGTCTAGGCCCTGCTCGTCTGCAGGGAGGCGGCCGACCGCAGCCGCGCCCAGCCGCCGTAGCGGACCACGAGCACGGTGAGCCCGACGACAGTGATCGGCACGTAGAGCACGAAGCGGAGGAGGATCACGTAGGAGACGACGGCGGAGCCCGAGCCACCGAGCACGCGCGCGCCGAACGCGACGGCGGCATCGAAGGTGCCGATCGATCCGGGCGCAGCCGGCAGGGCCGCGACGAAGTTGGTGAGGCCCACGAGGTAGAGCGCACCGGAGGCGCTGATGTCCAGGTTCACCGACTTCGCGACGAACAGGTAGACGCTGCCCTCGATCGACCACAGCAGCACCGTCGCGGCGAGCATCGGGATCGCCGGCTTGCCCCAGAGCGCTCGGGGCGCGCCCGCCAGCGGGCGTGCGGCGTCGCGAACGCGCTCGAGCAGGCCACGACGCTTGAGCAGGAGGAAGCCGACACCCGCGAGAGCCACGAGCACCAGCCCGGCTGCGGCGAGGATGGCGGGGTGGGCGAACGTCTGACTGGGAAGTGCGTGCCCCTTGAGCACGCCGTAGCCGACCACGAGCAACATCGCGGCAAGGACCAGCAGGTCGAGGATGCGCTCGGCCACGACGGTGCCGAGCAGCGTGCGCTTGCCGGCCTTGACCTTCTGATCGAGCAGCACCACGCGCAGCAGCTCGCCGGCTCGCGCGGGCAGCACGTTGTTGCCCATGTAGCCGACAGTCGTCAGCCCGTAGCAGTCTCGGCGCGCGGCCTTGACGCCGGTGATGCTGAGAATGCTGTGCCAGCGCTCGGCGCGAATGACCGTCGCGGCCGCGTACAGCAGGGCGGCGGCCACCATCTCGATGATCGCCCTCGAGGTATGGGGAAACGACGGCGCAGGTTGATGGGATGCCCACCAGACGACCGCGGCGAGCGCGACCACTGAGAACACGGCCTGGAGTAGGGCGAAGCGTCTGTTCATCGTCTCGAAGATGCTCGGGCGCCGGTCCTCCGCCAGAGGTCCAAGCGCTATCCCCTGGAGGGGAAAAGAGGTCGGGCACTGCCGGGGCGAGGCGCGGCGCGGCGGAGACGTGCCTCCGCCAGAGTCGAGAAGGTAGCAGGCCCCACACACGTGCCGCCTACGGGCCGTCGCCCTGCACGTCGCGCGTAGGCACTACTCTGCGCCGCGATGACGGCTCGCGCCCTGGCTATCACCGCCGCCTCGGCGATCGCACTCGCCCTCGGCGCGTGCGGCGGCGGCGGAGACACGAACCCCGCTGCGCCCGCCGCAGCCGGTGCCCCTCCCGACCCGAACGACAAGCGGGGCATTGCCCTGCAGTGCATCAAGGAGAAGCAGCTCGCGGCCCGGCTGGTCGGCAAGCAGTCGATCCAGGTGGGCGCCTTCGGTGGTCCGCGCGTCGAGTTCTTCGTGTCCGGGGGCGAGGCCGAGGGTCAGCAGTTCCAGGGCCAGGGCCAGGCCGCCGAACAGATCGGGTCGGCCTTGCTGTTCATCAACGAGGGCAACGAGGACCAGCTGGACAAGATCGAGGCGTGTCTCGACGACCAATAAGGACTAGGAGCCGCCCATCCCCAGCAGCCGCCCTCCCTGCACCTCATAGACCTGCACGTCGTTCTTGCCCTTGCGAAACGAGGTCTCGGGCACGAGCACGCCCATCAGCTGACCACCGCCGGTGTCAAGGCGGAACGTGTTGCCGACCGCACGCACGGTGCCGTTGACTGCTACGGCCAAGTCCTTCGGCGTAGACGATCCGCCAGCGACCCTGCCGGTCACCCAGATCGGGATGGTGTCGCTCTCGGGATCGACATCGGTGTAGTCGCCGGGCGCGGTGATCACGACCTTCGACTGGGAGTCCCCGGCCGACTGCGCCTTGGTGCCGATCAGCTCCTGATTGGGTCCGATCCGGAAGAAGCGTGAGTCGAAGGCTCCGGTGTCACCGAACTTCGCGATGCGGCGGTCTATGGCCGCCTGCTTCAGCTGGGCGAAGCGGGACTCGGGCATCCGGATCCACGAGCCGAGGTCGCGCTTGAGCATCTTGAACTGGGTGCGGTCGCGCACCTGCCTGGAGAACGCCGACCGCCCGTCCATCTTGACCTTCGGGTCGATGTCGAGGATGTCGAGGATCGTCGGCAGGACATCGGTGGTCTCGACCAGCTCGCGGTTGACCTTGCCCTGCTGCTGCCCCGGGGCCTTGATGAACAGCGGCACGGGCGAGATCTCGTCGACGTTGCGCTCTGTCGCCTTGCGCCGGTCGAACTGGCCCTTGCGAAAGGAGACGCCATGGTCGGCGGTCACCACCACCATCGCCTTGTCCCACAGCCCCTGCTCCTTCAGATGGGCGATCAGCTTCTGGACCTCGTGATCGGCGAAGCCCAGCTGGAGGAGATGACGCTGCTGAAGCACGTCGACCTGGCCTTGGTCCCTGTACGACTGGCGCGAGATGCCGGGGATCGGCTCGGTGGCCACGCGGCGGTACTGGCGGCCGTCGGGGAGGTACTGCCACGGCACGTGCGGAAGCAGCACGTGCTTGAAGTTCAGCGTCGGCCGTGTGGTGTCCTTGATCGACTCGATCCAGGCGTCGAGGCGCTTGTTGCGGCTGCCCTGGAGGTTCTCTGTGGTGTTCGGCTTGTCGCTCGGGGATGCTGAGCCGCCGGCCCCGCCGCGCGCAGAGGAGCCGGAGGCACTGCCGCCGCCACCGCCGCCGCCGCCGCCGCCGCCGCCGCCGCCGAAGTCTCCCCATCCCTCAGACACCGTCGGCAGGCCCTTCTCGATGCCGGGCGGCGCGATGATGTGCTTGTACACGACGTTGAGGTCGGCAGCCATCGACTTCAGCCGGTCGGCCTTCGGCTCGTCGAGCCGGGTGTCCTTGCACAGGCTGCGCGGGCAGACCGAGGTGGCCTCCTCGCTCACGTTCATCTGGTGCGTCTTGCCGAGGAGCGCGAAGATGCTGTTGGGATGGTCGGCCGAGGTCGGCAGCTTGTCCTTGCTCGGATAGTCGCCGTCCATGATCGCCGGCCAGGCGCGGCTGGTGGAGTCATAGATCGTGTGGGTGTTCTTGAACCAGGTGCCCTTGCTCGCCAGCTCGGCGAAGCCGGGATAGCGCTTCTTGTCGAGCTCTCCGTTGCCGTTGACCAGGTCGATCCCGGGAAACTCGTCGAAGCCGAGAAACACGATCGGCGCGCGTGAGCCCCCGGACACGTTCTTTGCCTCGGCATCGCCCTGCAGGGTCAGCTTGGACACGGGTGAGATGAAAAGGAAGAGGATGAGCAGGACGATCGGAGCCACCGACAGCACGCTGAAGAACGAGCGCATCGGCTCGGCCCTGCTGTAGAGCAGCGCCACGAGCGCGCCGACGATCAGCGGAATCACGATCAGCACCAGGTCCCCGGCGTCGAGCGCCTTCTTCAACGGCTGGATGATCACCACGGCGAGCAGCACCGCGATGTACACGAGGTGGAGCACGTCGCGCGCGCGATCCGAGATCAGGCCGACGAGCAGTTCGATGACGAACAGCACCACGGGCGGAACGACCACCAGCAGGATCGCAAAGGTGATGATGTCCCCCGCAGTCGATCCGCGGGCAGCGAAGAACTCGGGGTTCTTGCCGAGCAGGTCGAACAGCGGCTGCGCGAGCGCGAAGGTGGTGAGCGCGGCGATGTGCGCGAACGCGAAGAGGTTCGAGGGATGCTCGCGCTTGCGCTTTGCCTCCGATCCGGCCTCGGGACCCGCGGCCTCCCGGCCGCTCATCACTCTTCCGCCGGGAGCTGAATCGGAGTGCCCTGGCCCTTCGGCCGGGCGAAGTAGAGCAGCCGTGTGCCCGAAGCCAGGCGCTCCCGGCGCTCGACGTCGAAGGCCTCCGCGAGCACGCGCTCGAAGTTCTCCCGCTCGTAGTCGGGGTGCAGGCCATCGCGCTTGCCGCTCAGCAGCTTCTTGACCATCGGGTCCTCGCGCGTGGGGAACTCGATGACGAGCGACGTGTCAAGCGTTGCCAGCCAGTCGACGAACTCAGCGATCGGGACGTTGGCGGTCACGGTCGTGTGATGGACGAGGGCGAGCGCGAGGACGAGGTCCGGCTTTCCCCGCTCGGCCAGCGCCTTTCGCTCCGCACCTCGCCAGCCCAGGTTGGGCGACTGGTCGGCCAGGTTCATCGTGAGCGTGAGGATGTTCTCGGCGCCCTCGTCGCGCAGGCCGCGGTAGAGCAGCTCCATCGGGCCCTGGTCGGCGTCGAGCGCCAGCACGTAGTCGGACCCCTCGGCGGCGATGCGCGAGTAGCGGCCGTTGTTTGCCCCGATGTCCCATGTCATCGGCCAGCGCTGCGAGGTCGCGACCTCTCGAACGAACTCGTCCTTGCGCTCGGCGTCGGCGTCTGAGTAGCTGTTGCGCTCGCCGTAGGCCACCCACACCCCCTGCGGCGGGTTCCACTCAAGCGTGCGGACGACCTTGCGCATCTTGCCGACCTGCGCGAGCAGCAGCTCCTTCTGCACGTTGGCCGCTTTCATCTCGCCCTTGACCTGGGCGGCGCGGTCGGCGTACTTGGCCTCGAGCCGCGCGTGCAGGAAGACACTGGTGGCAAAGCCCTTGCGGAAGCGGTCGCGGAACGATGACAGGTCACGCATCTGCTTCGGCGTGATTCCGTCGATCTGGCCGCGCAGCAGGCCGTGATAAGGCACGTCCTTGACCGCTTGGAGCATCAATGGATAGAGGAAGAGCATGCAGAATTGGCGGTAGCCCACCCACTGCTCGCCCTCGCGGCGGCGCTCGAACGAGCCGACGTCGACGAACACGGGCTTGCTGCCCTTGAACTGGACGTTGTAGGACGACGCGTCCTTGAGGATCAGGCCTTCCTTGAGCGACCCCTCGAGCAGGTCGAGCTGGAGCAGCGCAGCGTCCTTGAGCATCGAGAAGGTCCACTCGTATGGGTACGACACGAACGGGATGCGCTCGTGCATGAGGACGCCCGCCCGCTCGTGTACGAGCAGGTTGGGCAGGGAGTCCGCCCCGTCCACGAGCTCGGTCTGCACGAGCCGGCCGTCGGCCTGAGCGGAGTCAAAGAGCTTGGTGGCCTTCAGCGCCTCGAAGTCGGCGAGCCCGTCGGGGGAGAGCGCTCGGTAGACGGCACCGTCGGAGTAGTAGATCCGACTCTCTGGATCGCGGAAGGAGCCGCTCTCGACGTCGAAGCTGGGATCGGTGTGGGTGATCGAGGTGTTCATGGGCGAGGGAGCGGGCCGGGATGCCCGCTGGCCGCGCCCGGGGAGGCGCGGCGGCACGGAAGCGTAGCTGGCGGGGCGTCGCGCGGTCGCGACGCCCCTACCGTGCAGAGCTGGGTGTGGTTAGGACCTACAGCTAGGTCGCGTCGGGCTGACGCACGGCGGTCTCCTCTTCCTCCGGCTTGCGGATGTGGAGGGCGACAAGGAAGCGGCGCCAGTACATCTTGAGGGTGACTGCGAGGCCGGCGAAGCCGCCGGCAACCATGGCAGCGATGGCGCTGCCGGTACCGGCGTCGAGGTAAGCGAGGTGGGTCATAGAAAGAAGACTCCGTAACGGGACGGGGTTGGACAGCAGCCCAAGGTAGCAAAGGGTGCTGCTGGACCGTTGCGCTGCAGAGGATGTGAAACCGAGGAGCTCAGGCGGGTTACCCTCCTTCCCTGTCGTGAAGCTCATCATCCAGATCCCCTGCAAGGACGAGGAGGCCCAGCTGCCGGGCACCCTCGCCGACCTCCCGCGCGAGGTGCCCGGCTTCGACTCCGTCGAGTGGCTCGTGATCGACGACGGCTCGACCGACGCCACGATCGAGGTCGCGCGCGCGGGAGGTGTCGACCACATCGTCAAGCTCACCAACAACAAGGGCCTCGCCGCGGGCTTTCAGGCCGGCCTCGACGCGTGCCTGAAGCTCGGCGCCGACGTGATCGTCAACACCGATGCCGACAACCAGTACTACGGAGGTGACATCCCGAAGCTCGTCGAGCCGATCGCAGCCGGCCGCGCCGACATGGTGGTCGGAGACCGCGAGACCGACACGATCGAGCACTTCTCCCCGCTGAAGAAGCGCCTGCAGCGGCTGGGCAGCGCGGTGGTGCGGCGGGCGTCGGGCACCGCCATTCCCGACACGACCTCCGGCTTTCGCGCCTACAACCGGGAGGCCGCGCTGCAGATGGTTGTGGTCTCGCGGTTCACCTACACGCTCGAGACGATCATCCTCGCCGGAAAGGCGCTCGTGGCCGTCGATCACGTGCCCATCCGGACGAACGAGAAGACGCGCGAGTCGCGCCTGTTCCCGTCGATGTGGTCCTACGTCCGCCGCAACGCCGTGGCCATCTTCCGCGTGTACGCCCTGTACGAGCCGCTGCGCGTGTTCATGATCGCCGCGGCCATCGTCGCGGCCCCGGCCACCGTGATCTGGGCCCGCTTCCTCTACTTCTTCTTCGCCGGTGAGGGCCAGGGCCACGTGCAGTCACTGATTCTCGGCTCGACGCTGCTGATCATCGCCGTGCAGCTCGTGGCCCTCGGCGTGGTCGCGGACATCCTCGCCGCCAGCCGGTCGCTGCAGGCGCGCACGCTCGAGCGGGTGCGCCGTGTGGAGCTGACGCTCGGGGTCGAGCCTTCCCACTACGAGCCTGCCGAGGCCGGTGGTCGTGCGACCACCGGGGCCGAGTCGGGTCCGGCTACCGGCAAGACCCCGGAGCGCGAGCCGGTGAACCTGTGAGCACGGGCGTGGCCACCCCCGGGTCCACCGATCCGGGCAGCGCGCCGACGGGCAACACCTTCGACAAGTACGGCTCGACGAATCCTGTCGTGCGCCGACTGATGGGCCGGTTTCACGGGACGCTCGACGAGCTGTGGGAGCGAGCCGACCCCACGTCGGTGCTCGACGTGGGCTGCGGCGAGGGCGTGCTCACCTACGAGTGGGCGCAGCGGCTCGGTGACAATCGGATCGTCGGCATCGACCTTGACGACCCCGAGCTCAAGGCGCTGTGGGCCACGCGTGAGCGGCCGAACCTCGAGTACCGCGTCGAGGAGGCTACGAGGCTCCCCTTCGCCGAAGGCGAGTTCGAGCTTGCGGCCGCCATCGAGGTGCTCGAGCACGTGCCCGAGCCGGAGGCGACGGTCGCGGAGATGGCGCGCGTGGCGAGCGGTCACCTGTTGGTGTCCGTCCCGCGCGAGCCGATGTGGCGCGGCCTCAACATGGCGCGGGGCTCCTACTTGAAGGACCTCGGCAACACCCCCGGCCACGTGAACCACTGGTCCAAGCGATCGTTTAAGCGGCTGCTCTCGCGGCACGGCGACGTCGTGGAGGCGCGCTCGCCGTTTCCGTGGTCCATGGTGCTCGTCCGCCTGTAGTGGCCGAGACCGAGCCCGCCGAAGCCGGCGAAAGAGGGTTCCAGAAGGGAGCGGGGATCCTCTCCCTCGGGATCGGGGCCACGGGCCTTGTGACCTACGGCTACTTCTCGCTGGCAAGCCACAACCTCTCCGAGGCCGACTACGGCGGGATCACCTTGCTGTGGTCGGCGGTGTTCATCACCGTCTCGGTGCTCTACCGGCCGGTCGAGCAACTGCTCTCGCGCACGATCGCCGAGCGCGAGGCGCACGGCCACGCCGGCACCGAGCACCTCCGCGTGGCAGCCACCATCCAGCTGGCTCTCGGCGTGGTGTTCGTGATCGCGGCTGTGGCGTTCAAGGCGCCGCTCCGCGACGACCTGTTCGAGGGCTCGAGCACCCTCTACCACGTGATGATCGTGGCGGTGCTCGCCTATGCGGTGAGCTACTTCGCGCGCGGGTTCCTCGCAGGCCGGCGGCGCTTCGGCCTGTACGGGGGGCTGGTGCTGACGGAGGCCCTCTCGCGGGTGATGTTCGCGCTCGTGGTGGCGGTCGGCATCGCCTCGGGCCAATCGATCGTGGCGCTCGGCATAGCGGCCGCCCCGATCGTCTCGCTGGCCGTGGTGCCGATCGCGCTGTCGCGCCGGCGAGCGCCCGACGAACTCGAGCCCGGCGACACGAGTTCCTCCCGCCTCGCGGGCGGAACTCGTGACTCGGGATCCGACGACGCCCCAGCGGCCGAGGCGCGCGCCCTGGACGACGCCGCAGCGGCGCAGGCGCGCGCCCTCGACGAGGCCGCCGCGGCCGAGCCGGGCGGCGAGCCGGAGTTCACGCTCGCCAATGGCAGCGGCTTCGCGGTGGCCGTGCTGCTGATCATGCTGAGCGAGCAGACGTTCCTGAACGCCGGACCGCTGCTGGTCAAGGCCACCGAGCCCGACACCGGAGCGGTACTCGCCGGTTTCGTCTTCAACGTGCTCCTGATCGCGCGCGCGCCACTGCAGCTGTTCCAGGCCATCCAGACCTCGATCCTCCCCCACCTGACCCGCCTCGGCGCACGCGGCGAGACCGATCCGTTCAAGCGCAGCGTGAACGTGACGCTCTCGGCGATCGCCGGCTTCGCCGGCGTCGTCGCGCTCGCGATGGCCGTGGCCGGGCCGTTCGCGATGGACCTCGTGTTCGGCGGCGACTTCGACTACGACCGGCTCGGGCTGGTGTTGATCTCGATCGGCATGGGCATGTACCTGGCCGCCGCGACGCTCAACCAGGCGCTGCTGGCGCGCAACCGAGCGCTCCAGGCGTCCGCGTGCTGGCTGGGCTCGGCGGCCGCCTTCGTGGCCTTTCTGCTGATCTTCCGCTTCGACGACCGCGTGCTGCAGGTCGAGGTGGGCTATGTGGCCGGCGCCCTGCTGCTGAGCGGACTGCTGTATTCGCTCTATCGCAAGGGGTAGGGTCGACGCCATGCCCAAGCACCCCGCAGTAGGAGAAGAGGCCCCCGACTTCCAGCTCGACGGCACCGCCGGCGCGTTCAAGCTGTCCGACCATCTGGGCGAGAAGGTGCTGCTGCTCTTCTACCCGGGCGACGAGACAAGCGTGTGCACCAAGCAGTTCTGCTCCTACCGCGACAACTCGGAGGCGTTCGGCGCGCTCGGCGTCACGGCCGTCGGCATCTCCGGCAAGGACATCGACTCGAAGAAGTCGTTTCAGGACCACCACGAGCTCAACGTGCCGCTGCTCGCCGATCCCGACGGCTCGGTGTCGGGCCAGTACGACGCCTACGCCAAGCGGCTGAAGATGACCAAGCGCTCGGCCATCATCATCGACGAGGACGGCAAGGTCGCCCACCGCCACGACCACGCCCTTGGCCTCGACTTCCAGACGGTCGCCGACCTCAAGAAGACGCTGGACTCGCTGCCCGCACGGGCATAGCGTCAGCGGCCCGACTTCGCCTACGGCCAGAAGCCTCCACGTCACTGTCTCGGGCAACCGTCCGGGAAACGTCCAGGCTATGGTCCGGGCGACACGATCACCGAGGGAGAGCACGTGGACATCGAGCGCATCGAGGACTGGGTCGGACAGGAGGTCGTCGACTCCGACGGCGAGAAGCTTGGAAAGCTCGAGGACGTGCTGTTCGGAGCCGGCTCGCGCGACGCCGTCGCGGCCACGGTGCAGTCGGGTCTGCTCGGCCGCAGGCATTACCTGCTGCCTCTGCAGGGCTCGACCGTCACCCGCACAAGCGTGCGCGTCGCATTCACGAAGGATCAGCTCGAGGACGCGCCCCAGGTGGAGCCCGGCGCGGACGTGAGTGGCTCCGAGCGCGACGCCGCAGGCCAGCACTTCGGGATCGACCTGTCGGGATCGGGGGCGCTCGAGAGCGGCGCGGCGCGGGCCGCCCGTGAGGCCGAGGCCCGCGAGGCGAAGGAGAGGGCCGTCGAGCTCGAGGGCGTGGCCGAGCGCAAGGCGGCCGAGGCACGTGATCAGGAGCAGGCCGCAGCAGCGAGCCGGGAGGCGGCCGAGCGGGCCGAGCGCGACCGCGCCGAGGCACTCAGCGAGGCCACGGAGAAGCAGGACACGGCCGAAGCCGGGCCGGACGCCCGATAGCTGAAACCAGCTCAGACCGGGCGCTCGCTCTGCAGCCCACGGCCGCTCAGATCGGCCGCAACATCGAGCTGCCGCAGTTACGGCAGATCACGTTGGCCGTGTCAGACATCCGCGCGATGGTCGAGTGCGCGCCGCAGTTGTCGCACTCTGAGCGCAGCTCGTAGCGGTGCAGGCAGTTGACGCAGCGGTAGCGTCCCGGGAGGTTCGTCGCGCGCAGCCACGGCTCCCCGCACGAGGGACATCCGGGTCCGAGATCCACTGGCAGCTCAGCCACGTGGGCCATTCTGGCTGGCAGGCCGGACTCGTCCGCGGATGTAGTCTGAGGCACCCATGACGCGCTTGCCTGCGGGCTGGACCTCGAGCAGCTCGAGCGCGCCCGCCGCGGTGCCCAGCAGCAGGCTGCCCTCGCGTTCGGTCACGGCCCCGAGCGCGACACCCTCGACGTCGCGCGCGACCGCGCGCAGCACCCCGAGGCGCGCATCACCGTCGCCCTCCGGCACCCACGCCGCGATGTGGGGCGAGAGGGCGCGCACCACGAGCTCGAGCTCGACGGCGGGCCGGGCGGGGTCGAGTCGGCGCTCCTCGCGCCCGATCTTGTCGGCGTAGGTGATGCCGGTCTCCGGCTGCGCCTCTGGCTCGGGCTGCTCGTCGAGTGCCCTCACCAGCAGGTCGCCGCCCATGAGCGCGAGCCGCGGGGCCAGCGTTCCGTACGCGTCGTCGCGGAGGATGGGCTCGGCGGCGCGCAGGAACACGGGGCCGGCATCGAGCTCGGCCACAGGACGCATGATGCAGACCCCGGTCAGGTCGTCTCCCGCTTCGATGGCGCGTTCGATCGGGGCGGCGCCGCGCCACCGTGGAAGCAGGGACGGGTGCACGTTGTAGGCCTCGTAGGCCGAGAGCAGCGGCTCCCTGATGATCGCGCCGTAGGCACACACGCAGAGGGCGTCGGGCTCGACCGATGCCACCCGCTCGAAGGTCTCGTCCGATGCCACGTCCTCGGGCTGGGCCACGTCGATCGCAAGCTCGCGCGCGGCGACGGCGACGGGCGGGGACTGCTCCCTGCGCCCCCGCCCGCGCGGCCGGTCGGGCCGACTGAGCACCAGGCTCGGTGCGTGACCTGCCTCGACGAGGCGACAGAGCACGGTCGCGGCGAAGTCCGAGGTGCCGAGATAGACGGTGCGCACGCCCCCGTCAGCCTAAAGGTGCGTACGCGAGCGTTTCCGCCTGCCCGTCCCGGGGCATCCGCCCAGCTAGGAGAGGAGAGGTCATGTACAAGCAGGTATTCGATCCCGTGGGCGATTCCCTCGGGCTGAGTTCGATCTTTGCCGTGTTGCCGCTGATCACGCTGTTCGTGCTGCTCGGGGGCGTGAAGCTGAAAGCGCAGTGGGCCGCATTGAGCGCGCTCGCTGTGGCGATCGTGGTCGCCGTGGCCGTGTACGGGATGCCGGTGGGCCAGGCCCTGCTGTCGGCCTCCGAGGGAGCCACATTCGGCCTGTTTCCGATCATGTGGATCGTCGTCACGGCGATCTGGGTCTACAACATGACCGTCGAGACCGGTCACTTCGCCGTCCTACGCCGCTCGTTCGGAGCCATCTCCGACGACCAGCGGATCCAGGCCATCATCATCGCCTTCAGCTTCGGCGCGCTGCTCGAGGCCCTTGCCGGCTTCGGCACCCCGGTCGCGATCACCTCGGTCATGCT
>JBBPXW010000083.1:0-27067 GCA_038200525.1 Solirubrobacterales bacterium | reverse complement strand
GGTCACACGGCCGACCGCTCCGTCCTCGGTCGCAAGCGCACCCTCAACCGCAAGGCCTATCCCAAGGCGAGCCTCAAGGCAAAGAGCGCGGCGATCGACAGCTTCTGCCTTGTGGGTGGCGCCAATGCGCGCAGCGGGTATCCGACCACCGGCCTGCTCGAGTCGCTCACCCGCGGCGAGCGCCGGCGTGTCTCGGGCCGGACGGTGCTCTCGGTGACCTCGGCGAAGACCACCAAGGTCCAGGGCATCAAGGTGGGCTCGCCCACCAGCAGCATGGCCAAGCGACTGCGCAACGAGAAGCGCTACACGGTGGGCACGTCGGACTTCTTCCTCGCTCCAGCCTCGAAGTCCCGCATCCTCATCCAGGTCCGACGCGGCAAGGTCGTCCAGCTCGGCTTGGCCGACAAGAAGCTCACCGCAAGCGCCAAGGGGGCGAAGCGGTACCTGAGCGCGCTGTTCTAGGAGGCGGAGGCGCCGCTGGGGGCAGCCACGTCGCTGTTACCGAGCCCGAACGCATCGCCGATGAGCTCGTAGGAGTGCCGCCGCGCCTGCGGATCGTGAGTGATCGTCACGACGATCACCTCGTCGGCGCCGTAGGAGCCTGCGAGCTCCTCGAGCCCGGCGCGGACCTGCCGGCCGGTGCCCAGGATCAGTCGTCTGCTCCCCGTCGCGCCGCCGTTCTCGGCCCGGCGCTCGAGGTAGCGCATCGCCTTCTCCACGGGCGGCACCGCGATCAGCCGTCCGGCACGCAGCTCGCGCATGGCCATCTGCGACGAGGACGCCAGCTGTCGGGCCTCCTCCTCGGTGTCTGCTGCCACGGCCCACGCGGCAACCGCGAGCTGCGGCGCCAACAGATGCTCGGAGTCCACGAACCGGTCGCGGTAGAGCTGTGCGATCTCCGCGCCGTTGGGGTTGATGAAGTCGGCGAAGGCGTAGGGCAGACCCGTCTCACCGGCCCACATCGCGCTCTGCGGCGACGAGCCGAGCAGCCACGGCTCGGGCTTCTCCGGCGTTCCCGGCAGCGCCTTGGCCAGCCGCGCGAACGGGTGGCCGGGCGGCAGCCGGTCGTCGAGGTAGGCCAGCAGCTCTGCGAGCTGCTGGGGAAAGTCGTCGGGCATTCCCAGGGTAGGACCGGAGCCGGATCGTTGATCCGGCGAGGACCGCACCACCGGTCTGCGATCCCTCTGCAGCGCATGGGCGGTCATCGGGTCGGTGCCGGCCGCGCGGCCGATGCCGAGATCGATCCGATCGGGAAACAGGCCGGCGAGCAGGCTGAAGCTCTCGGCCACCTTGAACGGGCTGTAGTGGGGCAGCATCACGCCGCCGCTGCCGATCCGCATGCGGCTCGTGGCGCAGGCGATCGGCCCGATCAGCGCCTCGGGACTCGGGCCGGCGAGCATCGGGCCGCCGTGGTGCTCTGAGACCCAGTAGCGGTGGTAGCCGAGCCGCTCGACCAGCATGGCCAGCTCGATCGTCTGACGCAGCGCCCGGGAGCCGGTCGAGCCCTCGCTGATCGGTGACTGGTCGAGGACGCTCAGGCGTTCGATCGCTGAATCCATCGCTTACTCGCAGTCAGGGTCAGCGGGGCGGATTCTTGCGCTCCGGCTGCTGGAAGCCAGAGCGCGCGCCCTCCACGCGCTCACGGATCTCCTCGGCGTCGAGCTCCCCGACCGCCACGGCGGCTGCCCCGTAGGCAAGCGCGGCTCCCACGACGCACACCAGCGCGGCCCCGATCCCCAGGCCGAAAGCGGCGGCGACGAACGCGAACCCCATCAGCGAGGCGTACTGCTTGATCGTCATTTCAGTCGAGCTCTCTTCCCTGTGCTGCATCGAACTTTGTCAAGGTCACGTCCACGACTGCGACCGGCAAGCCGTGGGTCTGGAGGGCGCCGCGCGCGGCCCGGTGCACCTCGCGCAGCACGCCGGCCACGTCGTCGGCACGCTCGAGGGTCACGTCGAGCGCGAGCGACTCGCCCGCGAAGCGCCCGGCGGCGGCGCGCACTGATGGCTCAGACACCGCCGCGCTCTCGACCACGCGCTCGACGGCCCGCGGCGAGACGGTGGTGCGGCCACGGAGCCCGTCCTCGAGCTCGACTGCGCCGCGCGCCAGCCGCGGCGCGGGCAGCTGCGCACGGGCCATGAGCCCGAGCAGCACGGCCGCCACCACGCCGCCGAGGCCGACGATCAGGCGCACGGTCGAGCCCTGCACGTCCTCGGTGGTGATGCCCGACAGCCCAGAATGGACGCTTTGGTAGCCACTGGCGGACGCCACGCTCGAAGGGTCGATGCCGGCCGCGAGGGCGCCGATCACCAGCGCTCCCCACAGCAGGGCGAGGCCGATCAGCCCGGCGAACAGCTGACCGATCACGGTGAGCGCCGAGCGCCGCAGCGCGAGGCGCTGTCGCGGCCTCATCGAGGGCGACGACCTTTCTCGTCCCGCCGCGTGCGTACCTTGGTGCGCAGCTTGAAGGCCTCGGCGAGGCCCGCAACCTCCGCACGGATCTGGGTTGCGAGCGCGTCGGGCTCGGCGCCCGGGCCACGGCCGGCACGCACCCGGAGGCGGCCACCCGCGCGCCGGTAGCGGCCACGTACCCGCGCGCGCGTCCGTGTGACGCCACGTGGACGCTCGGCGAGCGTGGAGACGGCGCTCTGAAGCGGCCGCTTGCGCGCGGCGATCCGGCCTTCGTCCGAGCTGTCGAGCGCCAGCGTGCGCTCACGCCGCGGCAGGACGGCGCCCGCCACGAGAACGAGACCGACGATGGCGGCGATCCCGGCGCCCGCGGCGGCATTGGCGGGCACGTCGCCGGCCTCGAGCCGGTCGAGGAAGCGGCCGCTGCGCTCGGCCGCCTCGCGAGTATGGGTGAGCTTGCCGAGCTGGGTGAGCCCGGAGTCGCCTGGCGGGATCGAGAACAGCGCGGCCGCCAGGCACGCGAGCGCAGCCACGATCAGGAGCGCGAAGGCCATGGCACGCGAGAGCGCCCGCAGGAGCAGGATCACGCGGGGCCTCCGGCGGCGGTCTCGGCGATGTCCTCCACGTGCACCGACACCGAGCGCACCTGGTCCTCGACGCCGCTGGCGGCCGCGGACTCGCGCACGGTCGCCCGCACCCGGTCAGACATCGCGTGCAGGTCCTCTGGCAGGGCGACCACGTGCAGGTCGATCGAGAACCCGCCCCCCGCCACCGCCGAGCAGACGACCCCGCCGACCAGCCCGTCGCGCGAACGCGTCGCCTTCAGGCCGGAAGGGCCCGAGTCGAGCGAGTGCACGGCCGGATCCTCCAGGGCTGCCCTCTCCGCCAGCCGGGCGAGCGCCAGCCGTGGTGACTCCTCCATGGACTACTCGACCCGCGACGCCTGGTCGTCCTCGTCGCCGGCGAAGTGCATGTCGTTGACGGCGATGTTGACCTCGGTCACGTCGAGCCCACAGATGCCCTCGACGCGGCGGATCACGTTGTCGCGCACCTCGCCGGCCACCTGCGGGATCGACTCGCCGTACTCGACCACGATCACGAGGTCGGCCGCCGCCTCGCGGGTGCCCACCTCGACGCTCACGCCCTGCGTGCGCTCGTCGCCGATGCCCACCCGCTGGGTGGCCTTGCCGATCGCGCGCCCGGCGGCGGCGCCCATCTCATACACCCCGGGCACCTCGCGTGCCGCGATTCCGACCACCTTGGCCACCACACCCGCAGCAATCGTGGTATCGCCCTTGTCCGTCGAGAGGCGGCCACCTTCCTCGGGGGAGTGGTGTGGCTCGAGCCCGCCCCCGCCAGAAGCCGGCTCCGGCGTCGTGGACGTTTCGCTGGTGCCGGGCGCTGCCGCAGTCTCTGAGCCGAACCCTCCGCTTGCTTCCACAGTGCTCTCCTTCACTCGGGGCATCGGTTGGCGATGCCTTCTCCCGAAGACCATAGGCGTCTCAGCCGACCACCCGTTCAGCAGCCCGCCGGCGATGGCGAAGGGGACGCCCGCCTCGAGCCCCCGGCGGAACGACTGGCGGGGTGTCGGCCTCTCGGTGGCCTCGCTCACAGCGAGGCGACCAGCTCCCGATCGTGCGCGTAGCTGAGCAGTGTCAGCGCCTCCGGGGGGGCCAGCCAGCGCAGCTGGTCGACCTCGTCGTGCGGCTCGAATCCAGGATCCTCGACCACCGCCATCCGCCAGTAGCGCACCACCTTGGGCCGGCCCTTCTGATCCTCGTAGTGCGTGCTTGCGAGCTCCTCGCCGAGACGCACGGTGAGCCCGGTCTCCTCGAGCACCTCACGCAGGGCTGCCTCCTCGAAGCTCTCCCCCGCGTCGAGCTTGCCCTTGGGCAGCGACCAGTCCTCACGGTGGGGCCGGTGCACCACGCAGATCTCGCTGCCGCCGGGGCCGTCGCGCACGATCACGCCGCCCGCGGCCTCGACGCTCACTGGAGCGCCCTCACGTCGGCGCCAGCGGGCACGAAGTTCACGCGCTGCGCATCGCAGTCCGGAGCGGCGGACCGCAGCGCCCCGAGCACGTCGCCGGTCTGCTGCCACTGGCACCAGAACAGCACCGTCGGCCCGGCGCCGGAGATGCTGGCGCCGATCGCGCCGAGCTCGGGGGCCAGGTCGAGCAGCTCCATCGAGCGTGGATAGAGCGCGGCACGGCGCGGCTGGTGGATGCGGTCTGAAAGCCCACGGGCGATCAGCGAGAAGTCCGAGCGCGCCAAGCCGAGCATGAGCATCGACGCGTGGGCGATGTTGAAGGTGGCGTCTGTGACCGGCACCTCGGCCGGCAGCGCCTGGCGCGCCCGCGACGTGGCCACACCCTGCGCGGGCACCGCGATCACGCCCTCGAGCCCCTCGGACGGCTCGATCCGCACCGGTACGTCTGGACCGCACACCACGAATCCGCCATACAGAGCCGCCGCGACGTTGTCCGGGTGGCCCTCCAGCGCGCGCGCATGCTCGAACAGCGGCGCGTCGAGCTCGAACATGTGGTCCGCGGCCGTCAGTCCGGCCACGATGGCGGCGGCGCTCGACCCGAGGCCGCTCTGCATCGGGATCTGCGAGCGGATCGAAAAGGAAAGCCCGTCGGCGGGATGCAGCAACTCGAAGGCGCGCACGCACATGTTGGTGCGGTCGAGCGGCACCCCGGGGGTGTCTGACTCCACCGAGAAGTCCCCGGTCTCCTCGACCTCGAGCTCGAGCGAGAGCGACAGCGCGGCGGCCAGCACGTCGTACCCCGGACCGAGGTTCGCCGAGGATGCCGGCACCGACACGATCCGCCGCCTGTTCACCGAACGCCCCCGCCAGGATCGGGCGTCGTGCCCGATCCTGAACCAAGTACCGCGTCCTCCACGCTGGCGAGGTCGGGCTCGCACGGGATCACCGAGCTCGCTCGGCTCATGGCCGTCTGCGGGTCCTTGAGCCCGTGGCCGGTGAGCACGCACACCACGCGCCCTTCGGCGCCGTGCGCAAGCAGCCCCGCCACCGATGCCGCCGACGCCGGCTCGCAGAACACGCCCTCGCGCGAGGCCAGCAGCTGGTAGGCGTCGAGGATCTGGGCGTCTGACACCGCGCGCACCTGCCCGCGCGAGCCGGTGAACGCGCCCATCGCCTCCTCCCACCGCGCGGGGTTGCCGATCCGGATGGCAGACGCCACCGTCTCGGGGGACTCGACAGGCGCGCCCTCCACCAGTGGCGCGGCGCCAGCGGCCTGGAAGCCGTACAGGCGCGGTCGCGCGCCGTACTCCTCGAAGCCCTTCCAGTAGGCGGTCACGTTGCCCGCGTTGCCCACGGGAATGCACAGCGCGTCGGGCGCCTCCCCGAGCGCATCGCAGATCTCGAACGATGCCGTCTTCTGCCCCTCGACGCGGTACTCGTTCACGGAGTTGACCAGCGCGACGGGGTGCTTGTCGGCCAGGGCACGCACCAACGTAAGCGCCTCGTCGAAGTTGCCGCGCAGCGCAATCACGCGCGCGCCGTGCATCAGCGCCTGGGCAAGCTTTCCGGTGGCGATCTTGCCCTCGGGCACGATCACCGCGCCCTTCAATCCGGCGCGGGCGGCGTAGGCGGCGGCACTCGCGGCCGTGTTGCCCGTGGAGGCACAGATCACGGCCTCGGCGCCCTCGGCGATCGCGGCGGACACTGCGACGGTCATGCCGCGGTCCTTGAACGAGCCGGTCGGGTTCGCCCCCTCGATCTTCAGGTGCACCTCGCACCCGGTGAGCTCACTCAGATGGGGCGCGTACACGAGTGGGGTGTCGCCCTCATCGAGCGTCACGAGGGGATCGACAGGCAGCCGGTCCCTGTAGCGCCACATGCTCACTCGAAGGTCTCGCCGATCACGCGGATCACACGCGGCGTCGAGCGCACGAAGTCGAGCCTGCCGATCAGGTCCACGGCAGCACGGAACTTCGACTCGAGCACGGGGTGCATGACCATCGCGAGACGCGCGTCGTCGCCGATGCCCTTCTGCACCACCGACCGGATCGACGCGTCCTGCAGGCCGAGCAGCTCGGCCACCTGGGCAAGCACGCCCGGGTGGTCGGCCACCTCGACGTGGAGGTAGAAGGACGACTCGCGGTCGGTCACGAGGACTGCGGGCTCTGCCGGCGGCGGGTTAAACGGCGGCGGGATCATCGCCGAGATCACGTCGCCGAGCACGGCGGAGGCGGTCTGCGAGCCGCCGGCGCCGGGACCCGAGAGCGTGATCTCGGTGATGTCAGGCGACTCGATCGTCACCGCATTGAACGAGCCGTTGACCGCCGCGAGCGGGTGGCCGGCGAACAGGAACGCCGGGTAGACCTGCACGGAGAGGCCGCCGTCCACGCGCTCGGCGCTGCCGATCAGCTTGAGCGACAGGTCGAGCTCGCGCGCGTAGGCGATGTCCTCCGCCGTGATGTGCTCGATGCCCTCGCGCGGCACGTCGTCCACGTGCACGGGGGCGCCGAAGGCGAGCCTGGCGATGATGGCCATCTTCGCGGCGGCGTCGGCGCCAGTCACGTCGTCTGTTGGATCGGCCTCGGCGTATCCCAGCCGCTGGGCCTCGGCCAGCGCGTCCTCGTATGAGGCCCCGGTGCGCTCCATCGCGGTGAGGATGAAGTTGGTGGTGCCGTTCACGATCCCGTGCACACGCTCGATGTGGGCGGCCGCGAGCGTCTCGGAGATCACGCGGATGGCGGGCACCACGCCGCCGACGGCCGCCTCGAAGCGCAGCTGCACGCCGGCACGCCCGGCCACCTCGAACAGCTGCTCCCCGTGACGCGAGACCAGCTGCTTGTTGGCGGTCACGAAGTGCTTGCCCGACTCCATCGCCCGCAGCGCGTAGTCGAGCGCGGGATCGGTGCCCCCGATCAGCTCGACGATCAGGTCACTGGCAGCCAGGATCTGGTCGAAGTCGCCGTCGCGGGTGGTGAGCACGCCGCTGATCTCGGGCCGGAAGCCGACCTCTGCCGCGATCGCATCGGCGCGCTGGGCGATCAGCACCTCGAACGCCGCCCCGACGGTGCCGCGGCCGAGCACGCCGACCCGGAACGGCCGCGGCCCCTCAGACATCGCGCGCGGTCAGGTCGTCGTAGGTCTCGCGGCGCACCACCACACGGGCGTCGCCATCGTTGCAGAACACCACCGGCGGGCGCCTGACGGCGTTGTAGTTGCTCGCCATCGCGTGACCGTATGCCCCCGTGGCGGGCATGGCCAGCAGGTCGCCGGGCCGTGGATCCTGCAGCGTGGCCTCGCCGACCAGGATGTCGCCCGACTCGCAGTGCATCCCGACGATCCGGCACGGCGTGGCGTCACCGAAGCGCGTGGCGATGTCTGCCTCGTAGAGCGCGCCGTAGAGCATTGGCCTGATGTTGTCGGCCATGCCGCCGTCCACGGCGACGTAGGTGCGCACGCCGGGGATCTCCTTGACCGTGCCGACGGTGTAGAGCGAGATGCCGGCGTTGCCGACCAGCGAGCGTCCGGGCTCGCACAGCACCGTGACATCGTCGGGCACGGCGGCGAGCATCGCCTCGGCGTACTCGGCGGCTGAGGGCGGGCGGTCCTCGCGGGTGTAGGCGATCGCGAAGCCGCCGCCGAGGTTCAGCAGCGGGAAGTCGCCGATCTGGCGCAGCACGTCTGAGAGGGACTCGTAGACATCGAGGTCGAACACCTGAGAGCCGATGTGTGCGTGCACGCCGCGCACCTCGAGACCGATCGAGGCGCACCGCTGTAGTGCGCGCTCGACATCCCGCATCGGCACCCCGAACTTGGAGTCCTCCTGGCCGGTGCGGATGGCCCTGTGGGTCTCGGGCTCGATGCCGGGGGTCACCCGGATCATGACCCGCTGCGAGCTTCCTGCGCAGATCCGCTCGAGCCGGTCGATCTCGTCGAGCGAGTCGACGATGATGTGGCCCACGCCCGCCTGCACCGCCTGGCGCAGCTCGGCGTCGGACTTGTTGTTTCCGTGCAGGTAGATCCGCTCGGGATCGAAGCCCGCGTTCAGCGCGAGGTGCAGCTCGCCACCGGAAGCGCAGTCACACGACAGCCCCTCCTCGGCGAAGATCGCCAGGGCCGCCGTGCACGGGAACGCCTTGCTGGCGTAGAGCACCTGGAAGTGCTCTGCGCGCTCGGCGAAGGCGGCACGGGTGGCGCGTGCGCGCTCGCGCAGATCGGCCTCCGAGAAGACGTAGGCGGGCGTGCCGAACTCGCGGGCCAGCTCGCGGACGTCGCAGCCGGCGATTCGCAGCTCGCCGTCTGCACCGAGCTCCGAGCCCAGCGGGTAGACGGCGGCGAGGCCCCCGGGCAGCGCGCGCCGGCCCGCGGCGGCCTCCGCGGGCTCTGTGTGCTCGTGCGCCATAGGGTCCGCGAGTATGAAGCACGACCCTCCCGCGCCGCCCGTGATCTCAGACCACAACGGCATCTCCTACGCGCTGTTCGTGCCCGATGGCGTCCCGAAGGGCGGGATGGTGGTGTTGCACGGCGCCGGCTCGGCCAAGGAGAGCCACTTCGACTTCGCGCGCACGTGCCGCGCGCGGGGCGTGGCGGCTCTCTGCTTCGATGCCCGCGGTCACGGGCGCTCCACCGGCGAGTTCGGCCCCTCGGCCGTCGGCGACGTGCTCGCCATGCGCGACGTGCTTGCCGAGCACGTGTCGGCCATCGGGCTGCGCGGGTCGAGCCTCGGCGGCTTCCTCGCCATCCAGGCGGCCGCTGCCGAGCCCTCGATCGCCGCCGTCGTCGCGATCTGTCCAGCGCCGCCCGAGCTGCTGGCCCGCATGCTCGACACCGAGGCGAAGCAGGAGTTTCGCGTGGACCGCGAGAGCACCGTCGCCTGGCTGCGTACGCTCGACCCCGTGGCCGGTGCTGCCGCACTCGGACCGGGCACCGCGCTGCTGCTCCTGCACGCCGAGGGCGACGAGCGCGTTCCCTTCGCAGCCAGTCAGGAGCTCTACGACGCGGCAGCCGAGCCGAAGCGGCTCGTGATCTTCCCGGGTGGGCACCACCGCTCGCTCCAGCACGACGTGGAGGTCCAGAACCTGTCGGCCCGCTTCGCCGAGCGGGCGTTCGACCGACGCTAGCGCGACTGCGGGCTGCGGCTGCGGCTGCGGCTGCGAGACGTGGTCACCGTGCGGGTCTTGTCAAGAATCATTCTCATTACACTGCGTGGGTGCTCCCCCCGGCGGCCACGCTGCCAGACCCCGTCTACCTCCTCGAGCTGCATTCGACGCGACTCGCGCTGTTGGAGCTGTCGCTCCTCGCGGTGGCCGGCGGCGTGCTCGGTGCCTTCGTCGTGCTGCGGCGGCTGGCATTCTTCTCCCACGCGGTCGGCACGGCCACGTTCCCGGGCGTGGTGGTGGCGCAGGCGGCCGGCATCAGCCCGCGGATAGCGGCCCTCGCGGTGGCCGCAGGCTTCGCGCTGGGCACCGGGCGGGCAGCGCGCGACGGCCGCGATCCGGGCGGCCCGGCAACAGGGCTCCTGCTGGTGGTGGCCCTCGCGGCGGGCACGATCCTCGCAAGCGACGTCTTCAGCTCCGGCGCTTCGGTCGACCTGCTGCTGTTCGGCTCGGTGGTCGCCGTCAAGGACTCCGAGCTGCTGATGGCAGCCACCGCGGCCACCGTCGCCGTGGTGGCTGCCGCGCTGCTCGGGCGTGCGTGGGTGACAACGGCCTTCGACCCTGCCGGCGCGCCCGCGCTCGGCCTGTCGCGCCGGTGGCTCGACGGCGGCCTGCTGCTGCTCGTCGCCTTCTGCGTCGTCGCCTCGCTGCCGGCCGTGGGATCGCTGCTCGTGACATCCTTGTTCGTCGTGCCCGCCGCGATCGCGCTGCTGGTGTCACGCAGCGCATCCACGCTGCTCGGCGCGGCCGTGGCCGTGGGCCTCCTGCAGTCGGCACTCGGCCTCTACGCGTCGTTGTGGCTGGACGTGCCGCCTGGCCCCGCGATCGCGGTGCTCGGCGCGCTCGTGTACCTGGCGGTGGCCGTCGGGGCCGCGGGCCGCTCACGGATTCGCGCGACGCGGGCCGAGCCGGCCGCGTGACCGCCCTGCCGTCACTCGAGGTCGACGGAGTCACCGTCGGCTACGGCGGCCGCCCGGCGCTCGCCGACGTGTCGTTCAGCGCGACCCCCGGCACCTCGATCTGCGTGCTCGGCCCAAACGGGGGTGGCAAGACCACGCTGTTTCGCGCTCTGACCGGAGAGCTCGCCCCGCTCACGGGCCGAGTGCGGGTGGATGGCCGCCCGGCCTACGTCGCCCAATCCGACCAGGCGCGGCTCGACTTCCCGGTCTCGGCGCTCGACGTGGCCCTGATGGGCACGCTGGCCGACGGCCGCTGGTGGCTTCCTCCTCGGCGCAGCCAGCGTGACCGTGCCCGCGAGGCGCTCGCTCGCGTGGGCCTTGCCGACCGTGCAGACGTGCGCTTCGGGGCGCTCTCCGGCGGCCAGCGGCGCCGGGTGCTCCTGGCGCGGGCGCTCGCGCAGGGGACCGGCGTGCTGCTGCTCGACGAGCCGCTGGCGGGAGTGGACCCGGCCAGCGCCGAGACCATCGCGGCCGTGTTCGCCGACCTTCGCGCCGAGGGGCGCACGCTGCTCGTCGCGTCCCACGACGTCGAGAGCGCCAGGACCTTCGACGCCGTGCTCTGCTTAAACGGCCGCCAGGTGGCGTTCGGCGCGCCGGGCGAAAGCCTCGGTGCGGAAGTGCTCCGGGCGACCTACGGGAGTGAGCTGATCCTGTTGCCGGCCGACGGCGAGTGGGTCCGGGCCGTGACCGTCCAGCACCACGAGCACTGACCGCGATGGAGGTGGTGCGCTTCTTCACGGACCCCTGGAGCTCGGGACTCGACCGCCGCGCGCTGCTCGAGGTGGTGCTGCTCGGCTGCTTCTGCGGCCCGTTGAGCTTCTGGGTGCGCAGCTTCCGGCTCAGCTATCCGTCGGAGTCACTCGCCCACGGGCTCCTGCCCGGTCTCGTGCTGGCCGCGCTCGCCGGGGCGCCGCTGGTGCTCGGTGCCGGGCTCGGCGTGGCCGTCGCGGCCGTGGCGGTGGCACTCGCCGCGCGCGACGAGCGGATCGGCTCGGACACCGCCACGGCGGTGGTGGTCACGGGCGCGTTCGGCCTCGGCGTGCTCCTGGCGCTGCGCCCGGAGGCGCCCGCCCGGCTGGAGGAGCTGCTGTTCGGGGATCCGCTCGGGGTGGCCGACTCCGACCTCCTGGCGGCCACCGCCCTGCTCGTGCTCGGCGGGTCCGTGCTCGCGCTCGGCCACCGAGCGCTGACGACCGTGGCCTTCGACCCGCACACCTCCGGTGCCGCCGGCATACCCGCCGCCCCCGTGGCAGTGGGGCTCCTGCTGGTGCTCGCGGGCGCCGTCGCGGTGGCCGTGCAGGGGCTCGGCAGCCTGCTCGTGCTCGCGGTGCTCGTCGCCCCGTCCGTCGCGGTGGGAGATCGCGTCCGGAGCCCGGGCCGCGCCATGGCGGCCGGAGCGGGTGTCGCGGTGCTCGCGGGCATCGCCGGGATCTACTCCTCCTTCCACATCGGCGGAGCTGCGGGCGCCTCCGTGGCCCTCGCGCTGTGCGCGGCCGCCGGGCTCGGGAGCACGGTCAGGCAGCTTGCACGGAGGACACCGCGGGCGGCGCGGACCGGTTGAGGGCCACCAGCAGCGCCCCCCCGGCCACCATCGCCACGCTGATCAGCTGCGGCTGGGTGAGCCCCACGAAGATCACCTCGTTGCGCCGGATGAACTCGATGAGCAGCCGCTCCACGCCCGCGAGGACCAGGTAGATGCCGAACAGCACCCCCGGCCTGAAGCGGTCGCGCAGGTTCCACAGCACCAGCGCGACCAGCCCCATCGCGATCGTCTCGAAGACGGGCGTCGGCTGAACGACGTTGGTGGTCGGCCGTGTGCCGTCGGGGTAGGCCATGCCCCAGGGGGCGCCCGTCTTCTGGCCGTAGTCGCCGTCGCCCGAGACCTGACAGCCGACTCGACCGATCGCATAGCCGAGCGCCAGCCCCGGTGCGCACATGTCGAACATCGGCGCTCCGAGGAATCCACGCCGGCGCGCCCACAGGATCACGCCGAGCGCGCCGCCGATCAGCCCGCCGAACCACACGAGGCCGGAGCCCGAGAAGATGCTGCCGAGCAGGTCGCCCGACACGTTGCTCCAGTTCTGGGCCAGGTAGTCGACGCGCGAGCCGACCAGGCCGCCGATGGCTGCGGAGAAGATCATCTCGTAGGCCCAGTCGACCGGCTTGCCGAGCTCCCTCAGCCTCCGCGCAAGCACGGCCCCAGCGGCGACGAAGCCGAAGGCGAAGCAGATCCCGAACGTCTGGAGGGTGATCGGTCCGAGGCTGAGCTCCGGCTGCACGGGGCGGAGGGTAGTAGAGGTCTAGAGGTAGCCGAGCGGCGAGACCGGGCTGCCGTTCTGCCTGACCTCGAAGTGCAGGTGGTTGCCGAATGAGTGGCCGGTGTTGCCCACGAAGCCGATCACCTGCCCCTGCCGTACCGAGGCCCCGGCCGACGTTCCGAAGCGAGACTGATGGGCGTAACAGGTGGACAGGCTCGCCGTGTGCTGGACACACGTGTAGTTGCCGTAGCCACCGGTCGGTGCCATCAGGACGACCTTGCCGGAGTCAGCGGCGCGAATCGGGGTGCCGTTGGGCGCGGCGACGTCGATGCCCGCATGAATGTGACCGGGGCGCTGCTCGCCGAAGGATCCGGTGATCGGACCGTTGACAGGCCAGATCAGGCGCCCGCTGCCGCGCCTGATGGGGCCGGCGCCGACCTGCGAGCCCGCGCTCGCGAGCCGGCTGCGGATCTTCTCCTGCTCGCGTTCCATCCCGGCGAGATCCTCTTGGTCTGCGTGCCGTGTCTGGCGCACCCGGGCCAAGACAGCGCGGCGACCGCCGCGGGCGCTGCGCAGATCGCCCTGCGCGGACGTGAGCCGGTCCTTGGCGGCAGCGATGTCGTCGCGGCGGCGAAGGATGGTCTTGGCGGCGAGCTGGCGCTGGCGCTCGAGGCTCGCAAGCAGCTTCTCGGACTTCTCGGCCCGCTTCTTGAGCACACGCACCTTGGTGAGCACGGCGCCGTCCTGGTTGGAGATCCGCTCGAGGAAGTCCGTGCGCTGGAGCAGATCGTCGAAGCCCTTGGCGTCGAGCACGACCGTGAGCACGTCCGGCTGGTCGGACTTGTACAGCTCGACCAGGCGATCCGACAGCGCGCGGCGGCTCTTCTTGAGGTCGCTGCGGGCGCGGACGAGGCGGTCACGTGCAACCTCGAGCCGGTCGCGCACCTTCAGGAGCTCCTCGCGCTTTGCGTCCAGGTCGCCCTGCACGGTCCGCAGCCGCCGCTGCGTGCCGCCGATCTGGCCCTGGAGACCGGTGATCCGCGTGTTGAAGCGCGTGATGTCGGTGGTGAGCACACCCTCCTTGCGCTTGCTCTTGGCCACCTCGGCCCGCTTGCCCTCGATGCGCTTGCCAAGCGTCGGCTTGGTCTCTCCCGGGAGGGGGAGCAGCAGGTAGGCCGCGAGGGCCGCAAGGATGGAGATCCAGAAGAGCTTTCGCATCGGCTGAGGGGGGCGTTCCGCGGGCGCTCACCCGGCGGCGGGAACCGCCGCTGTGCAGGTGTTTCAGCGACCAGACGGTGGCCGACCGTAGCACGGGCAGGGCCGCATTCCTGCCCGTGCACGAGCGCCTGCAATTGGCCGTGCGCCCCTTCCCTACAATTCGTCGTGTGGCTACTTCGAAGGCGGTCTTCAAGCGAGATGCGGGGCTGCAGTTCCGGATGCTGCTCACCATGTTCCTGCTCGGACTGCTGTACGTCGCCTTCGCCGGCGTGCTCTTCGCTGCGGGCGCCGGGGTGGCCATCATGGTCGTGGTCATCGGGCTGCTGTCGCTGTCGCAGCTGTTCCTCTCGGACAAGCTCGCGCTCGCCTCGATGGGCGCCAAGGAGGTCTCCCCCCAGGAGGCACCCGGCCTGCACGCGATGATCGAGCGGCTGTGCATCCAGGCCGACCTCCCGAAGCCGAAGATCGCGGTGGCCGACACCCACGTGCCGAACGCCTTCGCCCTCGGCCGCTCGCAGAAGTCGGCGACCGTGTGCGCCACCACCGGGATCATGAACGTGCTTTCCCCCGCCGAGCTCGAGGGCGTGATGGCCCACGAGCTGGCCCACGTCAAGAACCGCGACGTGCTGATCATGACCACGGCGAGCTTCTTCGCCTCCCTGGCCTCGATGATCATGCAGTTCGCCTTCTTCTTCGGCGGTGGCGACGACGATGACGGCGGCGTGCCGTTCATCGTTGTGCTGCTGGCGTCCTTCCTCGTCTACATCATCTCCTTCTTCCTGATGCTCGCCCTCTCGCGCTATCGCGAGTTCACCGCCGATCGTGGTGCCGCCCTCACCACCGGCCGGCCGAGTGCGCTGTCCTCGGCGCTGCTCAAGATCTCGGGGGCGATGGAGGGCGTGCCGCAGAAGGACCTCCGCGAAGCCGAGCGCATGAACGCGTTCTTCATCGTGCCCGCGAGCGTGAAGGGCTCGATCAAGTCGCTGCTCTCCACGCACCCGCCCATGGAGAAGCGCATCGAGCGCCTCCAAGCGCTCGAGAGCCAGCTGCAGGCCGCCTAGTCGTGGGCTTCTTCGACGCTCTCACCGGCGGCGGAAAGAAGCTCAAGACCGCCGCGCCCGATCGGCTGTTCGCCATGACCACGGCCTATGTGACGATGGAGACCGCGCTGAACCTCAAGTCCACGGGCGCGGGCGGCATCGTCTTCCAGCCGCTGGCCACCTCGGACTTCGAGCAGATCCTCGCCGACGCACAGGAGCTGCTGTCCGGCACGGCGGAGGAGACGGGCTCGACCATCGAGTCGGCCGACGACGAGTTCGGCTACCGCTGGATCGTGCTGCGTGACGACGACTTCGACGACCTCGTGGTGGCGCTGAACACGCTGTCCACCGAGCTCCAGGGCGGCGGCTACGGCGACCGCCTGCTGTGCGCGGTCTTCTCCTTCGAGCAAAAGGGCAAGCCGATCTATGTCATCTACAACTACAAGCGCGGCACCTTCTACCCGTTCGTGCCCTCAAGTGGCGCCCAGCAGCGCGACTCGGAGGCTGAGCTGCGACTGAAGGCGCAGCTCGACGGCGAGGGCATCCCGTTCGAGCCCGAGATGACGCGCTGGTTTCCGCTCTGGGAGATCCCGCTCTAGCCGCTTGACCAACGGCTTTCACTCGGCGCCTGCCAGCCGGCGAGGGCATCGAGAAGCCTCCCGGGGTCCGGCGAGCTGAGGAGCACCTCGCGACTGCCGGAGGCCGCGAAGCCGGGCAGGGCGATGAACGCGTCGGCGAGGCTCGCCATCAGAGCCTTGCGCTCGTGCATCGTGGACGGGTCGTCGCCGGTGCAGGACCCGGCGAACACACAGACCCGTCTCAGTCGGGAATCAGACCTTCGCCGGTGAACTCGGCCTGGGCCTCTTCGAAGCTGATGTCGCGGGGCGGCAGGATCACGTCGGACGCGTCGAGGTCCTCCCCGTCGACCTCGGTGCCGTCGGTCTTCACGAGCTCGAGCATCTGGGCCCACAGGGCCGCGAACCGCTCACGGTCACCCGCGTCGACTGCCGCTACCGCATCGTTGTCGAGCTGATTGAGCCGGTCGGCGTCCTGGTCGGGGAGCGTGAACTGGCCTTCGCCGGCGATCCGGACGATCACGCGCCCTCCTTCCCCTTGTCGAGCTGGGGCGCGTCGTCGCCCCCGCCGGGGCCGATCTCGGCCTTCATCTTGGACAGCTCGTCGTCAACCTGGCTTCCGGCGCCGAGCGAGGCCAGCTCGCGATCGATGTCGTCCTGTCCGCCTCCGAGCTGGGTCAGGTCGTCGAAGGTTCCGGCGGCCTCAAGCTCCTCGACCGCGCCCGCGCGGGCCTTCATCTGCTCGGTCTTGTCCTCGGCGCGCTGGATGGCCAGCCCGAGGTCGGCCATCTCCTCGCCAACGCCGTTGGCGGCCTCGCCGATCTTGACCTGGGCCTCCGCGGCGGAGTACTGCGCCTTGATCACTTCCTTCTTGGTGCGGAAGGTCTCGATCTTGGTGCGCAGCTTGCGCTCGTTGGCCGTCAGCTGCTCCTGCTGGGCCGCGAGCTCGTTGATCTGCGTGTCCAGTGACTGCAGCTCGGTCTGAGCCACGGTCTTGCGCTCGAGTGCCGCGCGGGCCAGGTCCTCGCGACCCTGCGACAGCGCCTGACGCGCCTGCGTGTCGAGCTTGACCACCGACTGCTCGAGCTTCGACGACTGCATCTGCAGGCGCTTCTTGGAGGTCACCACGTCGGCGATCCCCTTCTTGACGTTCTGCAGCAGCTCCACCTGCTTCTGGTAGCCGTAGTCGAGCGTCTCGCCGGGATCCTCCGACTTGTCGAGGAGCCTCGAGATCTTCGCCTTGAACACTGTGGACATCCGTCCGCCTAGGCCTGCCATTGCGCTGCCTCCTCGCGACTCTCGTTACGTGCTGGAGCGCCGTAGACTAGTGGCTCCTTGGACCCGCGCCCGCCTTCCTCGTCCTGCTCGGAGCTCACCCTCTGGATCGGGCTTCCGGAGTCAAACTCAGCGGGCAACGCGCATGGCGGCGTGATCATGAAGCTGTGCGACGAGGTGGCCGGGATCGCCTCGATCCGCCACTCCGGCCAGCGCGTGGTGACCGCCGGGATCGACCGCATGACCTTCCAGCACCCCGTGCTGGTCGGCGAGCTCGTGACCGTTCGCGCCACGGTGAACGCCGCCTGGCGGAGCTCCATGGAGGTCGGAGTGCGGGTGGAGAAGGAGAACGTTCGCACCCGTGCCGTCGAGCACACCTCCACCGCCTACCTCACGATGGTGGCCCTCGACGACGACGGCAGGCCCGCCTCGGTCCCTCCGGTGGCTCCGGAGTCAGACGACGAGGAGCGCCGCGCGCGCGAGGCACAGGTGCGCCGCGACAACCGGCTCGCGGAGCGCGAGCAGCTGAAGGGCTCCTAGGCCTCCCCGTCACTCCAGGTACGGCGCCAGGTATGCCAGGTCCGCCGGCCCAAAACGCTCGGCGGCGGACACCACCTGATGCCACAGCGGGTAGGGCAGCGGCTTGGCGCTCACGTCGTCGATCCGCTTGACCTCGTCGTCTGAGAGCGAGAGATCCGCGGCGGCGAGGTTGTCGGCCAGCTGGTCGGTTGTGCGGGCGCCCACGATCAGCGTGGTGATGGCCGGTCGCCGGAGCAGCCACGCAAGCGTGACCTGGGCGGCCGAGACACCGTGGGCGTCTCCGACCTCGACGAGCACGTCGATCAGGTCGTAGAGCGCGTCTTCGTCATACACGGGTGGCTCGTCCCACTCCGACAGGTGTCGTGAGCCCTCGGGCGGCTCGACGTCGCGGCGGTACTTGCCGCTCAGCAGGCCACCGGCGATCGGGCTCCACACCAGCGTGCCGAGCCCCTGGTCAAGACCGGCGGGAAGCAGCTCGAACTCGGCCTCGCGCGCCTGGGGCGAGTAGTGAATCTGCTGGCTGGCGAACGGCTGGTAGCCGAGGCGTGCCGAGATGCCCATCGCCTTTGTCAGCTGCCAGGCCGTGTAGTTCGAGCAGCCGACGTAGCGGACCTTGCCGGATGTGATCAGCGTGTCGAGCGCCTCGAGCGTCTCCTCGAGCGGGGTCTGGCCGTCCCACTGATGGACCTGCATGAGGTCGATGTGGTCGGCGTTCAGGCGCGCGAGCGACGCGTCGACCGAGGCGACGATGTGGTGGCGCGAGAGCCCGGCGTCGCTGGCGCCGTCGCCCATCGCGAAGCGCACCTTCGTGGCGATCATCAGCTTGTCCCGACGACCCTCGATGGCCTCGCCGAGCATCTCCTCGGACGCTCCGCGCGAGTACATGTTGGCCGTGTCGACCAGGTTCACGCCGGCGTCGATGCACATGTCGAGCTGGCGCTTGGCGGTATCGAGGTCGATCTGGCCAACGCTCTCGAACATCCCTGCGCCCCCGAAGCCCATGGTGCCGAGCGTCATGGTCGAGACGCGAAGGCCACAACGGCCGAGCTGGCGGTACTCCATGATGCGGATCTCCTCCTGGTTTGCTAGGCGGTGTCGCCCGACGGCGCTGCCGGCGCCGGCAGCTGCCGCCACACCTTGAACTTGTTGCCCGAGAACGTGAAGCGCACCCGCGCGGGGCCGTCGCAGCTGCTTGCCGGACCCTTCCCCTTGACCAGGCGAAAGGCGGCGAGAATCGTCTTGCCCTCGTCCTTGACATCGGTGACCACGGACTTGCACGGCAGGCTCTCGTTGAAGGCGATCGCAGCGCTGCGATCGGTGAGCTTGATCGGACCCGCCTGCACCACGATCGCGTTGGCAGCGAAGTAGGAGGCGGCCTTCTCGAACTGACCGGCGCTCACGGCTTGGCTCCAGGCGCGGATCGTGGCGGCCTCCCTCGGCTCGCCGGACTTGGCACCGGGACCGGGTGCGGTGGTGGTCGAACGCGCGGCCGTGCCGCCGGGGTCCTTCGAGTCATTTCCGAAGCAGCCGGGCAGCACGATGGCCGGGGCAAGCGCGAGCGCACACACCATCCGCCGCGCCTTCACGATGCCACCGCGGTCGCGCGCTCCTCGGCGCGATCGTGGTCGCTGGCCGAGCGGTAGAAGAAGAAGCCGGTGGCGAAGAGCATCACGGCAAGGTCGGTCGCCATCATCATCCCGCCCGCCACCTGCTGGTCGGTGAGGGCGGACCAGCCGTGCTCGGGGGCGGTTGTCGCGTATGGGTCGGGGTAGGCCACGGACCGCATGATGATGAACGCCATGCCGAGGAGCATTCCCGGCAGTCGCGCGCCGATCAGGTAGGGCACCTTCCACAGGTCTCCGGGAGCCCGGCGGCGCCTGGGCTCGATCACCGACCACCACACGAGGATCGAGCCGATCACGAACGACTGGTGCTGGAGCACGTGCACCCACCCGTCCGCCACCGCTCCCTGGAACATGAAGCGGAAGTGCCAGCCGTAGAGGATGAGAATCCATAGGGGGATCGCCACGACCGGCTGCCGCAGCCAGCGAAAGAGTGCGCGCGGCCCGTGCCAGCGGGCCATCCGCTTAAGCGCCGGCGCGGGCACGAGGAACGCGTACACGGGCGAGCGGATTCCCAGCAGCAGCAGCGGCGCGCCGAGGTCGGCGATGATGAGGTGCTCGCCCATGTGCGCCACGAGCAGGTCGCCGCTGAGCGCGCCCGTCGGCCCTAGCAGCGCCACCGCCATCGCCGCGATCCCGCCGTGCCATGCCACGAGCTGGAAGCGGGGGACCTCGTAGCCGCGCGCGGCGAGCACACCTACCGCGCGCAGGTACAGGCCTTCGGCGACCACCAGCGCCGCGATCACTCCAGGGTCGAGCTCGAGCCCCACGCTGTGGATTGTTGCGCTCCGAGGCGCCGGGCGTGGCGGCTCAGGCCACCGACGGGGCCGACTCGGCCCCCATGGCGTCGCCCGTGGACGATCCCGGCGCCTGCTCGAGCACCTCGGAGGCCGCCGCCACGGTCTCGCGGCGCTCGGATCGCTGCATGCGTGCGACGACGAGCCGCTGAACCTGGGCAGTGCCCTCGAACAGCTGGTAGATCTTGGCGTCGCGGAACCACTTCTCCAGCGGGCAGTCGGTCGTCTGCGCGTAGGGACCGACCAGATCCATGAGCGCGGTTGTCGCCCACATCGTCACGTCGCCGGCCTTCAACTTCGACATCGACCCCTGGCCGCCGGTCATCGGCTCCCCGGAGCGGCCCATCCAGGCGGCGCGGTAGACCAGCATTCGAGCGGACTCGATCTCGGTGGCCACGTCGGCCAGCACCTGCTGTACGCGCTGCTGCTCGATCAGCGGGCCGTTCTCGTCGGACTTGTCCTCGAGGTAGTCGAGCGTCCACTCGTAGGCGGCGCGGGCGATGCCGAGCGCGGAGGCGCCAACCATCGGGCGGGTGATCTCGAACGTCGCGAGCGCGCCGGACGGGCCGCTCTTCTGGCCCGAGCGGGCCTTCTCCAGCTTGCGATCGAGCTTCTCCTTGCCGCCGAGCAGGTTGTCCATCGGCACGCGCACGTTGTCGAGCACGACCTCGGCGGTGTGCGAGGCTCGGATGCCGATCTTGTCCTCCTTCTTGCCCTGGCTGTGGCCGGGGGTGTCCTTCTCCACGATGAAGGAGGCCTGGCCACGGTGGCCAAGCTCAGGGTCGACGGTGGCCACGACCACGGTCACCTCGGCGATGCCGCCGTTTGTGATGAAGACCTTGGTGCCGTTGAGCACCCACTCCTGTGTCTCGTCGTCGAGCTTGGCTGTGGTACGCAACGACTTGACGTCTGAGCCCGCCCCCGCCTCGGTCACGGCATAGGCGGCCAGATCGATGTGGTCGCCCTCGCCGAAGCACCGCGGCAGCCACTTGGCCGCCTGCTCGGGAGTGCCCGAGGCGGCGATGCCCGCGGCAGCCAGATTCGAGCCCGAGATCGCCAGCGCCAGGCCAGCGCAACCGTAGTGCAGCTCCTCGGTATAGATGACGCCGAGCATCCCCTCGGAGTCGCCGCCCATCCGCATCAGAAGCTCGGTGCCGTGCAGCTTCCAGGCGCGTGCCTGCTTGATCACGTCCCACGGGATCGACTGCTCGCGGTCGTACTTGTCGGCCACCGGACGCATGACCTCGGTCGCAAAGCGGCGGCACAGTTGCTGGAACTCGAGTTGTTCGTCGTTGAGCCTGAAGTCCATGCCGAAAACCCTAGTTGACCAGCCAGTCAACGATGCGTAGCACGGGTGCTCAGCCCACGCGGGAGCGCGACCCTCCGCGCCGGTGGCTACAGTCCGCCCCCGTGCGCGCTAGGACCAACGCTGCTCTGTTGCTGATCGCGATGAGCGGCCTGACCGGCTGCAGCCTGGGGGGCGACGAGAGCACCCGGCCGCCGGCACTCGGCACCAAGTCCGAGGACAAGCAGGCCGTGATCAAGCTCGGCTTTCCATCCTCTGCCACCAAGAACACCATCCGCATAGGCGGCGGAGACGCCACGTCCGACGCCGCCGGCGTGGCCAGCGCCTTGTTTCCCGCCACCACCAACGCCAACCGCCCGACGGCGGTCGTGCTGGTGGACAAGGACGATTGGCAGGCAGGCGTGACCGCCTCGGTGCTCGCTGGCCGGCCGATCGGGGCACCGCTGCTGGTCTCCGACGGCGACAAGCTCCCCCAGGTGAGCCGGGACACGCTGAAGCGGCTCAAGCCGACGGGCTCCGATCTCTCCAAGGATGCCCAGGTGATCAGGATCGGCGACAAGGCAGCCCGCCCCGACGGGCTCAAGACCGCGGTGATCGAGGGCAAGGACCCCTACGAGCGGGGCGCCGCGATCGATCGCTTCTTCTCCGCCGCCCGGGGCAAGCCGTCCGGCGATGTCGTGGTCACCTCCGGCGAGCAGGCCGAGTACGCCATGCCGGCCGCCGCCTGGGGCGCCCGCTCCGGAAACGCCGTGCTGCTCACGAAGAAGGACTCGGTCCCAGCCGCCACCCAGAAGGCGATCAGGTCGCACTCCAAGCCGAACATCTACGTGCTCGGGCCACCGTCGGCGGTCTCCGACAAGGCCGTGGCCCAGCTGCGCGAGCTCGGCGCGGTCGTCCGGATCCAAGGCCCGACGCCAGTGTCAAACGCCGTTGCCTTCGCTCGCTACCGGAAGGGCGGCTTTGGCTGGGGCGTCGTCGTGCCCGGCTACAACTTCACCGTCGCGAGCACGTCGCGCCCGCTCGACGCGGGCGCCGCTGCCGCGCTTGGCACGCGCGGAGTGTTCGCCCCGCTGTTGCTCACCGATAAGGCAAAGACGGTGCCAAAGCCCCTGGAGGACTATCTCCTGAGCGTGCAGCCCGGCTACGAGAACGATCCCGGCCAGGCCGTCTACAACCGCGTCTGGATCCTCGGGGACGACAAGGAGATCTCGGTGAAGGCCCAGGCCCGACTCGACCAGATCACCGAGCTGATCCCGGTTCAGTCGAACGCTCCTTAGGGCTTCCGGGGAACCGGCTCCGGGTAGGGTTGCCTGCGTGAGCGAGTACGAGCAGCCCGGTCGCCTGGAGCGCGAGCCGACAGTCGAGGACGTGCGCCAGCTGATGGGCGCCTCCACCCCACACTTCGCCACCCACCTGCGCAACCGCATCGCCAGTCTGATCGTGGGACTCCCCGGCGATCACCCCGCGCGGGTGCTCGGCGACCGTGAGATCGCCCGGCTCGATCAGGTGGCGCTCGGCTCCGAGCGCCGGGGCGCGAGCGGCCAGGGCGAGCCCTCCATGCCGAGCCTGCGCGGCGGATCGGTGCCGGAGTCGCGTGGCCACACCGGCGCAGCCTGAGACGGCGCTCGGCCGCGCGGCCGAGCTGCTGGATCCGGCCGAGCGCGACGCCGGGACGGTGCGTTCGGGCTACCTCGACCTGCTCGGCCCGACGCCGCCCCGCTCACCCAATCCTGTCCAGGACATCATGCTCACCGGGGCGCTGCCGAAGATCTATGAGCGGTGGTGGCGGCCGACGTGGGGCCGGATCGCCAAGGGGGTCCGTGGGCCGAGCATGGAGGACGAGTACCGGATCGCCGCCCGACTCCTGGAGCTGCATCCGGGTGACGCCGTGCTCGATGTGGCCTGCGGCACCGGCAACTTCACGCGGCGCTTTGCCCGCGCCGTCGGCAGCGCGGGCCTGGTGGTCGGAATCGACCTGTCGGAGACGATGCTCGCCCGGGCCGCCACCGACACCGACGCAGCCGGGCTTGACCCACAGGCCGCCTACATCCGCGGGGATGCCGAGCACCTGCCCCTCGCGGATCACACCTTCGACGCCGTCTGCTGCTTCGCCGCGCTGAACCTGATGGCCGACCCGACGCTCGCCATCGACGACATGACCCGGGTGCTCACGCCCGGCGGTCGCATCGCGCTGTTCACCAGCGCCCGCTTTCGCACCCCGGGCCTGCGCGCCTGGCAGATAGCGGGTGGCATGCAGTCGGGCATGACGATGTTCGAGCAGGACGCGCTCACGGGCGCGCTGGAGCGCAACGGCTTCGTCGACATCCGTCAGCTGCTGAGCGGATCGACGCAATTCGTCGGCGGGGTGCTGGGCGGATGAGCGGTTGTCGCGAGCAGGCGGCGTGACTCAGAGCACCTCGCCATCTCAGGCGGCTCTCATGCTGGCGGGATAGAACACCGGCGTGGCCTGGGTTCCCGCGACGCTGTCGACCGCGATCGCGTGCGCCGTGGTCCTGGCGGCCGGCTGCTCATCGGGGGCAAGCGATTCCCACTCCCACGGGGGGTCGCCGACTCGGGACGGTGCCTCCACCGCCGCGACTGGGCGGGCCCCCGCCAAGACCGCTCCCGCCGCGCTTCGGGCGGCCACGGCAGGGCAGCTGCCCGCGCCCGTCCAGCTTCCGGCGGTCGCGAAGGCTCCCGGCGGCGGCGTGGTGGTTGCCGGTGGGCTGAATGAGGCCGACTCGTCGGTTGCGTCAATCCTTCTGGTCGATCGCGGCCGATCGCGGGTGCTCGGGACCCTGCCGACGGCGCTGCACGATGCCGCCGCTGCCACGCTCGGCCACGACACCTACTTCTTCGGTGGCGGCGGGATCTCAGGCTCGAGCGCAGACATCCAGCGGATCTCCGCCGCAGGCAGGGTCACCCAAGCGGGCCGGCTGCCCCGGGCGGCCTCCGACATCGAGGCGGCAGCCGTGGGCGGCACCGCCTACCTGGTGGCCGGATACACGGGGTCCGAGTCGCTGCGGTCGATCGTCGCCTACCGGCCGGGAACGGCGCCGCGGACGGTGGCCCAGCTCCCCGTGGCGCTGCGCTACGCCGCCGTCGACGCCGTCGGTGGCCGCGTCCTGATCGCCGGCGGCACGTCGGGCACCTCGCTCAGCCGCGCGGTCTTCTCATTCGACCCCGCCACGCGAAAGGTCCGCCGCCTCGGAACCCTGCCCGTGGCACTCACCCATGCCGCGGGCGCTGGGTGGCGTGGCGCGTTCTACGTGATCGGCGGCCGGCACTCCCTGCTGGGCGCGCAGACGCGACAGATCCTGCGCGTCGATCCGGCCTCCGGCACTGTACGGCCCGCCGGCCAGCTGCCCAGGGCCCTGTCCGACACCTCGGCGGTGGCCGAGAGCGCGGGGATGACCGTGGTCGGCGGCCGCGACTCGAGCGGCCGCGCCCGAGCCGAGATCCTGTCGGTGCGCGCGCGATGAAGCTGCGCCGGTCGCTGCTTGCGGCCACCGTGGTCGCGCTTGCGGCGCCGACCGTGGCGTGCGGGGGCCACGGGGCCAATGCCGGCACGGATGCCGCCACGACCCGGACCGCGGCCAAGCGGGCCCCCGACACCCCGCCGGCGACGGGGCGCAGCCCGGGCGCCGCGCTCGACGTGTATGCCGCCGACCACGCCGGCAACCTCAGCCCCACCGTCGCCCACGATCCCCCGCGCCTCTACGTCCCGAACTCCGAGAGCAACACGGTCGACGTGATCGATCAGCGCACGCGAAAGGTGATCCAGCACTTCGCGACCGGCAAGCTGCCCCAGCACGTCTCGCCCTCGTGGGACCTGAAGCGGCTGTGGGTGACCAATGACGAAGGCAACTCGCTCACTCCGATCGACCCCCGGACGGGCCGCCAAGGCCGGCAGGTGCCGGTCGAAGACCCCTACAACCTGTACTTCACCCCATCCGGGCGCTTTGCGATCGTGGTGGCCGAGCGTCTGCGCCGGCTCGACTTCCGGGATGCACACACGATGCGCCTGCGCCACTCGCTGCGCGTGCCCTGCCCCGGCGTGGACCACATGGACTTCACCGCGAACGGCCGGCTTCTCCTGGCTTCCTGCGAGTTCGGCGGAAAAATGGTGGTGGTGGACGTCGCCAACCAGCGCGTCGTGCGCACCGTCGCGCTGCGGCGCGGCGCCATGCCCCAGGACGTGAAGCTCTCGCCCGACGGCCGTGTGTTCTACGTCGCCGACATGACTTCGGGCGGCATCTGGATGATCGACGCGAAGCGGCTCGTGAAGATCGGCTTCGTTCCAACCGGCAAGGGCGCTCACGGCCTGTACGTCAGCCGGGACTCGCGCGTGCTCTACGTGTCCAACCGCGACGAGGGGTCGGTCTCGGTGATCTCGTTCCGTACTCGCAGACCGATCCACAAGTGGCGACTGCCGGGAGGCGGCAGCCCCGACATGGGCGGGGTCTCGGCCGATGGCCGCGTCCTGTGGCTGTCCGGGCGCCGCGACTCGGAGGTGTACGCGATCGACACGCGCTCGGGGCGTCTGCTCACGCGGATCAAGGTGGGTGCCGGCCCGCACGGGCTGTCCGTCTACCCACAGCCCGGGAGGTACTCGCTCGGCCACACCGGCGTGTTCCGCTAGCGGCGCAGCTGGTTCTCCAGCAGCGTGATCGATCGCTGCAGCTGATCGGCCGTGGCGTCGGCCACCGAGCGCACCCCCACCGACCGGTTCACCCACGCGTTCACTGCCCGGTGCTCCTGGCCCCCGCGACGCGCGAGCTTGGACACCAGCGCGGCACGCTCGTCGCGTAGCCTGGCCCGCTTCTGAAAGGCCGCCTCGGGCGCCGGCTCGGCCACGACCGCCTCGGGTCCCGACGCCGTCGAGGAGACCGGTTGCGTGGTGGCCATGGCGGGGCTCGACTCGTCGGAGAAGAGCAGCAGCGCATCGCCGGGAGCGGTCGTCGAGGAGATCACGTCCTCGAGGTGGGCGTTCGACGACAGCGCGGTGAAGCCGTCGCCGGCGGGCGCGCGCTCGAGGGGCGCATCCCGCTCCTCGACCAGCGGGTCGAGCTCGAGCGCGTGTCGGCGCTCCTCCTCCACCCGTGCGGCCAGCCGCTTCAGGTCGGGATCGGCCGGCATCAGCAGGTAGCTCATCTGGCTGCGCGGCATCGGCGTGCGCCGGACGAAGCGTCCGACCACTTGGCGGAAGAACAGCTCGGTGCGCGCAGGCGTGGCATAGACGCCGACGCGCAGGCGCGGGATGTCGACCCCCTCGCTCACCATCAGCACCGAAACGAGCCACCGTTCGCGGCTCGCCGCGAAGCGGTCGATGCCCTCAGATGCGGCCGGGTCGTCGGAGGTCACCACCGGCGGGCGCAGGCCGGTGACCTTGGTCAGCCGGTCGGCCAGGGCGTTTGCGTGCTCCTTGTCGGCTGCCACCACCAGCCCGCCCGCCTCCGGGTGGCCGTCGGCGCGGCACTCCTCGAGCCGCTCGTCGGCGTCGCGGAGCACCTTCCCGATCCAGTCGCCCTGCGAGTCGAGCGCGGTGCGCAGCCGCCGCGCCGACTCCGCGCGAGGCAACACGGTCTCGAACTCGGCGCTGCGACGCCTGCCGTCGGAGGTCCACTCCATCTCGCCGCCGTAGGCGAGGAAGGTGATCGGGCGACACACGCCGTCGACGAGCGCGTCTGTGTAGGTATAGGCGTGGTCTGAGGTGCTGACGCCGTCGTCGTCGTAGCGCACCCACGGGATCGCGGTGTTGTCCGACCGAAACGGCGTGCCCGACAGCAACAGCCGGAAGGCGCTGCGGGTGAAAGCGCGCTCGGCGCTCTGGCCCCACGCCGCCAGCTCGCCCATGTGGTGGGGCTCGTCGGCGATCAGCAGCGTCCTGCGCGCGGCACACGCTGCGGCGTGCACCTGCGGGCC
>JBBPXW010000082.1:0-4275 GCA_038200525.1 Solirubrobacterales bacterium | reverse complement strand
GCCATGTTGGTGGCGATCGTGACCGCGCCGGGCCGGCCCGCCTCGGCGATGATCTCGCCCTCGCGCTCGGCGTGCTCGGGCTTGGCGTTGAGCACCGTGTGACCGATGTCCTTCTCGGCGAGCATGCGTGCGAGCAGCTCGGAAACCTCGACAGAGATGGTGCCGACGAGCACCGGCTGGCCCTTGGAGGTGCGGTCCTCGATCTCGCGGACCACGGCGCCCCACTTGCCGTCCTTGGTCTTGTAGATCTTGTCGTTCTTGTCGTCGCGGGCCATCACCCGGTTGGTGGGGATCTCGACCACCTGCAGCTTGTAGATCTTCATGAACTCGGTGGCCTCGGTGAGGGCCGTGCCGGTCATGCCCGCCAGCTTGTCGTAGCGGCGGAAGTAGTTCTGGTAGGTGATCGTGGCGACCGTCTGGTTCTCCTCCTGGATGGCCACCCCCTCCTTGGCCTCCACGGCCTGGTGCAGCCCCTCGGACCAGCGCCGGCCCTCGAGGATGCGGCCGGTGAACTCGTCGATGATCTTGACCTCGCCGTCGATCACCGAGTAGTCCTTGTCGCGCCGATAGAGCGCCTCGGCCTTGAGCGCCTGCTGCAGGTGGTTGACGAGGTTGCCGTGCTCGGCCTTGTACATGTTGTCGACGCCGAGGAACTTCTCTGCCTTCTCGACGCCCTGCTCGGTCACGGAGACGGTCTTGTGCTTCTCGTCGGGCTCGTAGTCGAAGTCGGCGATCCACGACTTGGACTTGGCCTCGATGCCCTCGGGCTTCTTGCCCGGCTCCATCTTGGGCGCCAGCTCGGCGAACTTGAAGTAGAGGTCCGCCGCCTGCTCCGGCGAGCCGGAGATGATCAGCGGCGTGCGCGCCTCGTCGATGAGGATGTTGTCCACCTCGTCGACGATCGCGAAGTTGTGGCCGCGTTGGGACTTCTCGGAGGCGTCGGTCGCGAGGTTGTCGCGCAGGTAGTCGAAGCCGAACTCGGAGTTCGTGCCGTAGGTGACGTCGGCCTCGTAGGCCTCGCGCTTGCGCGCCCAGTCGTCCTCATCCGACTGGAGGATCCCGATGCTCACGCCGAGCAGGTCGTAGATCGGCTTCATCCAGAGCGCGTCGCGCCGCGCCAGGTAGTCGTTCACCGTGACGAGGTGGACGCCCTTGCCCTGCACGGGGTTGCCTTCGATGTCGCGCGAGTCGAGCGCGTTCAGGCAGACGGGAAGCGTGGACGTGAGCGTCTTGCCCTCACCGGTCTTCATCTCGGCGATCGACCCGTCGTGGAGCACCATGCCGCCGATCAGCTGGACGTCGAAGTGACGCTGGCCCAGCGTGCGCTTGGCCGCTTCGCGGGTGAGCGCGAACGACTCGGACAGCAGGTCGTCGAGGCTCTCGCCGCCCACCGCTCGCTCTCGCAGGCCCGCGTAGCGCTGGCGAAGCTCGTCGTCTGAATCGAGCTCCAGCTCGGGCTCGAAGTCGCTGATCCGAGCGACCTTCTTCTCGAAGACCTTGAACTTCTTTCCCTCGCCGATGCGCAGGGCTCTGTCGAACAGCGGCATCAGATCGAGAGTAGCAATGGGGGGCGCGGGAACGGGCCCTTGCGTGGGACCGCTCGACGGCGCGGAAGGGCCGCGTTGGCCGCGACCCTTCCGGGCTGAGTCGCCGGTCGTCGACGGGCCTGGCTAGCCCATCCCCAGCCGCGGGGAGGCTTGGCGGGCCTCCCTCCTGTGGCGCCGCTTCTCGCGGTGGCGCTTTACCTGTCTGGCGAGATCCTCGGAGGCAAGATTGATCGAGTGGGTCATGTCCTCAGACTCCTCGCACGCCCTCAGCGTGCAGCCCTTCAGGTAGAGGGTGATCTCCGCGACCTGGGAGTCCCTGATGGACGGGTTGCGGTGCTCGCGCAGCTCCACCTCCATCGTCGAGAACTCCGACACCTGGCGCGCGATCTTGGCGAACTTCTTGTTCACCCGTTCACGTAGCTCGTCGTTGACCGGAACATTGCGTCCCTTCACGTCGATGCGCATGCGGACCCTCCTAGGGGCTTCGCTTGTGGCTGAGGTATCGAGATCGATGCTAATGACACGAGCGGCGTCTGTGAAGGCCACTTCGACCTTGCACAGCATCTGCCTGCACAGTGCGGGAAAAAAGGGGTCCGGCGAGGGGTGGGTGGCGTCATCCACCTCAAAGCGCGGGCAGGATGCCCGCAAGGGCCGACCAATCACCGTCCCGGGGTGCGCGCGTAGGCGAGCGCGATCACCTCGCTGCAACCCGCCGAGCGCAGCGCGGCAGCGCACGCAGCAAGCGTGGACCCCGTGGTGATCACGTCATCTACGAGCACCGCGCGCCGCGGCACCCACCGAGCATCGGCCACGAAGGCACCGGCGGGCCCCTCGTGACGCTCGTGGCGGTCGCGGCCCACCTGGCGGCGCGAGCTGCCGCGCCGCCGCAGGCAACCGACCACTTCGAGGCCCCGCCGACGCGCGAGGGCGGTGGCAATGCGCTCGGCCTGGTTGAACCCGCGGGTGCGTCTGCGCGCCGGGTGGATCGGCACCGGCACGAGTGGGACGCCCGGCAGCAGCATGGGCGCCGGCGCACCCGCCGCGATGGCGGCAGCCATGGGCTCGGCGAGCGCGGTTGCGCCGCGGTACTTCAGTCCGGCCACCACGGACCGCGCGGGCCCGGCGTAGGCGAGCGGCGCCCAGGCAAGCACTCCCTCGAGCTCGACGGGGTCGGGACCCTGCCAGCGCAGCTCGAGTCGGCAGGCCGCGCAGAGCGGGTCGCCCATGCGCGCATCGGCGCCGCAGCCCCAGCAGAAGGGGGGCGCGATCATGGTGGCGGCCCGGGCGAGGATCGAGGTCACATGTCGACCGTCGCACCGCCTTGGCTCGCAACGCCACCCCGGTGCAACAATCGTGGCCGTGCAAGGTGCCGATCTCGTCACGGTGATGGCTGCTGACCCGGACATCGTCTGGCTGCCCAATCCGGCACAGCTCGCGCCGCTTGCCGTGATGGTGGCGATCTATGTCCGCCGGTTTCGTCGCGCGCGCAAGGAGGCCGGCGGCCGGGGAGCGGGGGTCCGCCAGGCGGCCTTCTTCACCGCCGGGATGCTCACGCTCGTGCTTGCCCTGGTCTCCCCCATCGACGCGCTCGGCGAGGACTACCTCTTCTCCGCCCACATGCTCCAGCATGTCCTGCTCGGCGACGTCGCGCCGGCTCTGCTGCTGCTCTCGCTCTCACGAGTGATCCTGAGGCCCGTGACCAAGCGGCTGATGTTCGTCGAGAGGGCGCTCGGGCCCATCGCATCGCCGTGGACGGGGATCGCCATCTGGCTCTTCCTCATGTATCTCTGGCACGTGCCCGGCATGTACGACGCCGCGCTCAACCACCCGATCATTCATCTGCTCGAGCACACGGCCTTCTTCTCCGCGGGAGTCATGGTGTGGTGGCCGATCGTGCAGCCGGTGCCGATGCGCCGGCGGCTGACCGGGCTATCCGTGCTCGCCTACATCGCCACCGCCAAGGTCGGGCTGGCGGCGCTCGGGCTCTACCTCACCTGGTCGAGCGGCGTGCTCTACAGCTACTACGAGAGCGTGCCGCGCGTATGGGGGCTGACGGCGATAGGCGACCAGAACACCGGGGGCGCGATCATGATGGTCGAGCAGTCGCTGACGTTCGTGATCGCGCTCGTGTTCCTCTTCTCGCGCATGCTCTCCGACTCAGAGCTTGCGCAGCAGCGCCAAGAGGCGCTGGAGGACAGAGTCGCCGGCGCGGCTTGACGGCAGCGCTTCAGGGCTTACTCGCTGCCTACTACCTGAGCCAGCTCTCGCGGTAGTCGAGCTGCTCCGGGGTCAGCTCGTCGATCTCCACGCCCAGCGCCGCGAGCTTGAGCCGCGCCACCTCGTCGTCGAGCTCCCGCGGAACGCCGAGCACGCGCGGCTCGAGGTCCCCGCCGTCGCGGGCGAGGTGCTCGGCGGCAAGTGCCTGCAGCGCAAAGCTCACGTCCATGACGGCAGCCGGGTGTCCCTCCCCCGCGGCGAGGTTCACCACACGTCCCGAGGCGATCAGATTGACGTGGCGGCCACCGACTTCGAAACGTTCGACAAGTGGCAGCACGTGGCGCGGCGGACCGTCGGCTGCGGCGCGCAGGTCATCGAGGGAGATCTCGACGTCGAAATGCCCGGCGTTTGCCAGCACCGCGCCGCTCTTCATCCGCTCGAAGTGCTCGCGGCGCAACACCGACCGCGAGCCGGTGACCGTCACGAACAGGTCGCCGCGCTCGGCAGCCTC
>JBBPXW010000081.1:0-5372 GCA_038200525.1 Solirubrobacterales bacterium | reverse complement strand
TGAGAAAGCCGCGGCCGAGCGGGCTGTAGGCCACGAAGCCGATGCCCAGCTCGCGGACGGTGGCGAGCAGCTCGTCCTCGACGTGGCGCGTCCAGAGCGAGTACTCGGTCTGCAGCGCCGAGATCGGGTGCACGGCGTGTGCGCGCCGGATCGTGTCGGGCGCCGCCTCGGAGAGCCCCAGGTAGCGCACCTTGCCCTGCTCGACGAGCTCTCCCATGGCGCCGACGGTCTCCTCGATCGGCGTCTCCGAGTCCACCCGGTGCTGGTAGAAGAGGTCGATGTGATCGAGGCCGAGACGGCGCAGCGAGTCGTCGCAGGACTCCTTGACGTGCTCTGGGCGGCCGTTGACCCTGCGCTTCGACGGATCGCCCCCGCGCACGATCCCGAACTTGGTCGCGATCACCACGTCGTCGCGGCGATCGGCGATGGCCCGGCCGACCAGCTGCTCGTTGGCACCCTGGCCGTACATCGCGGCGGTGTCGAGGAAGCTCACCCCGAGCTCGAGCGCGCGGTGAATGGTGGCGATGGACTCGTCGTCGTCGCCCTCTCCATAGAACTCCGACATGCCCATGCAGCCGAGTCCCTGGACGGAGGTGACGAGTCCCTGGCTTCCGAGCCGGCGTTGATCGATCATGGCGGCCACGTTAGAGGGACACTCGCCAACCGAGGGCGTGAGCATCCGGCGGGTTCGATCAGCCTGTGTACGCCGAAACGACCGCCGCGCAGCGGTCGAGCGCGCGCTCCACGGACGCGGGATCGCGCGGGGGCAGGTACCAGACGCAGCGGTGTACGCCAGCCCGTTCGTAGCGCTCGATCAGCTCGGGCTCGGTCGGAGCAACCGACAGCGTGACGGCGATGTCGCGGCCCGCCTCGTCACGGCCGCGGCGGATGAGCTTCTCGATACGGGCGGCGATCTTCTCGTCGTCACCGACACGGTTGGGCATCCACTCGTCGGCGAAGGCCAAGACGCGGTCCCCGACCGTGCGGCCGTTGCCGCCGAGCAGCACCGGCGGGTGGGGGTCCTGGATCGGCTTGGGCCACGACCAGATCCGGTCGAAGTCGACGTGACTGCCGTGGTAGGAGGCCTCCTCCTCGGTCCAGATGGCCTTGATCGCCTCGACACGCTCGCGCATCAGGCCGAACCGCCTGCTCGCGTCGGTGCCGTGGTTTGCCATCTCCTCCACGTTCCAGCCTGCGCCGACCCCGAACAGGAAGCGGCCCCCCGAGAGGTGGTCCACCGACGCCGCAGCCTTGGCGGTGACGATCGGATCGCGCTCGACCACGAGGCAGATCCCCGTGCCTACGAGCAGCGTGGTCGTGGCCGCCGCGGCCGCCGTGCACGCCACGAAGGGATCGAGGGTGCGGCGGTACTCGTCGGGCAGGTCGCCGCCGGCCGGATACGGCGTCTCACGGCTCGCGGGGATATGGGTGTGCTCGGGAAACAGCAGGCAGTGAAAGCCACGCTGCTCGGCCATCGCGGCCACCTCGTCCGGGCGCGCGGCGTGGTCGGCGGGAAACATCGCGAGGCCGAAGAGCACGAGGCGATGGTGACAGGGACCTCGGTGTAGTGGTCGAGCGCATGTGGCCCGAGCTCGCGGCCCACGCCGGACGACAGGCTGCACGGCGCGCTACGCCGGGAACGCGGCGCGGGCCCGCTCCACCGCGGCGTCGACCTCCTCGACTCGCGCACGTGGTGTCTCCGCCATCACCTCTGCAGTGGCGGGCTCGATCACCGCGATCGTCATGACGCTCCCTGCGCCCGCGCGGCGTCCACCAGCGACTGCACGATCGCGCTCGTGACCTCCTCCTCGGGGTGCCAGAGCACACCGAGCGCGTAGGCCTTGTCCGGGAGCTCGAGCGCCTCGACTACCTGGTCGGGCTTCGAGCGGCCGGTGATCACGAGCCCCTCGCCGATCTCCGAGACACCCTGGTGGTGATGGCTCTTGACCGCCACAAGCTCTGACCCGACAGCGCGCGCGGCGAGCGATCCGGCCTCGAGGCTGACCTCGTGATCCCCGAAGGTCCCGGGCGTATGTCGGTGATCCTCGTGCCCGAGCGAATCGGGCAGATGCTGATCGATCGTGCCGCCGCAGACCACGTTGAGCATCTGCATGCCACGACAGATGCCGAGCACCGGCATGTCACGCTCGAGCGCGGCATGGGCGAGCGCGATCTCGAAGCGGTCGCGCTCGGGCCAGGTGTTCTTCGTCTGCTCGTGCGGCCGGGCGCCGTAGGTGGCGGCATCGACGTCTGAGCCTCCGGCGAGCATGAGGCAGTCGATGTGGTCGAGCAGCAGCGCCGGGTTCTCGGCCGCCTCGTCGTCGGGCGGGAGGATCAGCGCCACCGCTCCGGCGTCCTGCACGGACCGCGCATAGTTGCGCGGGGTGAGGTGCACCTCGGTGTCCCACGCGCCCCAACGCACCCGCTCGATGGCGGCGCACATGCCGACGGCGATGCTCAAAGCCTCTCGAAGCCCCGGATCTTCTCCCAGTCTGTGACTGCGGCCTGGAAAGCCGTGAGCTCGACATCTGCGTGGTTTAAGTAGTGGTCGACCACATCCTGGCCGAAGGCCTCGCCGGCGAGCTCGCTGGCTGCGAACAGGTCGCGCGCGGATGCGAGATCGCCCGGCACGCGCTCACGGTCGGTGGTGTAGGCATTGCCCTGAAGCGGCGGCTCGAGCTCCAGCTCGTTCTCGATCCAGCCGAGCTCGGCCAGGAGCTTCTCGTCTGCGTCCTGCTCTGCCGTCGCCAAGACGATCTCCTCCTGGATGTGGGCTTCGACCTAAATGGTCTGCTCGCCCCGCCCTATGGATGGGCGACCCTATGCTGGCGCCCTGACCCCCGTCAACCGCCCGAATGTCCTGGCGCAGCAACCGGCTCGTCGCGCAGGATGGCGCGGTCCACCACGAATCCGCCGAACGGGAGCACCGCGCCGATCAGCACGAGCAGGCCCGTCTTTAAGCGCCACCCCCGCTCCCTCCAGAGCGCGAGCGCCAGCACGACGTAGGCCACGAAGAGGATGCCGTGGATCGGACCGAGCACCTGGACGCCGATCGGCTGGTCGGCGCCGTACTTGATCCCGGTCGCCACGAGCAGAAGCAGAAAGCTCGTGGCCTCGATGACGGCCACGATCCTGAGAGTTGGAAGAAGGGGCATGGGCCCCAGTATCGCTAGCCGGCGACCCCTACCGAGACTCGAACGTCCTCGGCGGGCTGGACGGTCCCGGGGGGCAGGAGGCCGGCGAGGATGTGCTCGGTGCCCTCGATGTGCTCGCGCACGAGGCGCACCGCCCGCGGCGCGTCGCGGCGTGACAGCAGGATGACCAGCCGGCGGTGTTGGGCATTCGAGCGCGTGAGCACGTGAGCGGGGTGCGCAATGCGCGCGAGCAGCGTGCTCATCTGCCCCTGCACCTCGGTCATCGCGGTGACGAGCCGCGGCGAGCGGGCGGCCTCGGCCAGGCCGATGTGAAAGCGCGTGTCCGCGCGGCGGTACTCGGCGAAGTCGATAGCCGCAGACATCCGGTTCACCAGCTCCGAAAGGCGCTCGAGGTCTGACGTGGACGCCCGCTCGCAGGCAAGGATCGTGGCGCCGGTCTCGACCGCGACGCGTGTGTCGAGCACCGCCCACGCCTCGTCGCCGAGCGGCTCCTCACCGCCGTCGGCCGCCAGGGGTGGATCGGCAGCCACGAAGGTGCCGCCCGTGCGGCCGCGGTAGGCCACGAGGTGGCCGCTCTGGACGAGGGTCGTGAGTGCCTGGCGAAGCGTCGACCGCGAGATGTGGAGCTGGTGGGCCAGGTCGCGCTCGGCCGGAAGCTGGGAGCCCGGGGGCAGCAGGCCCAGCCGAATGGCCCTGCCGAGACGTTCGACGGTCTCCTCGAAGGTGGTTGGCGGCTGGACCGGCTCGAACACCGCGTCTGTTGCGGCGCTGCTCTGCATTGCTGCAACGGTACAAGCGCTGTCCACTCCCGGCAGCAGCGTCCGCCGGGCGCACCGGGCCGCGCTATGGTCGCCCGCGTGGATCTGCGCAAGGAGAAGGTCGTCCTGGAGACAGACCGCTACCGGGTGGATGGCCACATGACCCTTCCCGCCGATGGGTTCGGCAGCCGGCTCTCAGATCACCTGAACAGGCACGAGACCGGCTTCTTCACGGTGCAGGACGCAGTGCTCACGCCGTTTGACGGGGGCGAGCAGTGGCGGGCCCCGGTGCTCATGGTCGCAAGCGCCCACATCCGCCTGATCGCCCCGGCGGACACCGCCTGAGCGCGGTACAGTTCACCCCCGCTGGAGAGGTGTCCGAGTGGCTTAAGGAGCGCGACTGGAACTCGCGTGGGCGGGTTACCCTGCCTCGTGGGTTCGAATCCCACCCTCTCCGTCTCGAGGGCGCTACAGCCCCAGCTCCTGCACTCCCCGCTCGCCCCACCCCAGATGATGGGCAAGCTCGTGGCGCAGCGTGCGCGTGACCTGCGCCCGCAGCTGGTCGGGGTCGTAGCCGAAGTCGCGCTCGAGCGTGTCGCGGTAGATCACGATCCGGTCGGGGTGGTCGTCACGGGCAACCGTGTCGCCGATGTAATGGCCGTAGGCGCGGTACTCGCGCCCGCGATCGGAGATCACGACCGGGGTCTGCTCGAGCACGGCGACGAACTCGCCGGGGAGGGCGTCGATGGCGTCGGAGACCAGCTCGTCGAACTCGTCGGGCGGCCGGTCGGGCGGGGGCATCTGCGCCAGCAGCTCGCTGCGCTTGACGACTCGGTCGAACTCGGCTTCTGACGGACCGTCACCCGTCAGTGCCACAGCACCCCAGGCGGTGAACAGCAGCAGCGCGATCCCGCCGCCGATGTAGACGAGCAGACCGGTGGCACCCGACAGCGATGGAGGGTTCACCAGCACGGCCACCGTGCCGATCACAAACGCCGTGATGGCCGCTGCGCGGAGGGGAGCACGGACCATGTCCACCACGACCTCGAGGGTAGAGTGCCCCGGATGAGCGGGCGGATCCGGTGAGGGAGCACCACCAGGCAGAGAACACACGACGGGTGCGGGTTCTCGCCGCCGGCGGCACCATCGCCATGTCCGGCAACGGCAAGGGCGGGGTCATACCCGAGCTCGACGGGCCCGCGCTGCTGGCGGCGATGCCGGGCCTCGAAAACCGCCACGGGATCGATGCCGAGACGGTCATCAACGTGCCGAGCGCCCACCTGACGCTCGAGGATCAGCTACACATCTGCCAGCGGGCGCGGGACACGGCTCGCCGGGGCATCGGGGTGGTGGTCACCCACGGCACCGACACCATGGAGGAGACCGCCATGCTCTGCGACGTGCTGCACGACGCCGAGGCGCCGATCGTGTTCACGGGCGCCATCCGGCCGGCGTCGGC
>JBBPXW010000080.1:0-16691 GCA_038200525.1 Solirubrobacterales bacterium | reverse complement strand
TCTCCGAACTTCGCGGGCGCCGCGTACACATGGCGACGCACCTCGGACTCGACGGGTTTCACTTCTTGTACTCAGTTATGCCCTCCACCCCACGGCGAACCGTGCATGGAGGGTCGAACCTCTGGACTCGACCAAGAGCTCGAAGAGCCCTCGATCGAACATGCTGCTGAGTTTTCAAAGACCGTCTCGCTCTCCGTGCGGTGATTCCGCTTGGCTAAACGATGCTTCCGCATGAAAAAGGCCTCCGGAGAGGCCAGCGGGCACTACTCCGTCGCAAGACAAAGAATCAGTGCCAGGCCATCTCCGAGGTGGTCTGAATCATCCGGGGTTCGGCAGTATAGCGCTGCACCGACAGAATGCGAGGTCGGCCTTCAATCGACGTGGAGCCGGCGGAAGCGGCGCTTGCCGAGCTGCAGCACCTTGCCGTCGAGCGTGGCCGCGTCGACATCGAGCATGCCTGTCGCCACGGGCTCGCCGTCGAGCTTCACGCCCCCCTGGGTGAGCAGGCGCCGGCCCTCGGAGCCCGACACCCCGAACGCCTCACGCAGCAGCGCGGGAAGGTGCACGGTGCCATCGCCTGAGCTGACGTCGAGTGACTCGACCTCGTCGGGGACCTCGTGTTGGACATGCAGGCGATCGAAGTGCGCCTCCGCCGCCACCGCGGCGCCCTGCCCGGCCAAGCGGGCCGTCAGCGCTCGCGCCATCGCGCGCTTCGAGTCGATCGCCGGCCGGCCCGACGGGGGTGCCCCATCGAGCAGCAGGTCGTAGTAGATGCCCATCGCGCTGTCCGGGACGCGCATCAGCTTTCCGAAGATCTCGTCGGGCGCCTCGGTCACGCCGACATAGTTGCCAAACGACTTCGACATTCGGCGCTGCCCGTCGGTGCCCGGAAGGATCGCGGTGGTGAGCACCGACTGCGGCTTGTGACCATAAGCCTGCTGGACGTCGCGGCCGAGCAGCAGGTTGAACTTTTGGTCGGTGCCGCCAAGCTCGACATCCGCCTTGACCGCCACCGAGTCATAGCCCTGTAGCAACGGATAGAGGAGCTCGAGGATCGAGATCGGCTCTCGGCGGGCCCACCGCTTGGCAAAGTCGTCGCGCTCGAGGATCTGCGCTGCGGTGGCTCCCCGCACGAGCGCGAAGAGATCCTCCATGCTCATGTCGAGCCACTCGCTGTTGCGGCGGACCTCGGTCGCGTCGGGGTCGAGGACCGTAAACGCCTGGCGCTTGAAGGTCTCGGCGTTTGCGTCGATCTCGGCGCCCGAGAGAAGCGGACGCGTAGAGGAGCGGCCGCTCGGGTCGCCGACGCGCGCGGTGTAGTCGCCCACGATGAGCACGACGGTGTGCCCCAGCTCCTGGAACTCCCGCAGCTTGCGCAGCACGACGGTGTGACCGAGGTGGATGTCCGGCGCGGTCGGGTCGATGCCGAGCTTCACGCGCAGAGGGCTGCCGAGCTCGAGTTGACCCGCGAGGGCTCCAACGGGCAGCGCTTCGACGGCATTGCGGGTGAGGAAGCGGGCGGCCTCTACCGCGCTTTGCGTCATGCAGCCAATGCTAGACTGCCGCCGCGTCGCTGAGAGGGGCCGAGCGTCCGCGCTCATTGCTCCACCGGCCCCGTCCCTCCCCGCGCTCGCGCGGAGCCTGGCGGGGACCACCGGATCCCCCAGGGGGATCGAACCGTATGTCACAGCCGCCCACAACCATCCCGCCGTCGCACGTGTCCGAGCCGGGCGGCGCTGCAGCCCCGGCGGGCGCGCCCCCGAGCGCACGACCGAGGGTGAAGAAGCTACGGCTGCTGCTGATCCTGGCCGGCCTCTCGATCCTGGCGATGGTCTCCACCGTGTTCGGGATGATGATGGCTGTCGCGAGCGACCTGCCCCAGCTGGAGACTCGCGCCGAGTACCGCCGCGCCGAGAACTCGACGCTCCTCGCGAAGTCCACCGGCAAGGGCCGCAAGCCGGCGGACCTGGCCAAGGTCACCGGCAACCAAAATCGAATCCTGCTCAAGGAGAGCGACATCTCCGCGAACATGGAGAACGCGGTGATCGCCATCGAGGATCGGCGCTTCTACCAGCACGAAGGGGTCGACTACCGCGGCATCGTTCGCGCTCTGAGCCAGGACCTGCTCCGGCGCGGTGCTGTCCAGGGCGGTTCGACCATCACCCAGCAGTTCGTCAAGAACGCCCTCACAGCGCAGTCCAACCGCTCGGTCTTCCAGAAGCTGCGCGAGGCCGCGCTCGCCTACCACCTCGAGCGCAAGTGGACCAAGCAGAAGGTGCTCACCCAGTACCTCAACAGCATCTACTTCGGCAACGGCGCCTACGGCGTCGAGGCCGCGGCACGTACCTACTTCGGCGGTGGCGCCGCGGCCACCGATCCGGCCACCGGGCTCCAGAGCACCTCGGCTTCGATCGGGGGCGCCGGCAGCCTCAAGAAGCGGTCGGCGCGAAATCTGCGCCCGGCGCAGGCGGCTCTCCTGGCCGGGATCATCGCCTCGCCGTCGCTGTATGACCCGGTCGACAACCCGCGCACCGCGAAACGGCGTCGCAACACCGTGCTCGCACGCATGCGCGACCAGAAGATGATCACTGCCTCGCAGTACCGCGAGGGGCTGGCCGAGGCGCTGCCGAGCGACCGCGACGTATCGCCGCCACGGCCGGAGTCCGAGCAGCCCTACTTCACGAGCTGGCTGACCCAGCAGCTCGTGGACAGATATAAGGCGCCCGCGGTGTTCAGCGGTGGCCTCGACGTGCAGACCACGCTCGACCCCGAGCTGCAGGCCGCGGCCCAGAAGGCGATCGAGGGTCGCCTCTCCGGGGTCGGTCCGAGCGCGTCGCTCGTGGCGATCGAGAATAAGACGGGCAAGATCCGCGCGATGGTCGGGGGCACCAACTACAGCACCCGCCCGTTCAACCTCGCGACCAATGGTCATCGTCAGCCCGGGTCGGCGTTCAAGCCCTTCACGCTGATCCGCGCACTCGAGGATGGCGTGAGCCCCGATGCGACGTTCTCCTCGCAGAAGAAGTCGCTGTCCATCCCGGGAAAGCCGGGCGAGAAGTTCGACGTGAACAACTACAACGACAGCTACTCGGGCGTCTCGTCGCTCGCCGCGGCCACGACGACGTCTGACAACTCGGTGTATGCGGAGCTCGGGCTGAAGACCGGGACCAAGCGAATCGCCTCCCTTGCACAGAAGATGGGAGTGCGCACGAAGGTGTCCGACAACGCGGCCATGACCCTCGGCGGGCTGAAGGACGGTCTTACGCCGCTGGAGCTCGCCTACGCCTACTCGACGATCGCCAACAAGGGCGTGCGCGTGTCCGGCTCGCTCGCAGCTTCCCCCGGCGGGCCCGTGGCCATCGACAGCGTCAAGCGCAGCGGGCGCGACGACGTCAGCAAGCGCACGAGCAAGCGGGTGTTTCCCGAGCAGGTCGGTGAGGTGGCTCACAAGCTTCTGGCCGGCGTGGTTCAGGACGGGACGGGCAAGGCCGCCCAGATCGGCGAGTTTGCCGCGGGCAAGACGGGCACGACCGAGAACTACGGTGACGCGTGGTTCGTCGGGTTCAACAAGGAGTTGACGGTGGCCGTATGGGTCGGCTACCCCGCGCGGGTGAAGCCGATGGAGTCCGAGTACCACGGTGGCCCGGTGGCCGGGGGTACGTTCCCGGCCGAGATCTGGCACGACTTCATGACGTCGTGGATCTCCGTGCGTGACCGCCGCGATGCCGAGCGGGGGACTAAGCCGGAGCCCGGCGCGATCACGACCACGCCGGCATCGCCGCCGATCGCGCCGCAGGGGCAGTCGGTGGCGCCGCCCCGGACCACCCCGCAGCAGGGCACGGCCCCCCAACAGAGTCCTCAGGCGCCGGGGCAGCGCGTGCCACAACAGCCGGCCCGGCCCGCGGAGCCACGGCGCCAGACGCCGGCGCCGCAGACTCGCGCTCCCGCCCCGGGATCGACCCCCGGCCGTGCGGCGCCCCAAGGCGGAGCGACGCCGGGCTAGCCCTTCGCGCGCGCTCTGCGCATGGCCGGCGGCCGTGGCGAGGAGACGCAGTCGCTGCCGCGATCACAGAAGCGCCACGGCAGCTCAACCGCCTTCGTGATCCCGACTCGCTCACCGGTCACGATGTCCGGCTCGCGCTCACCAGAGGGTGCAGCGGCGATCTCGATCGGGCCGTCGAGCCCGGTGGCGTTTAAGTCGAGACCGATCCCCAACGCCTGGGTGAGCTTGCCGGGTCCGGTGCACAGGTCGCGATGCCGGTGCCGGCCGCGGCGCACAGCCATGAGGCCGTGGCCGTCGATCGGCTCGAGCGCGCGCACCAGCACCGCCGCGCCGACGCCCTCTGGCTCGGTCACGACGTTGAGCATCGCGTGGATGCCGTAGGACCGGTAGACGTAGGCCATGCCGGGCGGGCCGTAGAGCACGCTGGTGCGCTTGGTGAGGCCGATGTGGGCGTGGCAGGCGGGCTCGGAGTCGTGGTAGGCCTCCGTCTCGACGATCCGTCCCGCCGTCGAGCCGTGCCGCACTACGCACCCCAACAGGTCCCGGGCCACCTCCACCACGGGGCGGTCGTAGAAGCTCACCGCGAGCGGACCGGTGGCCTTCACCGTCACGCCGAGTCGATGATGTGGCGCGCTTGTGCCAGCTGCTCCTGAACCCGGGCGGTCGCCGTCCCGCCCTCCGAGGCCTTGGACTCGAGCCACGCGCGATCGGCGAGCAGCTCGTAGAAGGCGCCGTCGAGCTCTGGAGAGAGCGCGGCAAGCTCGTCCGCGGACAGCTCGGACAGCTGCCGGCCGCTGTCCACGGCGGTGCGCACGAGGGTCCCCACGATGCCGTGGGCCTGGCGAAACGGCACGCCGCGCTTGACCAGCAGATCGGCGACGTCGGTGGCGGCGGGAAACTCGTCGGCGGCGGCGTTCGCCATGCGCTCGCGGTGAAACGTGATGGTGGCGAGCATGGCCTCGGCGACCTCGAGGCAGAGCTCGACCGTGTCGATCGCGTCGAACAACTGCTCCTTGTCCTCCTGCAGGTCCTTGTTGTAGGTGAGCGGCAGTCCGTGAAGCACCCCGTGGAGGGTGGTCAGGCGCCCGACCACGCGCGGCGCCTTGGCACGCAGCAGCTCAGCGGCGTCGGGGTTCTTCTTCTGCGGCATGAGGCTGGAGCCGGACGCGAAGCGGTCGGCCACCTCACAGAAGCCGAACTCTGCGCTTGACCACACCACGAGCTCCCCGCCCAGCTGGGACAGATGGGTCGCACAGGTGGCCGCCGCCGAGAGGTAGTCGAGCACGAAGTCGCGATTGGACACGGCGTCGAGCGAGTTCTCGGCGATGCCTCCGAAGCCCAGCTCCTGGGCGACGAACATGCGATCGGTGTCGAAGTTGACGCCCGCAAGGGCGCCGGCGCCAAGGGGCAGGTCGTCGGTGCCCGTCATGCAGAATGCAAAGCGCTGCAGGTCGCGGCGGAACTTCCAGAAGTAGGCGAGCAGGTGGTGTGCCAGGTAGACGGGCTGTGCCCGCTGCAGGTGGGTGTAGCCCGGCATCGGCCAGTCCACATGGCGCTCGGCCAGCTCGACGAGCGTTGCCATCAGCCTGCCGACGAGCTCCTGAGCCCGGAGGCTGTGGGCGCGCACGAGCATCGCAACGTCGGTAGCGACCTGGTCGTTGCGTGATCTGGCCGTATGCAGCTTGGCGCCCGAGTCCCCGACGATCTCCGTGAGCCGTCGCTCCACGGCCATGTGGACATCCTCGTCGCCGGGCTTCACCACGAACCGGTCGCCGTCCACCTCCGCGCGGACCTCACCGAGACCGTGCTCGATGGCCGCCAGGTCGTCGGCGGAGACGATGTCCGCGTTGGCAAGCATCCGGGCGTGAGCAAGCGACTGCTGGAGGTCGTAGGGCGCGAGCCGGAAGTCGAAGCCGACCGAGGTGTTGAGCGCCGCGAACAGCGGATCCTGGGGTTCCGAGAACCGGGACATGGCCGGGCAGTCTAGGGGGCAGGTGCCAATAGGATGGCCGCGTGGCGAGCCCTCCGACCGTGCGACCATTCGCGCCGGGCGACGAGTCCGCAACTGTCGCACTGCTCTACGAGAGCTCGGGCGGCATGTACGACCGCTTCACCGGCAACCGGGAGCTTGCGAAGCGGGCGCTCGCTCACGCTCTGTCAAGCGACGAGACGACGGCAAGCGCGGACGTCGTATGGGTGGCCGAGCTCGATGGCGCGACCGCGGGGGCGATGGCAGCGATGCCCTACCGGGAGTGGACCCCGCGTGCCCACCAGTTCCTGCGCGTCACGCTGCAAAGCATTCCCGTCTGGCGCTGGCCCTCGACACTGTGGATGTACCGCTCCAGCGGCCGGATGGCGCCCGAGCCGCCAGGCACGGCGCTCTACATCGACTCGCTCGCAACCGACGAGAGGTACCGGCGCCGCGGTGTTGCACGGGCGCTGCTCGACGAGGCCGAGGCGACGGCGCGCGCGGGCGGCCTTCGCACACTGGCGCTCGACACCGGGCAGGAGAACCGAGCTGCCCGCTCGCTGTACCTCGACGCCGGCTTCGAGGAAGTGGCCTACACGCCCGCGGCCGGGGCCCTGCCGGGTGGGGTGTCGCTAGTGAAGCACCTGTTCTAGCGCGGTGCAGACGCGCTCGACCTGACCGTCCGTCAGCTCCGGGAAGAAGGGCAGCGCCATCGACTGGCTTGCGATCGCCTCGCACACCGGGAACTCGCCTTCGCGGTGACCGAATCGGTCGCGGTAGAAGCTCATCAGGTGGATCGCCGGCAGGTAGGGCTTCGAGTCGATGCCGTGCTCACGCAGCGCGCGGATGGTCCCGTCGCGCGATACGCCGTCGGGCAGCTGCACCACGTAGACGAACCAGCTGCGGCGATCGCCGTCGGCGTCCGGGCAGGGCAGTCCGAGCCCTTCGACCGCTCCCAGCGACTCCGAGTAGAGCGCGGCGATCCGCGCGCGTGCCGCCAGCATCCCCTCGAGCCGCTCCAGCTGCGCGATCCCGAGCGCGCACGCGATGTCCGATAGGCGGTAGTTGTAGCCGAGGCGATCGTGGTCGAGCCAGCCCATGTCGGGCGCACGACCCTGGTTGCGCTCGCTGTCCACCTTCGCCTTGAAGGCGGCGTCGGGACTCGTGAGCGCTCCCCCCTCCCCCGTCGCCAGCTGCTTGTTCGGGTAGAAGCCGAACGTCGCGGGGCTCGACCGTGCGCCCACGCACACGCCATCGGAATGGACCGCGCCGAGCGCCTCGCAGGCGTCCTCGACGATCCACAGCCCGCCCTCGGCGGCCAGCCGCTCGAAGCCGGGCATGTCGGCGGGATACCCGAAGATGTGCACGGGCAGCAGGCCGGTCGTGCGGTCGGTGACCACCGCCGCGGCCGCATCGGGCGCGATGTTCAGCGTGACCGGATCGATGTCACAGAACACCGGCGTGGCGTTCTCGTAGATGACGGAGTTGGACGAGGCCACGAAGCTGAACGGCGACGTGACCACCTCGTCGCCTGCGGTGAGGCCCTGCCCCCGAAGGGCCAGATGCAGCGCGGCCGTGCCACTCGACACGGCGGACACGTGATCGGTCCCGAGGAACTCCCCGAGCGCTCCCTCGAACTGTGAAAGGCGCGGGCCGAGCGAGAGGTGCCGTGAGCGCAGCGTCTCGAGCACGAGCTGCTCCTCCCGTTCGCCGATCTGGGGCCGGGCGACCGGGATCGGAGCGTCGCTCATCGCAGCATTCCCGCTTCCAGGGAGTCGACGAGCGCGTTCCAGCTGGCCTCGATCACGTTCTCGGACACCCCGATCGCGCCCCAGCTCTCGCGACCGTCGCTTGCGTCGAGCAACACTCGCGTGATCGCCCCGGTGCCCTTGGTCTCGTCGAGGATGCGCACCTTGAAGTTCACGAGCTCGATGTCACGCAGATGCGGATAGGTCTCGCCGATCGCATCGCGCAGCGCCTTGTCGAGCGCATGCACGGGGCCGTTTCCCTCGGCCGTGCGCACGTAGCGCTGATCGCCCACCCAGATCTTGATGGTGGCCTCGGTCGAAAGGGTCGGTGCGGTGCTCGCCGGGCCACCGGTCAGGCTCTGCTCCTCGGGCTCTTGGCTCTGGCGACTCTCCACGATCACCCGCCACGACTCGAGCGTGAAGAGGGGCTCGTAGTCGCCCGACTCGCGGCGGATCAGCAGGTCGAAGCTGCCGTCGGCGGCCTCGAGGTGGTAGCCGCGGCTCTCGAGCTCCTTGACGCGGTCGGCCACGCGGGCGGCCCCGCCGGCGTCGAGCTGCACCCCTGTGTGCTCCGCGCGGGCCTGTACGGTCCCCCGGCCCGACAGCTCGGAGATCAGCAGGCGGCGGTCGGCCCCGACCCGGGCCGGCTCGATGTGCTCGAACGTCCGCGCGTCGCGGTTGACGCCCGCCACGTGCATGCCGCCCTTGTGGGCGAACGCGTTGCCGCCGACGTAGGGCTGGTTGGCGTTGGGGGCCACGTTGCACAGCTCGTCGACGAGGTGCGCGGTCTCGGTCAGGTGCTCGAGCAGCGCCGGCTCCACGCAGTCGAATCCGAGCTTGAGCTGGAGGTTGGCGAGGATGGTGATCAGGTTGGCGTTGCCACAGCGCTCGCCGTAGCCGTTCATGGTGCCCTGCACGAGCCGGGCGCCCTGCTCGACCGCCGCGAGCGTGTTGGCAACCCCGCACCCGGCGTCGTCGTGGGTGTGGATGCCCACCTGGATGTGGTCGCCGAGGTCGCGCACCACGTGGCCGACCGCGGCGCTCAGTGCCGCGGGCAGCGTCGCGCCGTTGGTGTCACACAACGTCAGGTTCTCGGCACCCGCCTCAGCGGCCGCCCGGAGGCACCGGAGGCTGTAGTCGGCATCGTCTGCATAGGCGTCGAAGAAGTGCTCGGCGTCGTAGATCACCCGCTTGCCCTGAGCTCGCAGGAACCCCACCGAGTCGGCGATCATCCGCAGGTTCTCCTCCGGATCCACTCGTGTGACCTTCTCCAGGTGCAGCGACCAAGTCTTGCCAACCACCGTGCACACGGGCGCGAAGCAGTCGGCCAGCACGCGCAGGCCCTCGTCCTCGTCGGCGCGGACGTCGCGTCGCCGCGTCATCCCGAATGCGGCGACCTCTGCGTGCTCGAAGCGCTCTGCGGCCAGCAGGCCGAACAGCTCGGCCTCCTTCGGGTTGGAGCCCGGAAACCCGGCTTCGATGAAGTGGATGCCAAGTGAGTCGAGCGCGTGGGCCACGCGCACCTTCTCGTCTGCGGAGAGGGACATTCCCTCGCCCTGCATCCCATCGCGGAGAGTCGTGTCGTAGAGGAGGACCTGCTCGGACATGGTGTGAGACGCCTTTCTGCGGCGCTGCGGGTGAGCTACGGGCGTGAGGACACCACCGCTAGCGCGGCGGCGCGTCCGTAATTCGGCGGCGCGTAGGAGCGCGGCCGGATCGATGATCCGGCGAGCGCCGCACGACATCTGTCCGCATTCTCATGCCTGCGATGGTACCGGGACCACGTCGAGCCACTCCGCATAGCGCTCGTCGCGGCCATGCAGCACGTCCTCGTAGGCCGACTGAAGCTCGCGCGTGATCTGGCCGGGGGCGCCGATCTCGATGTCGTCGATCTCACGCACCGGCACGAGCTCTGCTGCCGTGCCCACGAGGAACACCTCATCGGCGAGCGTGAGCTCGGAGCGGGCGAGGTCGCGCTCGATCACCTCGTGGCCGTGGTCACGCGCGATCTGGATGATCGACTTGCGGCTGATGCCGTCGAGGATGCTCGCGCTCTGGGGCGGGGTGAAGATCTGGCCGTCCTTGACGACGAACACGTTCTCGCCGGACCCTTCGCAGACGTGCCCGTGGTCGTCGAGCAGGATGGCCTCGTCGTAGCCGCCGCGCTTGGACTCGATCTTTGCGAGCACGGAGTTCAGGTACTGCCCGCTTGCCTTGGATTGCGGCATCAGCGAGTCAGGGCTGATCCGGCGCCACGAGGACACCTTCGCCCGGATGCCGTTGCGCTTGCCCTCCTCGCCAAGATAGGCGCCCCACTCCCACACGGCAACGCTCATCTCGACCGGGTTGGCCTCGGGATCGAGCCCCATCGGCCCGTGGCCGCGGTAGACGAGCGGCCGGATGTAACAGGTGCGCAAGCCGTTGCGCACGATCAGCTCGTGCGTGGCCTCCCGGATCTGCTCCCGCGTGAACGGGAGGTCCATGTAGTAGAGCTTGGCCGACTCCTCGAGCCTGCGCAGGTGGTCGTGGTGGCGAAAGATCGCCGGGCCGCGCTCGGTGTCGTACGCGCGAATGCCCTCGAAGACTCCGGTGCCGTAGTGGAGGGCGTGGGTGAGCACGTGTACCTTCGCGTCCTCCCAGGCGACGAACTCCCCGTTGTGCCAGATGAAGTCAGCGGTGCTCATGTCTCAACCCTCCTTTCCCAGAGGTGCGAGAGGACGACCTCGGTGGCCTCCTCGGTGGTGTGCGACCCCCCGAGGTCGGCGGTGCGCACGCCATCCTCCAGGGCCTGATCGACGGCCGATTCTACGGCAAGGGCGGCGTCCTCCGATCCAAGTCCGTGGCGCAGCATGAGCGCGGCCGAGAGGAACATCGCCAGCGGGTTCGCCTTGCCCGTGCCCGCGATGTCGGGCGCCGACCCGTGTACGGGCTCGAACAGCCCTGGGCCCGCGCCACCGATGCTGGCGCTCGGCAGCATGCCCAGCGACCCCGTGAGCATCGCCGCCTCGTCGCTGAGGATGTCTCCGAACAGGTTCTCGGTCACGATCACGTCGAAGGAGGAGGGCTGTGACACCAACTGCATCGCGGCGTTGTCCACGAGCAGATGGTGAAGCGGCACCTCCGCAAACTCGTCCTCGTGCACGCGCGTGACCACCTCGCGCCATAGCCGCGAGGTCTCGAGCACGTTTGCCTTGTCGACGCTCGTGACCTTCGTCCGGGCCGACTCGAACGCGATCCGCGCGATCCGCTCGATCTCGCCGACGCTGTAGGCGCAGTCGTCGTGCGCGGTGTCGCCGTCGCGGCCGGAGTCGCCGAAGTAGATGCCGCCGGTGAGCTCACGCACCACCAGCAGGTCGGTGCCCGCGATGCGATCTGACTTCAGCGGGCTGGCGTCGAGCAGCGCGGGGCTTGGGCGCACCGGACGGAGGTTGGCGTAGAGCCCGAGCCCCTTGCGCAGTCCGAGCAGACCCTGCTCCGGGCGCGGCTTGGCCGGGTCGGTGGTGTCCCACTTGGGTCCGCCCACGGCGGCGAGCAGCACGGCGTCGGCGCGCTTGCAGGACACCAGCACCTCATCGGTGAGGGCGGTGCCGTTGGCGTCGATCGAGGCGCCCCCCATCAGCTGCTCGTCGTACTCGAAGCGCCCGACGGCGTCGAGTACCCGGGTGGCCGCCGCCATTATCTCGGGGCCGATGCCGTCGCCGGGGAGCGTGACGATGCGCGGATCCATGACCGGGCAACCTATCGTCCGGTCACGGCGGCCGGCGCGTCCGCCGATGCTGCGGAGGCCTTCGCTATCTCTTGCCGCGGCGGGCCAAGATGTTCAGCCGCACGTAGTCGAGCTCGAGGGGCTCGTCGCAGCCGGCGAGGACGTCGTCGACGTAACCGGCGCGCAGCGACTTCGGAAGCGCATCGAGATGGTGGCCCAGGCACACGACCTCGACGAAGGTCTTCGGCTCGGGCGGAACGACCAGTGAGGGCTCGAGCCAGGTCTCGATGTCGGTGAAGCCGGCGCGCTCGAGGCGCTCGCGTGTGATGTCCGGTCCGGCGAAGTTCCATGGGCCGGCCCAGTCGCCGAGGTACTCCCGGTAGGGCTCGCGCCGTCCGACCTCGCTGGCCACGCAATGGAACGCCTCGATATTGCCCTCTCCCCCGCACTGGGCCACGAGCGGCCCGTCCGGCTTGAGCGCATCGAAGAGCGAAGCGAACAGCGCGTCGTGATCGCCGACCCAGTGGAGGGTGGCGTTCGAGAACGCGGCGTCGACGCGGTGGTCAAGGCGCATCTCGGCCAGATCGGCGGTGATCAGCGTGGCGCGGTCGCCGAGGTTGCGGCGCGCCTCGGCGATCATTCCCGGTGCGGCATCGACACCGACGACGTGGCCGCGCGGCAGGCGGGCGAGCAACATCCGCGTGACCCGACCACTGCCGCACCCGGCATCGAGCACGGTCTCGTCGCCGCGCAGCGCCAAGCGCTCGAGCACCCCCGCGGCCCAGGCCTCTTGGGGACTCGAGATTCGGTCGTAGGTGGCGCCGTCCCAATCGCGGGTGCTCACCAGCGATCCCGTCAGGCGAACAGCAGTGTGTCGGGACCGGTGCGCTCGAGGTCACGTTCGTACACGGAGATCTTGTCCTCCTCGCCGAGCGTCAGGGCGATGTCATCGAGGCCGTTGAGCAGCCGGTGCTTGATCTCGGCGTCGAACTCGAACGCGAAGGTGCGTCCGCCCGCGCGGACCTCCTGGCTCTCCAGGTCGACGATGGCCTCGGTCTGCTCGGCCACGAAGTCGACGTCCTCGGGCGTAAGCACCACTGGCAGCAGGCCGATCTTCGGGGAGTTGCCCCGGAAGATGTCGGCGAACGACTTGGCGATGATCACGCGAAAGCCGAAGTCCTCGAGCGCCCAGGGGGCGTGCTCCCGGCTGGAACCGCACCCGAAGTTGACCCCGGCCACGAGGACCGGGTTGGTCGGCACGTCGAACCCGGGCGTCTCCTTGATGTCGGCGAACAGGTACTCGCCGAAGCCGGTGCGCTCGACCCGCTTCATGTAGCGGGCGGGGATGATCTGGTCGGTATCGACGTCGTCGCGCATCAGAACGGAGACGCCGCCTTCGACCCTGGTGAATGGCTCCACGGTTGGCTCCTAGCTCCAGGTACGGATGTCGACGAAGTGGCCTTCGATGGCGGCCGCGGCTGCCATCCGGGGGCTCATCAGATGCGAGCGCGCGCCCTTGCCCTGGCGACCCTCGAAGTTGCGGTTCGAGGTGGACGCCACGCGCTCGCCCGGCGCCGCGACGTCGGGATTCATGCCAAGGCACATCGAGCAGCCCGCGCCGCGCCAGTCGAAGCCCGCCGCGCGGAAGACCTCGTCGAGCCCCTCGGCCTCGGCCTCCTCCTTGACCTGCGCGCTGCCCGGGACCACCATCGCGATCACGCCGTCGGCCACCTTGCGGCCGCCGATGGCCCCGGCGGCCTCGCGCAGGTCCCCGATACGCGAGTTGGTGCACGACCCGATGAAGACGCGGTCGGGCCTAATCTGCTGCATCGGAGTTCCGGGCTGAAGTGCCATGTAGGCGAGCGCACGGCGCTCCTGGTCGGTGGTGGGCTCGGGCACGGCACCGGTGACCCCGACGACCTGGCCGGGCGTTGTGCCCCAGGTGATCATCGGCGAGATCTGGCCCACGTCCACTGTGACCTCGGCGTCGAACTCGGCGCCGTCGTCTGACTTCAGCTGTCGCCACCCGGCCACGGCCTCGTCCCATGCCTCGCCCTGAGGGGCGCCCGGGCGCCCCTCGAGGTACTCGAACGTGATCTCGTCGGGCGCGATCATCCCTGCGCGACCGCCACCCTCGATGGTCATGTTGCAGATGGTCATCCGGCCCTCCATGGAGAGTCGCTCGATCACCGGGCCGGCGTATTCGATCACGTGTCCGTTGCCGCCGGACACGCCGATCTGGCCGATCGTGGCCAGGATCAGGTCCTTCGCGGTGACACCCGGCCCCATCTCGCCGACGAAGTTGATCCGCATCGACTTGGGCCGCTTCTGCACGAGCGTCTGGGTGGCCAGCACGTGCTCCACCTCGCTGGTGCCGATGCCGAATGCCAGCGCGCCGAACGCGCCGTGGGTGGCGGTGTGCGAGTCGCCGCACACGATGGTCATGCCCGGCTGGGTGATGCCGAGCTCCGGCCCGATCACGTGGACGATGCCCTGCAGCCTCGAGCCGATCGAGTGGACCGGAACGCCGAACTCCGCGCAGTTGTGCTCGAGCGCCTCGACCTGCTTGCGGCTGAGCACGTCGCGGATCTGCTCCGCGGTGGTGGCGCCGTCGGTCGGGACGTTGTGGTCGGCCGTTGCGATCGTGCGGTCGGGCCGGCGCACCGGCCGCCCGGCCAGGCGCAGCGACTCGAACGCCTGCGGGCTGGTGACCTCGTGCACGAGGTGCAGGTCGATGTAGAGCAGGCCATCGGAGACGGCGTGGGCGTCCCAGATCTTGTCGAAGAGCGTTGTCGGCATGGTGAGTTCAGGACCTCCTGAGTCCGGCGGCGACGACCGCGAGGAAGCGGGCGTCATCGGCGTGGGGATTCTCGAAGTGATGGGGCAGATCGGCGTCGAAGGTCACGGCGTCGCCCTCGGCGAGGTCGTAGGCCACCCCGTCGCAGATGAGCGTGAGCGAGCCGGCCAGGACCACGGTGGTCTCGCGGCTCCCGGCCTCGTGCAGAGGGGGATCCCCCGCCCCTCCGGTGGAGGCCGCCGGGACAAGCGTGTGGAAGGCCACCTCGGCGCGCTGGCCGGGGACGGGTGGCGTGACCACCTCATAGGAGTGGCCGGTGCGCCCGGCCCCGCCCTTGAGCCGCTCGTCGGCCCGGACCACGGCCACCCCACTGCCCTCGTCGAGGCGCAGCAGTTGAGAGAGCGTCAGCTCGAGGCCGGCGGCGATCCGGGCGGCCACGGCCAGTGTGGGGCTGGTCTCGCCGCGCTCGACCTGCGACAGCATGGGTGCGGACACACCGCAGCGGTCGGCCAGGTCCCGCAGCGACAGATCCATCGCATCGCGCAACGCCCGGACGCGCGGTCCGAGGTTCAATTCTGCGCTTGTCGCCACCGTCGCCATTACAGGCGTACGTTATCGCGTACACGCGCCGCGCGCAACGCGAGGGCGAGCTCGAGTCGCGCCGTGGGGTCCTCCAGCGCGTCTCCGAACAGCTCCCGCAGTCGCCCCATCCGGTAGCGAACGGTCTGGGGATGCACGTCGAGCGCCGTCGCCACGCGCTCGGTGCGGCCGTCATGATCGAGCCACGCCGCGAGCGTGCTGGTCAGCCGCCCGCGCGAGGAGCCGGTCTCCGAGGCCAGAGGCGCCAGCCGCGCCTCGGCGAGGTCGCGCGCAAGCGGACGGTCGCAGGCCAGCAGGAGCGCGAGCCTGTGGTCGTCGGCAATCACGAGCTCGCCCGCCGGCACTTCGAGGCCGCCCTCCTCGGCGAGAGCGAACGCTGATCGCGCACGCGCCGTGCTCAGCGGGGCGGCGTTCCATGGGCCTGTCGGGCCAAGCGCGGCGGGAACGTCGCGCAGCGCGCGCCCGATCTGGGCGCGCCGGCCGGGCGCGTCGGGATCGGGAACCAGCGCACACGATCCCGGCTCGAGCGCCGTGGCGATGGCGTCCTGGCCGAGCCAGCGCACGAGCGTGTCGGGCTCGGCGGTCTCGACGTACACGGCGGCGACGGCCTCGGGGAGCTGCCAGCCCGCCTGGGCCGCCGCAGCCTCGATCGATGCGACGTCGGCGGGCGGATCCTGCACGAGCAGCCGCGCCAGCCGTCGCCGGCGCCGCTGAGACTCGCCCGCGGCGGCCGCCTGTTCCATCGCGAACCCGTCCACCGACTCGGCGGAGATCTCGTCGATGTAGGCGAAGATGGCCTCGGCAAGCAGGTACAGGACCTGTGGCTTCAGCCCCGCTTCCTCCCCCGCGCGGGCGAGCCGCCGCCAGGCCACGCGTGCGCCCAGGCGGTAGGCGGCCAGCAGGGCCTCGAGCGGCCGACCGGCGCGCAGCTCCCCGCGGCCCAGCTGCACGTAGATCTCCCGCCGCGGGTCGGGCCCGCCGGCGCCATCGGAGCCGAAGAGGTCGAGAAAGCGGCTGAGGGCCTCCTGCACGCCGGTGCGCAGCCCTCGCCCGAACGATCCTTCTAGCGGCAACGCGTACTCCGGCACGCCCTCGCTGATCGCGGCGATGATCTCATCGGCCACCCCGGGAAGCTGCGGCGCAAGCGCCGCAGCGGCCTCTGGCGGCAGTTCCCGCCACGGCTGCGCGGTGATCGACGAAGAAGCCATTTGTTGGAAACCTACAAGAATCGGCGTCCAAGGCGTGACCTTTGCGCGTAGACGCAGTCCGCTTCTTGGCTTCACACTGCACTGCATGACCCGTCTCCAGCGAAACGCCAACATCGGCGCCGTGCTCGTGCCCTTCCTTGCGGTGCTCTTGGCGATACCCCTTCTATGGAACAGCCTCGTGGGCGCCACGGATCTGGTCATCGCGGTCGGGATCTACCTGGCTACGGCCTTCGGCGTCACCATCGGCTACCACCGGCTGCTCACACACCGGGCGTTTGAGACCCACCGCCCGCTCAAGTACCTGTTCGCAATCCTCGGCTCGATGGCCGTGCAGGGCCCCGTGATCGGGTGGGTGGCAGATCACCGCAAGCACCACGCCCACACCGACGAGGAGGGCGACCCGCACTCACCACACGTCGGTCACGGAACCGGCATACGCGGTCTCTGGCACGCACACGTCGGCTGGCTATGGGAGCAGAACGGCATCGCCGACGGCAAGAAGTACGCCCCGGATCTGCTCGAGGACGACGGAATGCGCTTCATCAGCCGCCACTTCCTCGTCTGGGTAGCCCTCAGCCTGTTGCTTCCATTCGCGTTGGGCTTCGCCATCTCGGGCACGCTCACCGGTGCGCTGCTCGCACTGTTCTGGGGGGGATTCGT
>JBBPXW010000079.1:0-7765 GCA_038200525.1 Solirubrobacterales bacterium | reverse complement strand
TCGGCTTGGCGCTCGCGACCATCGTGACTGCGGCGGTCGTGGCACGCCACGAGCAGCGCAGCGCCGACACCGAGCGCAAGGACGAGGCCGAGCGCGCCGCCGCGGACCTCATGAGCAGGTTCGACCTCAGCCTTACGGCGCTGAACTCGATCCAGGGCCTCTTCGATGCCTCGCACCAGGTCTCGGGGGCGCAGTTCGACTCCTTCGCACGGGATCTCCTGCCGCGGTCGCCGTTCAGCTCCACGCTGCTTGTCACCCGCGTGCCCGCGAGCCTGCGGGGCGAATTCGAGCGCTCGCCGGGCAGCTCACCCCTCCGCGTGCAGTCGCCGGGCGGCCTGCGCCGGGCGCCGAGGCGTGCGGAGTACTACCCCGTCTCCTACCGCTACAGCCGCTTCCGGGGCTTCGGGCGGCGCCTGCCCGTTGGCCTCGATCTGGCCAGCGATGCCGTCCGCGGGCCGGTGTTGCGTGCGGCACGCGACAGTGGCGCACCGCGTGCCACCCGGCCGGTGAGCCTGCCCGAGTCGGGTCGGCGCGGCCTGCTGCTCTTCGTGCCGATCTATCGCCGCGACGCCCCGACGGCCACCGTCACCCAGCGACGCGCCGCGCTGAAGGCGCTCGCCGTGAGCACCTTCGCGGTCGGGCAGATCGGCGACGCCGTTCGCAAGCTGCGTCGACCCGGCACGACACTTCAGATCTTCGACGGCGGCCGGCGTATCTACGGCCCGGCAGGCAAGCTCGACCACGCCGTCTCGGTCCCGGTCCGGGTCGCGGGACGAACGTGGACGGTGCGCGCCGTGGCACCGGTTGCCGCCTCGATGGCACTGCCGGTCACGATTCTCCTCGGCGGACTCGTGCTCACCGGACTCGTGGCCCTGCTGCTGCTCGGTCTTGGGCGCCGCGAGCGCTACGCGCACGCGCTCAGCGACCGCCGCCTCTCAGAGCGCGAGCGCGCTGAGGGCGCCCGCCAGGCGGCGGAGCAGCGGTTCGCGCGCGCGTTCGAGGACTCGGGCGTCGGCATGGCACTGATGGGCGCCGACGGTGGCCGTCTGCTCGACGTAAACGATGCGCTCTGCAGCCTCCTCGAATACCCGCGCGAGCGGCTTCTCGAGATGGACCTCGCCCAGCTTGGGCACCCAGACGACGGAGCTCCGGCGGATGCGACGCTCCAGGAGGACGGCACCGCGCACACAGAGCAACGGGTGCTGAACTCGATGGGTCAGGTGGTCTGGGTGTTGGTGTCCACGTCCGTCGTCAACGACGAGCACGGCCAGCCGACCCATCAGATCGTTCAGGTCCAGGATGTCTCGGAGCGCAAGGGCTATGAGAGCCGCCTGGAGTACCTCGCCCAGCACGATCCGCTCACCGGGCTGTTCAACCGGCGGCGGTTCGAGGAGGAGCTCGAACGGGTGTTCGCCGCGGAGTCCGCCGCCGCGGTCGTCTGTCTCGACCTCGATCACTTCAAGTACATCAACGACTCCCTCGGCCACCGGGTCGGCGACGAGCTGATCGCCCGCGTGAGCCGCCTGCTCAATCAGCGGCTGCGCTCTGGAGACGTGCTGGCACGCCTCGGCGGCGACGAGTTCGCGCTGCTGCTGCCCGGCGCCGACGAAGCAAGGGCCATCAAGGTGGTCGAGGACCTGCGCCGCACGATCCGCAGCGGGGCTGTGGTCACCGGTGAGCGTGGGCAGGTGGGCGCGACCGCGAGCTTCGGCATCTCGATCTTTGACAGCGCCAACCCGGGGCCATCGGCGGACGAGCTGCTCGCCGAGGCGGACATGGCCATGTACGACGCCAAGGAGGCCGGGCGCGATCGCAGCGCTGTGTTCCGGCCGGAGGAGCGCGGCGCCGGGATGGCGGCCCGCATGGGCTGGGTGGTGCGCATCCGCGAGGCCCTGACCGATGACGGATTCGAGCTGCACGGACAGCGGATTGCGAGTCTCACGGACGACCCCCGCACACGCTACGAGCTGCTCCTGCGCATGATCGGCGACGACGGCGAGCTGATTCCGCCGGCCGCCTTCCTTCCAGTTGCCGAGCGGTTCGACCTGATCCAACAGATCGACCGCTGGGTGATCACCCGGGCGATCGACATGCTCGCCGAGCTGCAGGGCTCCGGCGTCGATGCCGTGCTCGAGGTCAACGTGTCGGCCCGGTCAGTCACCGACAGCGGCCTGGCGGACCTCGTGCGGTCGAAGCTGAGCGCCGGAGCCGTCGACGCCTCCGGCCTGGTATTCGAGATGACCGAGACCGCGGCGATCGTCAACCTCGATGGCGCCAAGGCCTTCGCGGCCACGCTGCACGACCTCGGATGTGAGTTCGCGCTCGATGACTTCGGGGCGGGCTTTGCCTCTTTCCACTATCTCAAGCACTTCGCATTCGACTACCTGAAGATCGATGGCGAGTTCATCGAAGACCTGCCTAACAGCGCGACCAACCAGCTGCTCGTCCGCGCGCTCGTGAACATCGCCCGCGGCCTCGGCAAGGAGACGATCGCCGAGTTCGTCGAGGACGAGGAGACCCTCGCCCTGCTGCGTGAGCTCGGAGTCGACTATGCCCAGGGCTTCCACGTAGCCAGGCCGCGCCCGATATCGGTGGCAGAGCTGTCGGCGGCCGTGCCTCCGGTCCCCAGCGTCTAGGAGCCGGTGCGGCGGAGGAGACTTCGCTCGATCAGGATCTCCGCGATCTGTACGGCATTGGTGGCAGCGCCCTTTCGCAGGTTGTCGCCCACCACCCAGAGGTTCAGGCAGTTGTCGGCCGACTCGTCGCGGCGGATGCGTCCCACCAGCACGTCATCCTGGCCCGCGGCATCGATGGCCAGCGGATAGAGCCCGCTGGCCGGATCGTCGATCACCTGTACGCCCGGAGCGTTTAAGAGGAGGTCGCGGCACTGCTCGGGCGAGAGCGGATCGCGCGTCTGGACGTTCACCGCCTCGGAGTGCCCTGTGTAGACGGGCACCCGCGCGCATGTCGCGGTGATCCGCAGCTCGGGCTCGTCGAGGATCTTGCGCGTCTCGGCCATCACCTTTCGTTCCTCGGTGGTGTAGTCGTCACCGTTCTTGAACGACTCGACCTGCGGTATCACGTTGAACGCGATCTGGTGGGGATAGACCTTGGCCGCCGGCATCTCCTTGGCCTCGAGCACCGCGCGCGCCTGATCGTGGAGCTCCTCCACGGCCTTCTGGCCGGTGCCCGACACGGCCTGATAGCTCGAAAGCACCACCCGCTGAAGGCCGACGGCGTCGCGGATCGGCTTGAGCGCCATCATCGCCTGCATCGTGGTGCAGTTGGGGTTGGCGATGATTCCCTCGTGCCGGCCGACCGCATCGGAGTTCACGTCGGCCACCACGAGCGGCACGTGATCGAACATGCGCCAGTAGGAGGAGTTGTCCACCACCACCGCGCCGTCCTCGACGAACTTGGGGCCCCACTCCTCGCTGATCGAGCCTCCGGCCGAGAACAGGGCGAGGTGAAAGCCCCGCAGCGACTCGTCGGTGAGCTCCTGCACCGTGAGCGTGCGGTCGCCCCAGCCGATCGTGCGCCCGGCCGAGCGCGCCGATGCCAACGGCACGAGCTCGTCGGCGGAAAAGCCGCGCTCGTGCATGACGCCGAGGATCGTAGATCCGACTGCTCCGGTGGCGCCCACGACAGCGACGCGCACGACTACCTCACCACGGGGCGGTGATCGCCGGCCACGTCCTCGCGGCGGATGGCATCCTGGCCGAGCTCGAAGGCCGCGTGCAGCTCACGAACCGCGTGCTCGACGTGCTCCTCGCGGATCACGCACGAGATCTTGATGGGCGAGGTGGAGATCATCTCGATGTTGATGCCGGCCTCGCCGAGCACGCTGAAGGTCTTGGCGGCCACGCCCGGATGGCTCTTCATGCCGGCGCCGACGATCGAGACCTTGCCCATGTTTGCGTCGCTTGCCACACCGCCGCTGCCGAGCTCTTCCCGCAGCACTCCGAGCGCCTCGAGCGCGACGGCCAGGTCGTCGCGCGGCACCGTGAATGACATGTCCGCGCGCTGACCCTCGGACTGGGGCTCGTTCTGGATGATCCTGTCGACATTCACGTTGGCCTCGGCCAGGACCGTGAGCACCCGCCCCGCGATGCCGGGGCGGTCGGGGAGCGCGGTGAGCGTCACCCGGGCCTCGTCGGTGGAGTGGGTGACGGCGGTGACAAGTGGTCGTTCCATAGTGGGTTCCTCGGGCTGTACGAAGGTACCGGGTCCATCGTCGAAGCTCGCCCGGCAGTGAATGGGGAGGCCGTGGTTGCGCGCGTACTCGACCGAGCGCAGCTGCAGCACGCCGGCGCCCGAGGCCGCCATCTCGAGCATCTCCTCGAAGGAGACGATGTCGAGCTTGCGCGCGTCGGGCACGATCCGGGGATCGGCGCTGAACACGCCGGCCACGTCGGTGTAGATCTCGCAGACGTCGGCGCCGAGAGCGGCCGCGAGCGCGACCGCCGTGGTGTCCGAGCCCCCACGACCGAGCGTGGTCACATCGGAGTCCGTGGACACCCCCTGGAAGCCGGCCACGAGCACGACCTTGTCCTCGTCGAGCGCGGCGCTGATCCGATCGGCACGCACGTCGAGGATGCGCGCCTTGGTGTGCGAGGTGTCGGTCACGATTCCCGCCTGAGAGCCGGTGAGCGAGATCGCCTCGTGACCGAGGTCGTTGATCACCATGGCCGCGAGCGCGCAGGAGATCCGCTCCCCCGTGGAGAGGAGCATGTCCATCTCGCGCGGGTGCGGGCGCTCGGAGACCTCGTAGGCCATCGACACCAGCTCGTCGGTGGTCTTCCCGCGCGCGGAGAGCACGGCCACGACCCGGGAGCCCTCGTCGGCCGCCTGTGCGATGCGTGAGGCTGCGTGCTTGATGCGGGTGGCGTCGGCGACAGAGGTGCCGCCGAACTTCATGACGACCGTATGGGGGTCGGTACCGGCCACGGGCGTGGCAGGTTAGCGTTCGGCCCCTGTTTGACCGCCTGCGAGATCCCCCGTTTCGCCTACCGGCGATCGTCGTTGCAGTGGTGGCCGCCGTGGCCATCATGGTCGCCGTCGTGCTGGCCACGCGCGACGGGTCGGTCGACCCGATGCCACGGGTGCCGACACCAGCTCGGGCCGGTCCCGGTCAAGCAACCGGCTCCTACCGCAACGGCGTGCTCCCGCCTGCCGAGGCGGCGGCGCTGCAGGCGCGAGCGGTGGCCGACACGCTGTCGCGACTGACCCTCGAGGAGAAGGTCGCGCAGGTCTTTCTCTGGGGAGTCGACGCCGACCGTGCCGATGCAGCAGCGGTCCGCCGACTGCGCGCTCGGGCGCTGGGAGGGGTCGCCGTGTTCGCGCGCAACCCGGCCCGAGTTGGCGGGCTCGCGCGGGCCCTGGGCCCAGGAGGGCCGAGCGCACCGCTCGTGGTGGCAGCCGAGCCGGCCCAGCTCGGCGCCACCGACGCGCCTCCGACCCTCGCGGACGCGCGTGGCCTCCGCCGATCAGGCATAGACGGCGTGCTCGCTCCCGGCCTGGACGTCGGGCCACCCGACAATCCGGCCGTAGGCGAACGCGCAGTCTCCGCCAGCCCACGTGTGGTCGCACGGTTCGCCCGCGCGGCCGTGACCGCCTACGGCGGCGCAGGCGTGCTCGCCGTTCCCGGCCCGTTCCCGGGCCTGGGCTCTGCCTCTCAGCCCGTCGACGAGGGCCCGGCCAACGTGAGCCTCTCGGCCAGCGAGCTCGAGGCCAAGGACGCCGTCCCCTTCCGCGCCGCCATCGCCGCCGGCGCATCCGCGATCCAGATCTCCAACGGGCTGTACGTCTACGACGACTTCGTGACCCCCGGCTCCCTGTCGCGCGAGGTGATGGCCGGGCTGCTGCGCACACGCCTCGGGTTCCGGGGGCTGGTGGTGTCGGGCGACCTGACCGATGCGGGCGTGACCGCACTCGAACCCCCGGCTAGCGCCGCGGTCGACTCCCTCAACGCCGGCGCCGACCTCCTGTACCTGTCCGGTCCCGCCGCCGACCAGCAAGCCGCCTACGATGCGGTGTTGCAGGCGGTGCAGCGCAAGAAGGTGTCGCAGCGGCGGCTCGACGAGGCCGTCACACGGGTCCTCGTGGCAAAGGCCACCTCCGGCTAGAGCTCGCGGCGGCTGCGCAGCGCGCGGCCGAGCGTGATCTCGTCGGCGTACTCGAGATCGGAGCCCACCGGCAGACCGCTGGCAAGCCGGGACACCGTGACCTGCGGCGACTTCTGGTGCAGCTCGTCGGCGATGTAGAGCGCCGTGGCCTCACCGGTGGTCGTTGCGTTGGTGGCCACCACGACCTCGCGCACGCCGTTGGCGGCCGCCCGCTCGAACAGCTCGGTGATGTGGAGATCCTCCGGATCGATCCCGTCGATCGGCGACAGCGCGCCGCCGAGCACGTGGTAGCGGCCGGAGAACTCGTTGGTGCGCTCCAGCGGGATCACGTCGCTCGGCTCCTCGACCACACACAGGACGTGCCCGTCGCGACGGTCGTCCTGGCAGATGCGGCAGGTCGCCTCGGTTGCGAGGTTGAAGCAGACCTCGCACTCCCCCACGGTCGCCTTGACCTCGCGAATCGCTTCGGCGAGCGCGAGCGCCTCCTGGTCGGGCGTGCGCAGGATGTGAAACGCCAGGCGCTGCGCCGTGCGCTGGCCGATGCCCGGGAATCGCGCCAGCTCGGTGATCAGCCGGTTGATCGGCGGTGCGAAGGAGGAGTCCTGCATGGCGCTAGAGGCCGGGGATGCCCAGGCCACCGAGCCCGCCGGCCCCGCCGAGGCCGCCCGTCGCGGCGCCCATCTTCTTGGCAGCGAGGTCCTGTGCCGAGCGCAGTGCCTCGTTGGCCGCCGCCTGGACCATGTCCTGGAGCAGCTCGACGTCCTCGGGATCGACGGCCGAGGGGTCGATGGCCAGGGACAGGATCTCCAGCTCGCCACTCACCTTCACCGTGACCATCCCGCCGCCGGCGCTCGCCTCGACGCTCTCGTGCTTGAGCTCCTCCTGGGCCTTGGCCATGTCGGTCTGCATCTGCTGGACCTGCTTCATCATCTGGTTCATGTTGGGCGGCTGGGGCATCAGGCGTCTCCGTTCTCGTCTTCGGGGTCGTCGAAGACCTCCTCGGCGCCGAAGTCCGTCTTCAGCCGCTCGAGGAGCTCTTCCTCTCCAAGGGTGAGTGTGGCGGGCTGGTCGGTGGTCTCGCTCAGCTCGAAGGCGACGGCCAGAGCGGTGCCGGTGAGGCTGCGCAGCGCGCCGAGCACCAGCTCGCGATTGGCCTCGGCCTTCTTCTTGTGAAAGCCGGCGTCGGCCGGGAACGAGACGGTCAGGCGGTCGTCGTCGAGCGCGGACGGCACTGCCTCGGCAACCAGTGCAGCCACCATCGCATTCTGCTCACGCACGGCCTCTGCAACGGCGGGCCACATGCTGCGGATGCCGGCGATGTCGAGCGCGGGCACCACCTCGGGCGCGATCGCGACCTCGACCTCGCTCTCCGAGACGCCGACCGCCTCGACGGCGGCCGCGGCGACGGCGGTCACCGTGGCTGTGCGGACCGCCCTCTCCAGTGGCGCCTCGTGGGTCTCGGGCGCGGGCCCGATCTCTGCTGCGGGCGCAGGTGCGACCGCCGCCGCCCCCTGACCGTTGGCCAGGACGCTCTCGAGCTTGTCGATCCGCTGCATCAGCGCCGCCACCGTCTGATCGGCCTGCGGCTGGGTGGCCTTCAGCAGCGCGACCTCGAGCTGCAGCCGCGGCTCCGAGCCCTC
>JBBPXW010000078.1:0-5845 GCA_038200525.1 Solirubrobacterales bacterium | reverse complement strand
CCGGAGCGCACAGCCGCCGCCGTGGTCGAGGCCACCACCCACTTCGAGGACCCCGCCCGCATCGCATCTGCCTCCCGCGACCTCGGGGCGCCCATGACCGGCATCGGCATGGACGCGATCAACGAGGCCGGCGGCATGCTCTCCCAGCGCGGCTGGTAGAGGAGAACCTCGGTGCGGTCCTCGCCCGACCACCGGTCGGGCTCCGGTCCTCCCGCTCACCCGCGCGTGGCGACCATCGGCGTTCTCGCCCTCCAGGGCGACTTCCACGCCCACGCCCGCGTGATCTCGGAGCTTGGCGCCGAGCCTCGCCTGGTCAAGACCCCGGAGCACCTCGAAGGGCTGGACGGGCTGATCGTGCCCGGCGGAGAGTCCACCACCATGACGCTCGGCATCGAGCGCGAGGGGCTCGGCCAGCCGCTGCGCGACGTCATCGGCGCCGGCACGCCCACGCTTGGCACGTGCGCGGGCCTGATCATGCTCGACCGCGACCACCTCGGCTTGCTCGACCTGACCACCGAGCGCAACGCCTTCGGCCGCCAGGTAAGAAGCTTCGAGACCGATCTCAAGCTCACGGGCTTCGCCGAGAGCATCCATGCGGTGTTCATCCGTGCACCGTGGGTAGGGGAACATGGAGACGGGGTCGAAGTGCTCGCAGAGGTGGACGGCCATCCCGTGGCCGTGCGCCAGGGGCAGATACTCGCGGTGGCGTTTCACCCCGAGCTCGACGGTGAGAAGCGTCTGCACGAGTGGTTGCTCGCGCAGGTGCAAGAGACTTCAAACGGAGGGGGACGCACGTGAGAGACCAGCGCGCCGAGAAGCTCGCCCAGATTCTCGTTCAGTACTCGACGAAGGTGCAGAAGGGCGACCGCTGCATCATTCAATCGACCACCACGGCGGAGCCGTTGATCCAGGCGGTCTACGAGGAGGTGCTCCGCGCGGGCGGGCATCCGGTGCTCAACGTGTCGACCGAAGGCGCCGCCGCGGCGTTCTACGCGCTGGCCTCCGACGAGCAGCTCGACTGGGTGTCGCCGACTTCCATGTGGGGAGTCGAGGAGGCCGAGGTTCGCATCGTGCTGATGGCCGATGCCAACGCACGCGCGCTGTCGCAGGCTGACCCGGCCAAGCAGTCGCGCTCGCAGCAGGCGCGCAAGCCGCTGATGGACGCGTCGATGCGGCGGGCCGCCACCGGCGAGCACCGCTGGGCGCTTACGCTGTTTCCCACGCACGCCTACGCCGCCGAGGCGGGAATGTCCTTGAGCGACTACGAGGACTTCTACTACGAGGCGTGTCTGGTCAACGACGGCGATCCGCTCACTGCCTGGCAACGTCAGTCCGACGAGGTCAACCGCCTCGCCGAGTGGATGCACGGCAAGGAGGAGGTGCACATCACCGCTCCTGGCACCGACATCACGCTGGGTGTGGCGGACCGCACGTGGATCCCGTGCGCCGGGCTGCACAACATGCCCGACGGCGAGTTCTTCACCGGCCCGGTCGAGGACTCCGTCGAGGGCGAGGTCTCCTTCAGCTTCCCCGCGGCCTACGGCGGCCGTGAGGTCGCCGGCGTGCGCTTCCGCTTCGAGGGCGGCAAGGTCGTGGACGCCTCGGCCGAGCGGGGCGAGGACTTCCTGATCGAGATGCTCGACTCAGACGACGGCTCGCGACGCCTCGGCGAGCTGGGAATCGGCACCAACTACGGCATCGCAAGCGGCACCAAGGAGATCCTGCTCGACGAGAAGATCGGCGGCACCGTGCACATGGCGATCGGCATGAGCTACCCCGAGTCGGGTGGGGTCAACGACTCCGCCGTGCATTGGGACATGGTGTGCGACCTGCGCCACGGCGGTGCGATCGTGGTGGACGGCGAGACCCTGTCCGAGGACGGCAAGTTCGTGGTGTGAGGGCCACGCTCAGCCGAGTGCTCTGCGACGACTGAGTACCGCCCCTAGACTGGCCGGGTCATGTCAGGTCACTCCAAATGGTCCTCGATCAAGCACAAGAAGGGCGCCGCTGACGCCAAGCGGGGCGCGCTGTTCACCAAGCTGACGCGCGCGATCACCGTCGCCGCGCGCGAGGGCGGGGGAGAGATCGAGGGCAACCCATCGCTTTCCCTCGCGGTCCAGAAGGCCAAGGACGCTTCGATGCCAAAGGACAACATCGAGCGCGCGATCGACAAGGGCACAGGTGCCGGTCAGGACGCCGACGCGTTCGAGCGGATCGTCTACGAGGGCTACGGACCCGGCGGTGTCGCCCTGCTGGTCGACTCCCTGACCGACAACCGCAACCGCACCGGCAGCGAGGTGCGCCACACCTTCTCCAAGTTCGGCGGCAACCTCGGCGAGCCCGGCTCGGTCAACTACATGTTCGAGAAGAAGGGCGAGATCCTCGTGGACGCGTCGCTCTACTCCGAGAACGACCTGATGGGAGCGATCGACGCGGGCGCCGAGGACGTGGCCCAAGACGGCGACGTGTTCGAGGTGGTCACCGACCCCGCGGACTTCACCGCCGTGCGCGAGGCGCTCGAGCAGGCCGGCGTCCAGATGCAGGAGGCCGGCGTGAACATGCGCCCCAACGTTCGCACCCAGGTCGAAGAGGACCACGCCGGCACGCTCATGCGACTGATCGACGCGCTCGAGGAGAACGACGACGTGCAGGCGGTGCACGGCAACTTCGACGTCGACGACGCCGTGATGGAGCGGCTGGCGGCTTCGGCGTAGAGTCGGCCGCTGCGGCCACGCTCGACCTGGGCGGACGGCGGCAAGTCGCCGGTTTCGGTCGCGCTCGACGTGTTGACGCCGATATGGGGAGTCAACACGTCGAGGGCTGCGAGATCCGTCCCGACAGCCTCGGCACCTACGGCTCGAGCCCTCGCCACAACGTCTCGACCACCGCCTCGGCCCACTTCGCCGGTGCCATCTCGCGCCCCGCGATGTGACGTGAGAAGAACGAGCCGACCATCATCTCGAGCGCCAGCCGGGCGTCGAGGTCGGCGCGGACCTCGCCTCGCTCCTGGCCTCGCTCAAGGAGGGCGACCGCGGCCCGTGAGCGTGGCTCGACCACCCGCTCGCGGTGCAGCTCGAGCAGCTCGGGATCGGGCTCGGCGAGCATCGAGCCGAGCACGTCGAGGCCCATGGCCTCGAAGCGGGTCGCGAACGCGGTGAGGAACTCGAGCACGGCCGTGCGTGCGTCCACGTCGTCCGCGGGCTCGGGGACCGGCCCGGCGTGGTTTGCAAGCGCCGCCGTTGCCAGGTCGGCCTTGTTGCGATATCGGCGGTAGACCGTGGTCTTAGCCACGCCCGCGTCGGCGGCCACGCCTTCCATCGACAGGGCCGCGTAGCCGCGCTCGCGCAGCACGGACACGGCGGCGTGGCGGATGCGCTCGTCTACACCCTCGGTCGTCGTCTGGCTCACGCGGCGACCTCCTGAGCCTCCGGGGGCGCGGGCGCGCCGTGCACGACGAAGTCGCGCTGGCGCACCAGGATGGCCGATCCGATCGCACCGACGATGGCGACCCCGGCCGTGACCAGCAGGAGCGTGTTCATGCCGTTGATGAACGCCTGGTGGCCGAGATCGATCAGCTGGCCACGCATCGGCCCGGGGGCCGCCGCGGCGGCCTTCTCGGTCGCGCCCGCGGACACGGCGTCGGCGAACTGGTCGGCCCGTCCGCTGGCGGGCGTGCCCGCCAGGCCGTCGGCGATCGTGGAGCCGACGCGGTGCTGGAAGATCGCGCCGAGCCCCGCGATGCCGGTGGCCAGCCCAACCTGCCGGAACGTGGTGTTCACACCGGAGGCCATGCCGCTGCGGCGCTGTTCGACGACCCCGATGGCGGTGGAGGCCAGCGGCGGGTTCACGAGCCCGATGCCCACGCCGGCGACGAGGAACCCGGCGAGCAGCGTGGTCCAATCGGCCGAGGGCGTCACGCCGTGCATCAGCAGGAGGCCGAAGGTGACCAGGAGCAGTCCGCCTCCCATGAGCCAGCGTACGGGCACCTTCTCGGACAGCTGCCCGGCGATCGGCCCGACGAGGAACGAGAGCAGCGACAGGGGAAGAAATCGCAGGCCCGTCTCGAGCGGGCTGTAGTCGAGCACGCCCTGCATGTAGAGCGTCAGGTAGAGGAACATCGCGAACATCGAGGCCGACAGGCAGAAGGCCGCCAGCGACGCTCCCAGAAAGGCCGGCTTGCGCATGAGCGAGAGATCGAACAGCGGGTTGTCGCGGCGGGTCTCGAGGACGACGAACGCCGCCAGCAGCACCGCCGCACCCACGAGGAATCCGACGATCTGGGTGCTTCCCCAGCCGGCGTCGTTGCCGCGCACGAGCGCGAAGATCAGGAGGAACAGCGAGCCCGTGAGCGTGACCGCCCCCGGGAAGTCGATTCCGGCGGGATTGGAGTCCCGCGACTCGGAGACCTTGGCCAGCGTCAGCGCCACGGCGAAGATCCCCACCGGGATGTTCACCAGGAAGACGGCCTGCCAGCCAAAGGAGTCGGTGAGCACGCCGCCGATCACCGGGCCGACGGCCACCGACGCGCCGGTAACTGCCCCGAAGGCGCCGAAGGCGATACCGCGCTCACGCCCCTGGAAGGCCTGCGCGATCAGAGCAAGCGAGGTGGCGAACATCATGCCGGCGCCGATGCCCTGGACTCCGCGGAGGAGGTTCAGGTGCAGCGGCGTTCCGACCGATCCGCATCCGAGCGAGGCGATCGTGAACACGAAGAGACCGGCCACGAACACGCGACGACGGCCGATGACGTCGGCCACCGAGCCGGACACCAGCAGGGTGGAGGCCAGAGTGAGGGCGTAGGCGTTGACCACCCACTGCAGGTCGCTGAAGGATGAGTCGAGGTCGCGCTGGATGTCTGGCAGCGCGACGTTGACGATGGTCACGTCCAGCAGGAGCATGAACACCCCGATCAGGACAGCGATGAGCGTCCACCACTTACGATCCACGACCACCTCCAGGTAGAAGAACGATACGTAGCGTAGCGGTGGTCTACAAATGCTCTGGCGACACGCCACCAGGAGGCATCCGACCTCCCGCCCAGAATCCCGGCGATGGTGGTCGTCCTCGGCATCGATCCCGGCACCGCGAACACCGGATACGGCGTGGTGCTCACCCGCGGGCGCGTGCTGGCGGCGCTCGACGGTGGGGTGATCGCCACCGCGGCCGACTCGCCGCTCGAGCTGCGGCTTGCCCGCATCCACGTCGATGTGTGCGCGCTGATCGAGGAGCACCGGCCCGACGCCCTCGCCATCGAGGCCCTGTACTTCGGCCAGAATGCGGCCAGCGCGCTCGCCGTCGGCCAGGCGCGCGGCGTGGTGCTGCTCGCCGCGGGCACGGCCGGCATCCCGTGCTTCACCTACACGCCCCAGCAGATCAAGCAGGCCGTCTGCGGCTCGGGCCGCGCGGCCAAGGACCAGGTACAGCGTATGGTCGGGACCCTGCTGAGCCTGCCCGCGCCACCCGAGCCCGACCACGCCGCCGACGCCCTGGCGGTGGGCATCTGCCACGCCAACGGCGCGCCGATGCACGCGGCCGTGGCAGGTGCACGGTGATCGCGCACGTCAGCGGCGAGGTGCTCGTGCGCCGCGCGGGCGAGGTCGTGATCGACACCGCCGGGGGTGTGGGCTACTGCCTGTCCGTCTCCGCCGAGACCCTGCGCTCGGTGCCCGCCGCCGGCCGCGAGGTCGCCTTGCACTCCCACCTGATCGTGCGCGACGTCGTCTTGCAGCTGTTCGGCTTCGCCGGCGAGGCCGAGCGCGATCTCTTCCTGATGTTGCTCGGCGTGCAGAGCGTCGGGCCGACGGGGGCGCTGGCCGTGCTCTCGGGCGGCACGCCGCGCGAGCTG
>JBBPXW010000077.1:0-6086 GCA_038200525.1 Solirubrobacterales bacterium | reverse complement strand
TCGTCGCTGAACCACTTAACGGTGCCAGTAGGCATGTGGAAATTCCTCCACGTCTTTCGTGTTCGTGCTGCGTACGCGGAGGATGCTGAGAGCTACCACTGCGAGCGCCTGCACTTCTTTGCCGAACATTTCGGCCTAACGGGGGGGACCGTAGCAGCGTTTGGCCGGTGTTTGGGCTCCCAGAGCGTGAACTTGCGGTGCTAGCGTGACCGCGCCGTGTCGGGTCCCCTCCTCTTGGTCGACGCTCCCTACCTCCTCTACAGGGCCTTCTTCGGGCTGCCCGACAAGATCACGGGCGCCGACGGCAAGCCTGTCAACGCGCTGCTCGGGTCGGTCAACACCATCCTCGCGGTGGCCACCGAGGAGGCCGCCCGAGCCACGATCTGCTGCATGGGGCCCGACGCCGCGCCGTACAGGACCGAGCTGTATCCCCCTTACCACGCCCACCGACCGCCGATGCCCGCCGACCTGGCGTGGCAGTGGGAGCGCGCACCCGCGCTCTACGACGCACTCGGCTGGGCCGGCGCCTACGACGCTGCACTCGAGGCCGACGACTTCCTCGGCGCCTACGCGCGTGAAGAGGACGCCGCGGGCGGTGAGGCGGTGATCCTCACCGGCGACCGCGACCTGTTCCAGTGCGCGACCGAGCGCGTGCGCGTCGCGCTCCTCGGAGGCCGCGGCAAGAAGGGCCCGGAGCGGATCGACCCGGCGGAGGTGCGTCGCCGCTACGGCATCGAGCCCGAGCAGGTGCCCGACTTCATCGCGCTGCGCGGCGACCCGTCCGACGGCCTGCCGGGCGCCAAGGGCATCGGCCAGAAGCGGGCAGCCGAGATCCTGAAACGCTCAGGCACGCTGGAGGCCGCGCTCGAGGAGGCCGAGCGGGGCGATGCGCCAAGCACGCTCCTTGGCGTCGCCGACGAGCTGCGCGCGTTTCGGGAGATCGCGACGCTGCGCGAGCCGGACGTGAAGCGGCCACCCGACGCCCCAGTCGACTATGCGGGCGGGGCCAAGGCGGCCGCCGGGCTCGGGATGAAGGGATTGGCGGAGCGGCTCGAGAAGCAGGCAGCGGCCTGAGCCGCTAGTGCACCGTCCAGAAGCCGTCGGCGCCGACCGGGCGCTCGCTCGCCACGCGACTGAGCCGCTCACGCGCCTCACGGTCTTCGATCTCGCAGATCTCGGCCACCTCACGGGTGGCCAGCGGGATTCCCGCCCACTCGAGCACCTCGGACACGTCCTCAGGCGTGGCTCGGCGATCGCCGTGGGGAAGCAGGTTGGCCATCGCCACGTCGTAGGCGGCGAAGGGCTGGAAGCCCGGGGCGGAGTGCCGGGTGCCGTCGGAGGTGCGCTCGAACTCATACGAGGGGCAGGTGTAGCGCCGGCCGCCCTCCCAGCTGGCCAACCGGTCGCCGAGTGCCAGCGCGGCCTCGCCGGGATGGCGGGCGGCGTGCATGTCCTCGCGCAGCAGCGTCTCGACATGCTCGTCGGCGGCCCACTCACCGAGGTCTGACTCGGATACGCCGGCGTCGGCCGCCGCTGCGGCGATCGTCTCGGGCGAATCGAGGAGCTCGCCCGAGAAGTTGCGTACGCGCAGGCTCCGCAGCAGCGGCGCCTCGGCCTCGGGCGCGTGCACTCGCGCGGCAACGACGGCGCGGCAGGCGGGCAGCGTGGCCTGCAGCCGCACGGGCGACCCGGAGTCGATCGGCATCCCGTACTTCTCCGCGAGCTTCTTTCCACCGCTCTGGATTTTCTCCGGCGTCATGCCCTTCTCCTCGAAGTCCTCGGGCGTCTCTGAGAGCACGACCATGCGCGACTTGAAGTCGATCGCCTCGCCATAGAGCCAGCTCAGTCTCAGCCGAAACGGCTCGGCGGAGAACGCGAAAGGGCACGCGGGGTCGGTGTACTCGGTGATGGTCACGTCGGCGGCGGGCATCACCTCACTCTCGCAGGCGGCCACGGGACGAATGAGCTGGTGGTCGCCACGTACTCGGCATAGCCCGGGCGCCGCTCCCCGATGTCTGACTCGAGCAGCCGCTTGCCTGTCACGCGCGTGAGTATCACCGTGATCGCCAGCGGCCCGACCACCGTCCACCAGGTCGAGCCGGCCTCGAGCGCGACGAGCCACATGCCCCACCAGAAGGCGGCGTCGCCAAAGTAGTTGGGGTGCCGCGACCACGACCACACCCCGCGGTCCATCACCTGACCCGCACTGGCCGGGTCGGCCTTGAAACGAGCGAGCTGGTGGTCTGCCACCGCCTCGAGCGCGAGCGCCGCGAGGGCGACTGCCGCTCCCACGATCGCGACTGCCCCGATGCCCGCGGGGGTGGGGTCCGCGGCGGCCGACTGGACGGGCAGCGTGATCACCCAGGCCAGCGTTGCCTGGATGCCGAAGATCGACCACAGGCTGCGTACCGCGAACCGGGCGCTGTCGCGCTCGCGCAGGGCGGCATAGCGGCGGTCCTCGCCGTGGCCGAGGTTGCGCCTGCCGATGTGCCAGCCCAGGCGAGCTCCCCACAGCACGGCGAGCACGGCCAACAGCACGCTGCGGCCTCCCCCGCCCCCCGCGAGCAACGCCACGAGGGCGATGACGGCGAGCGTCGGACCCCAGGCGACATCGGCAATCGATGCATCGCGCAGCGGGATGCTGAGCGCCCAGGTCGCTCCCATCACGCCGAACGCCACGGCGGCGCACGCAAGCGACGTGGCGAGGTCGAGCACCGCCTAGCCGCGCGACCGTGCCAGCTCGACGAACCGGTCGAGCGCGGCCGGATTCTGCAGTGAGTCGCGGCTGGCCGCCTGGTCGGGCGGCGTGCCCGACAGGATCTTCTTGACGGGCACCTCCAGCACCTTGCCCGACAGCGTGCGCGGCACCTCGTCAACCGCGTACACGTCGTTGGGCACATGTCGCGGAGAGCAGTACTCGCGGATCTGCTTGGCGATCGCCTTGGTCAGGTGGTCGTCGAGCTCGGCGCCATCGCGCACCACCACGAACAGCGGCATCCAGTTCTCCTCCCCCGCGGTCGGCACGTCCACCACGAGGGCGTCGGTGATCTCGTCGAGGTCGAGCACGGCCCTATAGATCTCGCTCGTGCCCATGCGGACGCCGCCGCGGTTGATGGTCGAGTCCGAGCGGCCGTAGATGATGGCGCTGCCCGCGGGCGTGATCTCGATCCAGTCGCCGTGGCGCCAGACGCCGGGGAACATCTCGTAGTAGCTCTCGCGCATCCGCTCGCCATCGGGGTCGTTCAACAGCGCGATCGGCATCGAGGGCATCGGCTCTGTGAGCACCAGCTCGCCGACCTCGCCGACCACGGCGTGGCCGTCCTCGTCCCACGCCTCGACCGAGCAGCCGAGCGCCCGGCACTGCAGCTCGCCGACGTGCACCGGGAGCACGGGCACGCCGCCGACGAACGCGGTGCAGACGTCGGTGCCCCCGGATGTCGAGAACAGCCAAGTGTCTCCGCCCACGTGGTCATAGATCCAGCGAAAGCCCTCGGGCGAGAGCGGCGAGCCCGTGGAGCCGACGGCCCTCAAGGCCGACAGGTCGTGGTCGCGACCCGCCTCGATCCCCGCCTTCATGCAGGAGGAGATGAACGCCGCCGACGTGCCGAAGGTGGTCGTCCCCGTGCGCTCTGCGAGGTCCCACAGCACGCCGAGGTCGGGGTGGCCGGGACTGCCGTCGTAGAGCACGATCTGGGCCGGCGTGAGCAGCACTCCGACCAGGAAGTTCCACATCATCCACCCGGTGGTCGTGAACCAGAACACGCGGTCGCCCGCCTGGGCGTCGAGATGGAGGTTCATCTTCTTCAGGTGCTCGAGCAGGATGCCGCCCTGGCTGTGCACGATCGCCTTGGGCAGGCCGGTGGTGCCGGAGCTGTAGAGCACCCAGAGCGGGTGCTCGAAGGGCAGCGCCTCGAACCGCAGCTCGCTCCCCTCGCCCCGGCCCAGCAGCTCGTCCCAGCCGATCGCCCGTGACAGTCGGGCCGGGTCGGCCACGGAGTCCAGGTAGCCGAGCAGCACGGTGTGCTCGAGCGTCGGAATCTGCTCCTGCAGGCTCGCGACGGTGTCCATGCGGTCGAAGTCCCTGCCGTTGTAGCGGTAGCCGTCCACGGCAAGCAGCACCTTCGGCTCGATCTGTGCGAAGCGGTCGACCACCGACTTCGCGCCGAAGTCCGGGGACGCGCTCGACCAGACGGCGCCGATCGAGGCGCACGCCAGGAACGCGGTGATCGCCTCGGCGATGTTCGGCATGTAGGCCACCACGCGATCGCCGGGACCGACGCCGAGGTCACCCAGCCCGCCCGCGAGCGCGGCGACGCCGGCGCGCAGCTCGCCCCAGGTGACCGTGTCGAGCTCGCGCAGCTCCGACGCGTGGTGCAGCGCGATCTCGCCGTCGTCGTGACCGCGCAGCACGTGCTCGGCGTAGGAGAGCCGTGCACCGGTGAACCACTGCGCGCCGGGCATCGCGCGCGAGGCGAGCACTTCGTCGTAGGGCTGATCGGCCCGGACGCCGTAGTAGTCCCAGATCGACTTCCAGAAGTCGTCGAGGTTGTCCACCGACCACTGCCACAGCTCGTGGTAGCGATCGGTCTCGACGTCGCGCTCCTGCGCCAGCCAGCGGGCGTACGCAGTCACGTTGGAGCGCGCTATCCGCTCCTCGTCCGGCGTCCAGAGCGGCTCGGACTGCGTGCGATCGGCCATCAGCCGCAGCCTACCCGCGGGATGGGCCTCCGGACTGCGGCTAGCGGCGGCGCTCCCGGCGCCTGGGGCCCTTGCCGTCGGAGCTCCAACCCTGCGACGAGCTCTTGGAGCGACTCTGGCCACCGCCACCGCCACCGCCACCGCCGTTGCCGTTGGCGCCGGTGCGGTTGGGACGGCCCCCGCCGCCACCGCCGCCACGCTGGGGGCGTGACTTGGGCGGAGCCGAGGACACCGCGAGCGGCGTGCCGTCGGCGGACTCGAACTGACCGCCGAGGCCGAGGTCGCCGGCGATCTTGCGCATGTCTCGCACCTGGTCGGCGAGCACGAAGCTGACGCCCTTGCCGGTGCGCCCGGCACGACCGGTGCGCCCCACCCGGTGGGTGTAGGCGTCGCGGTCCTCGGGCGCATCGAAGTTGATCACGTGCGTGACGTCGGGCACGTCGATGCCGCGGGCGGCCACGTCGGTGGCCACCAGCGTGTCGATGCGACCCTTCTCGAAGGCGGCAAGCGCCTTCTGGCGCTGGGCCTGCGACTTGTTGCCGTGCATGGCGACCGCGTTGACCCTCGACTGGTCGAGCTTCTTGACGAGCCGATCGGCACCGCGCTTGGTGCGCACGAACACGAGCGTGCGGCCACGATCGGCATCGCCCAGCTCACGCACGAGCGTGTCGACCTTGTCCTCGTGGGCCACGTGCACGAAGCGGTGCTTGACGTCGATCTTGCTGTCCGGCGCCGGGGCGTGCACGTGCTTGGCGGCGTCGTGGGTGAAGGCCTTGGCCTGCTGTCCGACCTCGCCCTGGAGAGTGGCCGAGAAGAACAGCGTCTGGCGATCGTCGGGGGTCTTGGCCACGATCCGGTCGACGGCGGGCTTGAAGCCCATGTCGAGCATTCGGTCGGCCTCGTCGAGCACGAGGATCTCCACGTGCTTGAGGCTGATGGCGCCGCGCTGGAGGAGGTCCTCGAGGCGGCCGGGGGTGGCCACCACGATGTGGGCCCGCGCGGCGAGCTTGGCCTGCTTCTGCAGGCCGACGCCGCCGTGCACGACGGCAACCGAGAGCGCGCGGGCGTTGGCAACGGGCTGCAGCGCCTCGACGATCTGGAGGGCGAGCTCACGGGTCGGGGCGAGGATCAGGCCGGCGGGGCGGCGCGACTCGGCCTCGATCAGGTCGACCATCGGCACGCCGAAGGCCAGCGTCTTGCCCGAGCCGGTCGGGGACTGGGCCAGCACGTCGCGACCTTCGAGGATGTCCTCGATCACGAGCCGCTGTACTGCGAAGGGTGCGTCGTAGCCGCGCTGCGAAAGCGCGCGTACGACCGCGTTGGATACGCCGAGATCGGCGAAGGACTGCTCAGACATCGAACTGCAACTCCTTATGTGTGCATCAGGG
>JBBPXW010000076.1:0-10664 GCA_038200525.1 Solirubrobacterales bacterium | reverse complement strand
GGCTGGGCCAGTCGGCCTTCGAGCGCGCTTAGGAGCGCCGTGAGCGTTTCCTCGACCGTCGCCGCCGTTGCGCCCGCCGCCGTGACGGACGTGGCGTGCTCGGGCAGCTCTTCCGCCGGCGTGAGGACGTTGACCCCCATGCCGAGCACGGCCCAGTCCTCCTGCGGCCTGCCCTCCACCAGGATGCCGGCCACCTTGCATCCTGCCACCCAGACGTCGTTCGGCCACTTGATCGCGACGTCGTCGAGCCAGGGCTCGAGCACGTCGCACAGCGCGACCGCTGCGGTGAGTGGGAGCAGCGCCGCTTCGTCGCCGAGGTCGCGGATGACAACAGACATCAGCACCGACGATCCCGCGGGCGCCTCCCAGCGTCGGTGAGCGCGGCCCCGGCCGGCCGACTGCTCGGTGGCTGTTACCACGGTGCCATGCGTGGCCCCGGCGGTGGCCAGGGCACGGGCGTGGGCGTTCGTCGAGCCGATCAGCCGGTGATGCACGCGCGGCGAGCCGATCACCGCGGGCGCAGCCGGACCTCGGTATCGGGCGCCAGGTCGAGCTCCTCGGCGGCGCTGCCGCGGTTGACGGCGATGGCGAGCATCCGCGACGCATCTTCATAGAGGATCGCCTTGCCGGCCTCCACATCGGCGAAGGTGGTCACGAACGTGGCCCCGTGGGTGCCGTCTCGCGCCTTCAGCTCGACGTGTCCTCCAAGGGTCATGTCGGTACCGGCCAGATCGTCGTGGCTCGCGTCGAGGATGACGTTGCCGTAGCCGTCGACCGTGAGGACGTGAGCGACCAGCTCCTCTCCGTCGCGCTGGGGCGTCGGCAGCTCGATCCGCACGAGCGCCTCCGCTTCGACCGGAGTGCCGGCGTCGGCGACCTCGGCACCCGCCGCCAGGTGTGCTGCCACCGGAGCGAACAGGTCGCGGCCGTGGAAGGTGGCCGACACCGGCTCGAGTCGGTGCGGCGAGCGCGTGATGTCCACCGCGAGGTCGATGCCTCCGCTCAGCTCCCAGGCCAGGGAGAGGAGGCCGTTGTCGGGCCCGACGAGCACACGCCCGTCGTTGCAGAGAACCGCGACGGCCCGTCGCTGCGTGCCCACCTGGGGATCCACTACCGCCACGTGGACGCCCTTGGGCATGAACGGCAGCGCATCCCGCAGCGAGAGCGCTCCGCGGCGGACGTCGAAGCGCGGGATGCCATGGGTGATGTCGATCACCCGCGCCTCGGGTGCGATGCCCACGATCACGCCGTGGCAGACGCCGACGAACTCGTCCTCACGGCCATAGTCGGTGAGCAGCGTGACGATCACGGCTGTGCGGTGGCATCGGCCAGGAGGGCATCGACCAGGCCGTCGATGTCGTGCCGGGCAGCCTCGACATGCACCTCGAGACCGTGCTCGCGCGCGGTGGCACTGGTGACCGGGCCGATCGACACCAGCCGCGCGCCGGCGGGAAACGAGTCCGCGGCCTCCATCAGGAAGCGGACCGTCGAGGACGAGGTGAAGGTCACGTAGTCGGCTCGGTCGAGCGCGCCACGCTGGGGATCCGAGAGCGGCTCGGCGACGGTGTCGTAGAGCGCGACCACGTCCACCCGCGCGCCCCGCTCGGCAAGTGCTTCGGGCAGCAGGTCGCGGGCCTCGGCGGCGCGCGCCACCATCACCCGCTTGCCCTCCACGGGGATCGACTCGAGCGCCTCGACGAGTGACTCTGCGATCGACCGGGGCGGGATCACATCGGGCGCCACCCCCCGTGCGGCAAGCTCCTTGGCGGTGCCCGGCCCGATCGCAGCAACGGTGGCGCCGTGCAGGGCGCGTGCATCTAGGCCGTTGGCGGCCAGGCCGTCCATCAGCAGCTGCGCGCCGTTGGGGCTAGTCACGCACACCAGCGAGTAGTCCCCGATGTTCGCCACCTCGGGCGCCACGGCGCGCGGCTCGATACGAATCACCGGTGTCTCCACGACCTCGGCACCGAGGTCGCGCAGCCGCGCGGCAAGCTCGCTCGACTGCGCCCGCGCCCGCGTGACGGCCACGCTGCGGCCGTGCAGAGGCCGGCGCTCCAGCCACGCCAGGGTGTCGCGCATGCCCGCTGCGGGGCCGATCACCGTGATCGCGGGCGCGCGGATGCCCTGTGCCGCCACCTCGTCGGCGATGCCGGCAAGGGTGGACGTCGCGGTGCGCTGGGTGGGCAGGGTGCCGTGTTGCACCACGGCGGCGGGGTCGCCGGCCGGACGGCCGGCCGCGAGCAGCCGCGCGGCGATCGTCGGCAGGTTCTTGACACCCATGTAGAGCACCAGGGTGCCGGGAAAGCGTGCCAGCGCCTCCCAGTCGAGGGACGTCTCGGGTTTTTCGGGATCCTCGTGACCGGTCACGAAGGCGACGGCGGAAGCCAGGTCGCGGTGGGTCACCGGGATGCCCGCGTACGCGGGGGCGGCCACACCCGACGTCACTCCCGGCACCACCTCGAAGGCCACGCCCGCGGCGCGCAGCTCCTCGGCCTCTTCGCCGCCCCGACCGAACACGAACGAGTCGCCGCCCTTGAGGCGCACGACATTGCGGCCGTCGAGGCCGAGCTCGATCAGCTTGGCGTTGATTGCGTCCTGGGTCATCGCGACGTCGCCGGGGGCCTTGCCCACGTAGATCAGCTCCGCGTCCGGACGCGCACGCTCGAGCGCGTCGGCGGGGATCAGGCGGTCGTACAGGATCGCGTCGGCGGCGGCGATCAGCTCAAGCGATCGGCGCGTCATCAGCCCGGGGTCGCCCGGGCCGGCGCCGACGAGGTAGACGATGCCTGCGGCCATGTGAAGAAGCTAGCCCTCCGCGCGATCGATCTGTGCGGCGGTGTCGAGGATCTCTGCAGCCCCCGCGCCCAACATCCGCTCGGCCACCGCCAAGCCGAGGGCCGCAGGCTCGAGCGGGTCCTCGTCGAGCGTGTCACGCACCCAGACGGCGCCGTCCGGCGTCCCGGCGAAGCCATCGAGGCGCAGGCGCCCCCCGTCGAGGCGAGCGAACGCGCCGACGGGCGTGTGGCAGGACGCGTTCAGGCCGAGCACGAGCGCGCGCTCGGCGGTCAGTGCGATCAGGGCATCGCGAACGGTGAGGTCCACGGCGAGCTCCGCGATGCGCTCGTCTTCCTCGCGCGCCTCGAGCGCCAGGCTCCCCTGGCCGGGCGACGGTACCATCTCGTCGGTCGGGATGGCCGCGCCCGCATCGCGCCCCAGCCGTTGCAGGCCGGCGGTGGCAAGCACCAGCGCGTCGTAGTCGCCCCCGGCCAGCCGGCGCAGGCGGGTGTCCAAGTTGCCGCGCACCTCGCGAACCTGCAGGTCGGGTCGCAGCGCGAGCAGCTGGGCGCGCCGGCGCAGGCTCGCGGTGCCAACGACGGCGCCCTCGGGGAGGTCTCCAAGCGAAGCCGGCCCGCCGCACACGGCGTCGCGCGGGTCGATTCGGTCCGGCACCCCGACGAGCGCGAGGCCGTCGGGCAGCACCGCCGGCACATCCTTGGCGGAGTGCACGGCCAGGTCGATCCGTCCGTCGAGCAGCGCTTCCTCGATCTCCTTGACAAAGCGGGCCTTGTCCTCGGTCACCGGTGCAGGGGTGCCCCCCGCACGCTCGTCGCCCGAGGTCCGGATGGTCACGATCTCGACCTCCTCGCCGAGCGCTCCCAGGCGGTCGCGAATCAGCTCGGCCTGGGCCACCGCGAGCGCGCTGCCGCGACTGCCGAGCCGGACGCTCACCTAGCTGCGGTGCTGCCGGTGCGACGAGAGATGGGTGATCTGGGCACCCTCGTGCTCCTCGTCGAGCACCTGGGGCGCGGGATCGAGTCCGAAGAGCTCGCGCAAGGCCTGAAGCTGGACGTAGGAGGAGTCCGACTGCTCGGGATCGTCGCCGGCCACCGACTGCTTCAGCCGTAGGGTCGGCTCGTGCAGAAGGCGGCTCACGACAGCGCGTGCCATCAGCGTGAGCCGCTGTCGATCCGCGACGGACGTCGACTCCCACCGCGACTCGTTCTCAGCCAGCACCGCCTGCACGATCTGCTCGCCGCGCTCGCGCAGCGCGGCGATGGTTGGCACCACGTCGAGGCTCGCAAGCCAGCGGTCGAACCGCTTGGCCTCGTCCTCGACGAGCGCACGAGCCCGGTTGGATTCGGCCTCGCGCACGCTGCGTCCACGGGCTGCCGCGCGCTGTAGATCATCCATGTCGTACAGCGCGATGCCGGGCATGTCGCGAACGGCCGGATCGACGTCGCGTGGCACTGCGATGTCGATGATCACGAGCGGCCGCTGCGACGAGCGCTCGCCCATCGTCAGCTCGAGATCTTCCCGATCGACGATCTGATGGGGCGAGGAGGTCGAGCTGACCACGATGTCGGCGCGGGCAAGCTCGGAGGGAAGGTCGTCAAAGCGTACGGCGGAGCCGCCGAAACGCTGTGCCAGTCCGATGGCGCGGTCGTAGCGGCGGTTGGCCACGAACACGGTGTCCACGCCGTTTGCGCGCAGGGCGCGCGCGGTGCGCTCGCCGTTGTCGCCGGCGCCGATCACCAGCACGCGCTTGGCCGAGAGGTCTCCGAGCATGTCGGCAGCCAGCCTCACGGCCACCGAGGACACTGACACCTGCGAGCGCCCTACGCCGGTCTCTGTCCGCACGCGCTTGCCGGCGCCGAGTGCGTCGCGGAACAGGCGGTTGGTGATCGGGCCCGTCGCGCCCTCGACCAGCGCGAGCTCGTATGCGCGCTTGATCTGGCCCTGGATCTCGGCCTCGCCGAGGATCATCGAGTCGAGGCCGGCGGCCACCGAGAACAGGTGGTGCACCGCCTCCTGCTCCCGGAACGCGTACAGCGAGTCGGTGAGCTCGGTCGGGCGGATCTCGGCCTGGCGGGAGAGCACGGCGAGCGCGGCCGTCTCCGCCTCGACGGCGTCGGGCGTGACCAGGTACAGCTCGGTGCGGTTACAGGTGGACACGACCACGGCCTCGTGCACCGCGGGACCGCTGCACAGCTCGGCGAGCACGCCCGCGGCGCGGCCCTCGGGCATGGCGAGTCGCTCGCGCAGCGCGAGCGACGCGGTGTGGTGCGAGACGCCGAGTGCGAGGAGCTCCATCTTTCGGATCACCTCGGCGGGGCTTCGAGCCCCGCCCGTTGAGGTGATTGTTCGCCCTCCGGGCTCTCTTGAACGGTCGGGCTGTGCCCGACCTCCCGGGCCCGAGGCGATTCGTCCTCCTCGGTCAGCTCCAGCAGCTCGCCGACCTCCCGTTCGATTCGCGACACCTTCATCCCGATGATCGCCACGTACACCAGGATCAGGAGCAGGAAGACCACGTAGGCCGCGGCTACGTACTTGCCCGCCTCGTCGAGGGGGAGCGCGGGCATGTCAGGTGGAGGCGGTGGCCTCGAGCCGGGTGCGCAGCCGCTTGAGCTGCATCGACGCGTGCTTGGCGGTCAGCTCGAGCTTCCACAGAGTGACGAATATGAGCGCCATTGCGACTATGCACACCACGAATGTGAGCCGCATGTCACCGGGCAGTGCGCCGCCGGTCTCCGAGAGCACGCGCGGGTGGGTGAACGCCTGCGCCATGCGCACGGCGGCAAAGTTGATCGGCACGAACGCTCCTGCCGCGATCGCGAACACCGAGGAGTAGCGCGCCTGGCGCTCCGGGTCCTCGATCGAGAAGCGCAACGGGTAGTAGACGCAGTAGAGGAGGAACACCACGAGGAACGACACGAGCACCGGCTCGTCCCACAGCCACCAGTGGCCCCAGGAGGCGCGGGCCCAGATCGAGCCGGTGAGCAGCACGCCGGTGCCGAGGATGATCGACAGATGGATGCACACGTAGGAGCGCATGTCCCACGAGCGGTCGCCACTGCGCAGGTGCAGGATGGCCATGATCCCGCCGGCCACGAAGCCGCCAAGTGCCACGATGGCCATCGGCACGTGCAGGTAGAAGATCTTCTGGATGAAGCCCTGGTCGGTCTCGAGCGGCGCATAGAAGAACACCATCGCGAAGGCGAGCAACGTCACAGCCACAGCAGACGCCGCCAGCGGCTTGAATCCCTTCGAATACACGCTGTAGAGCCTACCGATGGGAGATCGCCGGCCTAGATGGTTGATTCCATGAGCACGCACGCGCGGATGACAGTCCAGGCCGGCGCTGGTTCGCCACCCACCGCCTCGCCGATGCAATCAGCATCGGCTTCGGCGCCGCGCGCCGCCCAGCTCGGTCTGGACCGCCCCCGCACATACGGCCCCGTGCAATCAACCATCTAGTCGTCGAGCAGGAAGTCGAACACCGCGAGCGCGATCAGCAGGAACATCAGGTCGTAGCCGGCAAGGAGCAGCGCCCATCGCCCGAGATCCTCGGCCACGGCGACCTGGCGCATGAGCGGCGCGGTGGCCGATGCCGAGGCGATCAGCAGCGGCACGAGGAGCGGGAGCAGCAGCAGCGGCACGATCAGCTCGCGCGCGTTTGACTCCGATGCCAGCGCCGACACCAGCGCGCCAACCGTGGCGAGCCCGATGTCGGCGAGCAGCAGGATCAGCAGCAGCTCGGGGAACGCGTCGGAGACGTTCGGGCCGAGGAGCAGGAGGCCGAACACTGGGACCGACACGATCTCGAGCGCGACGAGGTAGATGAACATGCCGGTTGCCTTGGCCACGAACAGCGAGGTGCGGTCCACCGGCGCGAGCAGCAGGCCGTCGATGCCGCCCTGCTCGCGCTCGGCGGCGAACAGCCGGGTGACGCCGATGATGGCCGCCAGCAGCAGCGTCACCCACAGCACGCCCGAGGCCAGGTCGCCCTCCAGCGAGTCGCGATCGAGCCCGAAGTGAAAGAGCACGTAGACCGTGACGGTGAACAGCGCCATCGCCGGCACGGACTCCTTCGTGCGCCACTCGATAGCCAGGTCCTTGGCCAGGATCGCGCGAGCCGCGCCAAGCATCGAGGGAGGCATGTGGCTCACGTGTAGAGCCGCCGCGCCTCGGCCCCGTCGATCGCGGCGCTGGCCGTGGCAAACACCTGGTCGCCGCCCCGCAGGCCGAGCGCCAGGTCCGACTCGGCGAGGCCGCCCTCCACGTCGTGGGTGATCAGCACCCGGGTGCGCCCGGACTCGTGGCCGATCAGTGGCTCGAGCTTGTCGGCGGCGGCCGGGTCGAGCCCGGCACGCGCCTCGTCGAGCAGGAGCAGGGCCGGGTCGTGCAGCGTGGCCCGCGCGGCAGCGAGGCGCTGGAGCATGCCGCGTGAGAGCTCGCGCACGGGGCTGTCGGCGCGGCGGAACATGCCCACGGCCTCGAGCTGGAGATCGACGACCTCGGTCGGAACGCCGTGCAGGCGGGCGTGGTAAAGCAGGTTCTGTCGGCCGCTCAGCTCGCGGTAGAGCAGTGGATCGTGGCCCAGGTAGCCCACACGGCCGCGTACCTTCCAGCTCTCCTCGGGCAAGAGCGAGCCGAGCACCCTGGCCGCGCCGCCATGCGGGCGCAACAGCGTGGCGAGCACGCGCAGCAGAGTGGTCTTGCCCGCCCCGTTTGCGCCGAGTACCGCAAGGGTCTGCCCTTCGGCCACCTCCACGGTGACGTTGCGCAACGCGATCCGTTCGCCGTAGCGGCGCTCGACTCCCTGCAGCGCGATCGCCGGTTCGGCCATCCGCGGGACGGTACCCGGCAGCTACCGCTCCAGCGTCTCCGCGGCGTGCCTGAGGGTGGGCTCCACGACCGGCCACGACTCGCCGATGGCCTTCGGGTTGCCGGGGAAGTTGATGATCAGCGTGCGGCCACGCATGCCCGACACGCCGCGCGTGAGCAGGCCCATCGGGGTGTGGCGCAGCGCCTCGGCGCGGATGGCCTCGGCATAGCCCGGCGCCTCGCGGTCGATCACGTCGCGCGTGGCCTCCGGCGTGAGGTCGTCGATGGTCAAGCCGGTGCCGCCGGTGGTGAACACGAAGCGGGCACCCTCGTCGTCGCAGAAGCGGCGGAGGGCGGCGGCAATCGAATCGCGATCGTCGGCGGTCAGTCCTCGCGCAACGTCGAGTCCTGCTGCGCGACAGCGTGTCTCGAGCTCGTCGCCCGAGGCGTCGTCGGTCTGTGCACGGCTGGTCGACACGGTCAGCACCGCGGCGAGCGTCACGGTCACCGCCGCCAGTCCTGCTTGCCGCCGGTCTTCTCGACCAGCTGCACCGGCCCGACGCGCACGCCGCGCTCGACGCCCTTGACCATGTCATAGACCGTCAGCGCGGCCACCGAGCAGGCGGTCATGGCCTCCATCTCCACGCCGGTCGGGCCACTCGTGCGCGCCTCGGCCGTCAGTCTCACCACGCCGGCCTCGGCATCAACCGAGATCGCCACGTCCACGAACGAAAGCGGCAACGGGTGGCAGAGAGGGATCAGGTCGGCGGTGCGCTTGGCTGCCTGGATGCCGGCGATCCGGGCGGTGGCGATCACGTCGCCCTTGGGCATGTCGCCGGCGGCGACCTTTGCGGCGGTGGCGGGATCCATCTCGACGCGCGCATCGGCGACGGCGCGGCGGTCGGTCACTGCCTTGGCGCCCACGTCCACCATCCGGGCGCGGCCGGAGTCGTCGAGGTGGGAGAGCTCCGCCATGGCGGGTGGCTACGCCGGCACGGCAGTGCGCTGGGCGGCTGCGACGATGTCGCGCACGGCGTCATCGTCGCCCGCGCGCAGCAGGTCGATCGGGTCCGGCTCGCCGTTGACGATCGACTCGAAGAACACCTTGCGATCCTGGTAGGTGGGCAGCGTGCCCTTGGCCCAGCCGCGGACCTCGTTGAGCATGACCGCCAGGCGCGCGTAGGGCTCGCCGTACTCGTCGGCTATCTGGCGCTTCATCCGCTTTGCGAGAGCGGGGCTCGCGCCGGCGGTCGAGATCGCGATGGCCAGCGGGCCGGTGCGCACGATGGCGGGCAGGATGAAGTTGCACAACGGCGGCACGTCGACCACGTTCACGAGCATCGCTCGGCGCTCGGCGTCCTCGTACACGCCGATGTTCACCTCGGAGTCGTTGGTGGCCGCGATGACCATGAAGCTGCCTTCGAGATCGCCGGCCTCGTATGCCCGCCTCTGCCAAGTGATCGAGCCCTCCTCGACCAGCTCGTGCACCGCGTCGCACACCTCCGGAGCCACCACGTGGACCTCGCCGTCACACGCGAGCAGACCCTCGATCTTGTCGAGCCCGATGTCGCCGCCGCCCACCACCAGGCAGCGCCGCCCGGTGAGCTTGAGGCACGCGATGTAGAAGGGCGTCTCGAGCATGCCCTGCACGCACGACTGGTCGCAGATCCCCTTTCGGAGCTGGCAGACGCACTCTTTTCCGGCGTACGCTTGAGCAGGCATGGTCCGAGCCAGTCTACGCGCCGTATCACCTCCCAGATGAGTGCCGGCTACTTCACCGACGACTCGATGATTCGCCGCGTCCACAAGGAGCGGGCGATCGCTTTGAGCGGTCCGCGCGCGCTGCTCATGCAGGCGGCCCATCCACTTGCGGTGACCGGGCTGCTCGCCCACTCGACGGCCATGGACGAGCCCTACGACCGGCTCGCGCGCACCGCGGAGGCGATGAGCACGATCAGCTTCGGCACCCGCGAGGAAGCCGACCACGTGACCGCCCACGTGCGTGACATGCACACACGGGTCAACGGCAAGATCAAGGACCCGGTCGGCAGGTTCCCGGCAGGCACGCCCTACCGCGCCGACCAGCCAGACCTGCTGCTGTGGGTGCTCTTCACCCTGATCGACTCCGGCGTGGTGGTCTACCGCAAGTACGTCGGCGCCATGTCGCGCGCCGAGGAGGCCGCCTACTGGGACGACTACAAGGTGGTTGGCGGGCTGTTCGGGCTCAAGCGCACCGACATGCCCGACACGCTTGGCGACCTCCACGACTACCGCCGCGAGATGCTCGAGGGCGACACCCTGCTCGTGACCCCGTGGGCCAAGAGACGGGCCCGCGAGATCGTGCTCGAGCCGCCGATCCCCTGGATCGCCCAGCCACTGCTGCAGACGGCCAACTTCATCACGATCGCGCTGCTGCCTGACCGCATCCGCGAGGAGTACGGCTTCCTGGCACTGCCCCCCGTCCCGGTGCGCAGGGCGGTGGTCGCCGGAGGGGCCGAGTACGTCAAGCGCGCGGTCATCCCGTTCGTGCCCGACCGGCTGCGGCTCGTGCCGGCCGCACGCGCCGCCTAGGCGCTGCGCCGACGGCTCAGCGGCGAAGGGCGCGCGCCCCAACCGTGGCCAGCGGCGCGAGGCCGCGGCGCAGAGCGCCGCGCTTGTCACGGTCGCGGCCGTAGAGCAGCTGCGCGGCGGCGTGCAGAGACCCGCCGAGCGCCTCGTCGTAGGGATGCCACCAGAGATTGCGGATCAGGCCCGCGTCGGAGGTGAGGGTCTTGATGCTCACACACTCGTAGAAGCCGAACTTCGAGTGGGAGCGCCCGAGGCCGGAGTCCTTTAAGCCGCCCCACGCACAGGAGCACGCGCCGTGGCTGAACATGTGGTCGTTGATCCACACCATCCCGGCCTCGATCCGGTGGGCGATGCGCTCGCCGCGCTCGCGATCGCGGGTCCACACCGAGGCGCCGAGGCCGAACTCGGAGTCGTTGGCGAGCGCGATCGCCTCGTCCTCTGACTGAACCTCGAGCACGGGGATCACCGGCCCGAAGATCTCCTCGCGCATG
>JBBPXW010000075.1:0-7497 GCA_038200525.1 Solirubrobacterales bacterium | reverse complement strand
AGAAGATCAGCAAGACCAACGCGGTCACCTCCATCGTCGACCACGAGATGGAAGCCACCGACGTGCATGTCGGGCCGTCTGACTACGTGCCATGGCTGACCGACCGCAAGTGGGCCCACATCCGGCTCGAGGGCCAGGCCTTCGGCGACGTTCCGCTGAACGCCGAGCTGAAGCTCGGGGTCTGGGACTCCCCCAACTCGGCAGGCATCGTGACCGACGCCGTGCGCTGCTGCAAGCTCGCCCTGAACAACGGGCTTGCCGGCCCGCTCGAGGGCCCGAGCTCCTACCTGATGAAGTCACCGCCGGTCCAGGTGCCCGACGACGACGCACAGGATGCCACCGAGAAGTTCATCGCCGAGTACGGCGGCGCTCCCAAGCTGCCGGGCGGCAAGGCGAGGGTGAAGGTGACAGAGAGCGGCTGACCTCTCACTCCCGCTCCGCACCGTGACGGGCGGCCTCCGGGCCGCCCGTCGGCGTTCTCGTGCCAGTCCGAGAGTGGGCCAGTCCGCATCGTAAGCTGTGCGGGTGTCACCTGACTCCCTGTCGATCGCGCAGGTCACGCCCTACCCCTGGGAGCAGGAGCGGGAGGTAAACCACTTCGTCGAGCGCCTGTCCCAGGAGCTGCGGGCGCGCGGCCACCGCGTGGTCACGATCGCCCCGTCGGACTCTCGCGAGCTCGTGCGCGACGGGCGCCGCCGGGTCAAGGCCCTCGCCGACGGCCATGGTGACGCGCTCTTCGAGGGCGAGGTGCTCGCAGTCGGGCAGTCTCTGCCGTTTCGCCGAGGCGGCTCGGTGTCGCTCCCCATGGACGTGTCGCGCACGCTCGAGGATCTGCTCGACCACGCCGCCCTCGACATCCTGCACGTGCACGAGCCGTTCGCGCCGAGTGCCGCGTCCGCGGCGCTGCGCCACTCGCGGGCGCTCAACGTCGGCACCTTCCACGCGCCCACCGAGCGGTTCGTCTCCACCCAGGTGGCGCGCCCTCTGGTGGAGCTGCTGTTCGGCCGCCTCGACGGGCGGACGGCGAGCTTCGAGGCCACGCGCGAGCTGGTGGAGCGCTTCTTCCCCGGCGGGTACGACGTGATCGCGCCGGGCGCCGACCTGCTCGAGCCGCGGCGCTCCGGCGCGACCGCCGAGATCTTCTTCCCCGTGCACGAGGAGCGCGGCGCGCTGCGGGTGTTCCTGCGCGCGCTGCGGCGCATGGACCTTGAAAACGACTGGGCCGCCACCGTCTGGTTTCCCGACCCTGCGGGCACCAGTGCGCCGCCGGCGCTCTCCCGTCATCTGCGCGAGCGGGTGCGCTTCGTAGGCACCGGCGAGGCCACCGAGGCAGAGCACCTGGCCCGGGCCGACATCGTCGTGGCCGCCTCGACCGGCACCGCCCCGACCCCGCAGCTGCTGCTGCGGGCGATCGGCGCGGGCGCGGTGCCGGTGGCGTCGCGCCTGCCCCAGTACGAGGAGTCTCTCGACGATGGCCGGCGCGGGCTGCTGTTCGAGCCGCGCGACTCGCTCACGCTCGCGGCCCAGCTCGACCGTCTGGTCGGTGACCGCGAACTGCTCGGACAGTTCGCCGGCCGGGTCGGAGAGGCGCGCCCGGCCCTCGCGTGGAGCGGCGTGGCCGAGCGGTTCGAGAGGCTCTATCGCGGCCTCGCGGGGCGGCGCCACCGCGCCGAGGGCGTTCCGGCGGTGCGCAAGCGCCTCGATGACCGCGAGCTGATATCGGTGGATCTGCACATGCACACCGACCACTCGTCGGACTGCGCCACGCCGACGGACGAGCTGCTGAAGGCCGCCCGCGATGCCGGGCTCGGTGCGATCGCGGTGACCGACCACAACGAGGTCTCGGGCGCCCACGAGGCGCGCGACAAGGCCGAGCGATACGGGGTCAAGGTGATCATCGGCGAGGAGGTCAAGACCGCCGACCAGGGCGAGGTGATCGGCCTGTTCATCGAGGACAAGATCCCGCGGGGAATGACGCTCGATGAGACGATCGCTGCGATCCGGGCGCAGGGCGGCCTGGTGTACGTGCCCCACCCGTTCGACCGCATGCACTCGGTGCCCGACTACGAGCACCTGCTCAAGGTGGTCGAGGACATCGATGCGATCGAGGTGTTCAACCCGCGTGTGGCGTTCTCGGCCTTCAACGAGGAGGCCGAGCGGTTCGCGGCCAAGTACCGGATCGTGGCCGGCGCGGGATCGGACAGCCACGTGGCCGCCGGCCTCGGCTCGGTCAAGATCCGGATGCGCGACTTCGACGGTGCCGAGGAGTTCCTCGAGTCGCTGCGCGATGCCGACATCATCCGAAGGCGCACGAGCCTGCTTTACGTCCAGGCGCTGAAGTTCATCCAGACCAAGGCCACGCCCGAGCAGGCCCGCCGCCGAACGGCCAGGCCGGGGGCCGGCCAGGCGCGCGCGGAGGTGGGCGAAACCGCCCAACCCGGCAAGGACTGATGCAGCGCAGAGGAACCGCGGCCGGGCCGTCCAATCATCCCGTCCAGGTGCCTGCCACAGACGACGAGATCCGCGAGAAGTACCTGGAACGAGCCATCCGCGAGCTGAATCAGCTCACGCGTGCGGTACAGACCTGCGAGCACTGCCCGCGGGGCAACCTGATGCCCGTGCTCGGCTCCGGTCACCCCCAGGCCGACGTGTTCATGCTCAAGTTCGCGCCGCGCCCGTCGGAGATCGAGGAGGGCGTGGCCTACTACGGGCGGGCGGGCTCTGCGCTGATGAAGAGCTTCAAGCGGCTGGGCATCGATCCGCTCGCCGTGTACGGCACTGTCTTTGTCAAGTGCCCTGTGCACGACACCGACCTGTCGGCACCCGAGTGCCGCGCGCGCGTGCTCGACGAGCTGGCGGTGGTTCAACCTCGGATCGTCGTCGTGATGGGCGAGGAGGCGCTCGACGAGGTGAACGGGCTCGGCGTGCCGCTGGCAGCCCATGTGGACGCTGACCCCGGCACCATCCAGAAGCTCACCGCGAGCTGCGACGCGCTCTACGTCCCAGACATCGACGCGTCGCTCGACGACGAGTCCTCCAAGCGCGCGTTCTGGAGCGCGTTCCGCGCGCTCGGCGAGTGGTACGCGGACTTCCCGCCGTACTAGACCTCGCGGCTTGCCCGCCCTCCTACCTCGAGCCCAGCGGCACCAGCGTGTTGGCGCCAACCACCTCGTAGAGCTGCATCGAGTTGCGCCCGTCGCGCAGGCGTGACTCGGGCAGGTTGAGCGCGAAGTACTCCTGCGGCTCCACCTTGAAGTGAAAGCTGCGCCCCACCGCCGCGATTCGCCCGTTGACTGCGAGGGCCAGCGGGCGATCCGACAGCGCGCCGCCCCCCGTGATCGCACCCGCTGCCAGGGTGGGCACTGCCTGGGCGGACCGGCGCACGTCGGCGAGGCTGCGAGGCACCGAGAACGTGGCCCGCACCGCCCCTGCACCGACGCCCGGAAGGGTCGCCACCGAGCGTCCGAGCAGGCCGCGATTGGGGCCGATCCGGTACACCCGCGACCACGGCCCGTTGCCGAAGAGGGCCGCCCGGCGCCTGGTCTGCAAGCGGCGCCTGGCCTCGATCTCCTTCGCGTCGACATAGATGCTGCCGCTGAGGTCGCGACGCTGGATCGTGACCCCGTCGCGATCGCGGACTGTCTCACCGTACGCCTGGGTGCCGTCGACGGCGAAGCCGAGCGGGGCGCCAAGCAGGTGGGCCACGGTCGGCAGGATGTCGGTGGTCTCGGCATAGGCATTGGCGATCCGTCCCCGTGTCTGGCCGGGGCCCTTCACGAACAGCGGCACCGGCGCGATGTCCTCCACGTTGCGCTCGTTCACGGCGCGTCGGTCGGCGACGTTGTAGGCGAAGCTCCGCTGGAAGGAGATCCCGTGGTCGGCGGTGACAACCACGAGAGCCCGCTTCCACTGGCCCGTCTGCTTCAGGCGACGGACCAGCTTGCCGACCTCGCGGTCGACGTATCCGACCTGCAGCAGATGGCGCTGCTCGTTGAACGCGGTGAGGAACTCGTTCGAGAAGCCCTTGGGGCTTGCGAAGTCGGGGAGGGTACCCGGGGAGTAGCCCGTGCGCGCCCGCCCGGAGGGCAGGTAGACCCATGGCACGTGCGGAAGCACGGAGTGATGAAAGGTGAAGGTGGGCCGCGAGGACCGTCGCAGCGAGGCGATCGTCCGGCCCAGCCGCTCGCGGCGCTGATGAAGGATGCTGTAGTGCGGATTGCCGTAGTGGTTGACGCGAGGGCACAACCGCGGCGGGCACACGGTGGTGGCCTCCTCACGACTGCGGATGCGGTAGCCGAGCCGGTCCATGAAGGTGAAGATCGAGCGGGGATGCGAGCGGTAGCTCGGCGAGGTGCCGGCCCGCGGCAGCCGGCCGTCGAGGATGGCCGGGGCCGCCTTCACCGTGCTGTCGTAGACCGTCGACGCGTTGCGAAACCACGTGGAGCCACTGGCCAGGGACGCAAAGCCCGGAAAGCGGTCGGCGTCGATCTTGCCGTTTCCCAACATCAGATCCCCGACGGGAAACTCGTCGAAGACCAGCATCACGACCGGCGGGCGCGTGGCCGCGCGCGAGGCGGCGGGCACGCCCGAGCCAACTCCGGCCATCACCGCCAGCAGCGCGGCGACCCAACGGGCGGACGTGATGCTCAGCTGCCCACGCGCGTCAGCAGGGCGACGCACTCGATGTGCGGCGTCTGGGGGAACATGTCGACCGGACGCACGCTCTTCAGCTCGTAGCCGGCATCGACCATCTGGCGTGCGTTGGGTGCAAGCGTGGTCGGATTGCATGACACGTAGACGATCTTGTCAGCCTCCACCTCGAGCACGCGCCGCACGATCTTCTGCGTGAGGCCCGCCCGGGGCGGATCGATGACCACCACGTCGGCCGAGCCCTCCTCCTCGAGCAGCGGCCGCATGGCGGTGCGCACGTCGCCCGCGTAGAAGCTGGCGTTGTCCACGCCGTTGCGGCGGGCGTTCTCGATCGCATCTGCCACCGCGCGCTCGACGCTCTCGACGCCCACCACCTTCGCCGCGTTCAGCGCGAGCGCCAGCGCGATCGTGCCGATGCCGCAGTAGAGATCGAACACCCGCTCGCGGCCACTGAGCCCGGCGGCCTCCGTGGCCTCGGCGTAGAGCCGCTCGGCCATCTCGGTGTTGGTCTGGAAGAACGCGTCGGGGGAGATGCCGAAGTGCAACGTCTCGCCCCCGATCTGCAGCTCCTCCCGCAGCAGTGCGTCGCCCTTTAAGACCTTGGTCTTGCCGTCGCGCGTGGTCTCTGCCACGCCCTCGGCCTGGGTCCACAGCACCGACTCGGCCGGCATTGCCGCGGCGAACTCATCGTGGGGGAACTCGCCCTTGCTCGTCACGAGCCTGATCTGCAGCTGCCCGGTTCGGCGCCCCTCACGCACCACAAGGTTTCGCAGGAAGCCTCCGTGGCTCTCGCGGTCGTATGCCGAGAGGCCGGAATCGCGAAACCACTGCTGCACGGCGGCACGGATCAAGTCGACGCGCTCGGAAGCCAGGATGTCGCCTTGCACGGGGTCGATCACGTCCCACCGCCCGGCGCGGTGGAAGCCGAGCACCAAGCCGTCGGAGGAGTCACCGAAGGAGTACTCCATCTTGTTGCGGTAGTGCAGCTCCTGCACGGCCGGCAGGATGTCGAGCACGGGCGGCTTCGCAAAGCCGCCGAGCCGGGTCATCGCGTCGGATACCTGGCGCTGCTTCTCGGCCAGCTGCATCGCGTAGGGCATCACCTGCCAGGGAGCCCCGGGGTGTGCCTCCACCGGCTCGATCCGGTCCGGGCTCGGCTCCAGCAGCTCGACCAGCCGCGCCTCGGCGAACGAGCGCTTGGCCTTGACGATCTGCGCGCGGATGCGGTCGCCGGGCACCACGCCCCGGACGAACACCACGAACCCCGCCTCGGCGCGCCCGATCCCTGCCCCGCCGTGCGCGAGCGAGTCGATCGTGATCTCGACCTCCTCGCCCTTGCGGGGGCGGACGCGCGGCGCAGTGGAAGGGGTGCTCACCCGCCGCAGGTTAGAGCGGCTCCTAGTCGAGCTTCGTGGAGATGGCGTCGAGCACGGTCTTGCGGTTCGCGTTGCGGCGCTCGTAGTCGCGGACCTTGCGCAGCTCGGCGGGGCTCAGGTCGTCGAGACGGGTCTGGACCTGTGAGACGGTGAGCTCGTCGTAGCCCGTGACTGGGAAGCTGGGCCCGAGGCCGGCGGCGCGGCGCGCCTTGTCGGCCTGTGCGAGCACCGGATCGGCCTGCTTGACGGCTTCCTTGCGTGCCTTCGCCCCGGCCTCCTCGACCTGGGTGCGGGCGACCTTCGCCGCGGTGGTCCCACGCTTGCGCGCCGTGTCGGTGGCATCCTCGATCTGGTCGAAGCCCCGCCCGAGGAACTGCTCGAGGTCTGCGAGCACGTCACTCGTCTGCTTGCGCCCACGCTCGACGAGGCCGGACACGAGGTCCTGGGCATCGTCGGCAGTCACGCGCCCCCGGCTGACGGCGTCGTTGACCGCCTCCTCGATCCGCTCGCGGGTGAGCAGCAGCAGGCCGAGGGGGTCCACAAGGCTCTTGGCAAGCGCCTCGCGCAGCTCGGCCGCGCTGCTGGCTGAGGCCGCGCTCGTGTCGGCAGCAGCCTTGGTCGCCGTGCGCTGCGGAGTGGGCTTCGAGGAGGCGGCGCGCTTGGCGGCACCCTTCTTGGCCGCGGCCGAGCGCTTCTGCTGGTTGGCCTTGCGGGTGGCGGCGGCCTTCTTGGCCGCCGCGGAACGTGAAGTGGTGGGGGACTTGGCCCCGGCGGCCGGCTTCCTCGGGGATGCGGAACCTGCTGCCCGCTTCCTGGTGCCTCCCGACGAGCTCGAGCTCTTCTTCTGGCTGCTTCGCCGCTGTTGGGCCATCAGTTCTCCCTCCGAGGTGGGTGTGACAAGCGGCACTATCGCACCTCGAAGGCTCCCGTGACGGGTGTGTGGTCGGACAGCCGGAGCAGTCGATTGCCGGGGGCCGCGAGCTCGCGGGCGGCCGGGGCAAGCGATCGTGGGGAGCGGGTCACCTCGAGGCCCCGCCCCAGCAGGTGGTCGATGCCGTCAGGCTCGGTCGGCGCCCCGAACCCCCACCGGCGCGAGAGCTCGTCGAAGGGCTCCGGTGCGCGGGCCGGACGCAGGTTGAGGTCGCCGCCGAGCAGCAGCGGGGCTCCCTTCGCAAATGCCACAGCGCGGTTGGCGGCCCCGATCAGCTCGGCCGGCCCCTGCCCGGTGGAGCCCACCGACAGGTGCATGCACGCGACCGCGAGGGAGAGGCCGTTCGGATCGGCCACCCGTGCGAGCAGCAGCGATCGGCTTTCGGGACGAGTTGCAAGCTGCACACGCTCGACGGCCTCGATCCGGCCCGGGCGGCGCACCAGCACCGCGTTGGAGCCACCGTCGTTGGAGGCGATCAGGTCGGGATTGAGATCGCCGAGGATGCCGCGGATCGCGCCGAGCTGATTGCGCGACGTCAGT
>JBBPXW010000074.1:0-4477 GCA_038200525.1 Solirubrobacterales bacterium | reverse complement strand
CAGCAGCGCGAGCGCGGCCACGACGGCAAGCACGGCGCCGCGCCTGCGTCTGCGTCTGCGCTGGACGTTCTGACGGTGGCGCCTGTCGCGGCGGCGCTGCATTCCGCTCGGGTCGTTCTCGTAGGCGATTCCATACGCCTCCCCCCCAAGCGCGGGCCGCAAACTGCCAGCCCATCAGACACAACGTGGTGTATAGTGGTGTCATGGGCAGGACACAGGTCTACCTCGGCGATGACGAGCTGGTGCTGCTCGACCGCGTGGCGCTGGCCACCGGGGCGTCGCGCTCCGAGCTGATCCGGCGTGCCGTCCGAACCGCCTTCGGGGAGAAGACCAGGGCCGAGCGGCTCGGGGCCCTTGACGCCAGCGCCGGCTCGTGGAGCGGCAGGCAGCTCACGGGCGCCGACTACGTTGACGGCCTGCGCGGCGACCTGAGCGAACGCCTGCGCCGGCTCGGTCTCGAGTGAAGCTGGTCGACACGAGCGTCGCGATCGACCACCTGCGCGGCGCCCGGCCCTCGGTCGATCTCCTGCGGCGGTTGATCGGCGCGGAGGAGCCCGTCGCGGCTAGCGAGGTCGTCCGCTTCGAGCTCCTCGCCGGCGTGCGTGAGGGCGAGCTCGAAGCCCTCGAGCGGTTCTTCTCGGCACTGTCATGGGTTCCCGTGGACGAAGACATCACGAGGACGGCCGGCTCGCTGGCGCGCGAGCACCGGCGCGCCCACAGCGGGATCGACGACGCCGACTATCTGATTGCCGCGACCGCGCTCATGCTCGACGCCGAGCTGCTCACCACCAACGTACGCCACTTCCCCATGCTCGCCGGCCTCCGCCCCGCCTACTGAGCGTTCCTCCTCACGCTCGCTGAGAGAACCACCGCCTCCGACCGATGTCGCAGAACACCGAGATGTCGCGGCCGTCTGAGAGCACCAGGTCGAAGTAACGCCGCCGTACCGGCTGCGCGGTCCACCAGCGGTCTTCGACCACCCACTCCTCGCGCACGGCCTCGACCACCGCGCCGTTCACCGCAGCCGGGATGCCGCCCTGGCCGGTGCGCACGGTCACCGCCGTGGGAGCGCCCAGCCGCTTGGCGGCGGGGCCGCTCACGTGCCCGACTCGTTGTAGGGGGCGAGCATCGCGCGGCGCTCGGGAACCCGCGAGTCTGGATCCACGTCGAGCACCCGCATGGCAGCTGCGGGCCCGGCGGCGTGACGCGCCTGGCGCACCGCCTCGCCGAGGCGGGCGCGTCGCTCTGCCTCCCCATCGTCGAACATGCGGCCCTGATCCTGGGCCGGCGGCCCGAAGGCCTCGACCTCCAGGGCGAGCGACTCCGCCGGCGCAGGCAGATCGCCAAGCCGCTGACCCAGCGCCAGAGCGATTCGGCACGGATCGGCACTCGCCTGGCGCAGGGTCACGGCCTGGCGCCAGGTGCCGCCGGCCACGAACCGCGCCGACACCGCAAGCGCCCGGATCGAGCGACCGCGCCGCTCACGCCGGGCGAGCACGCGGCCGATCAGCATCTCCAGGGCGCGCTCGAGCTGCTGGCCCGACGCGGCATCGGGCAGATCGATCCGCTCGGACACCGGCTCTGGCGGGCGCCGGGGTGAGAGAGGTATGTCGCGCCCGCTGGCGAGGTCGAGCGCGAGCAGGCCGGGATGGCCGAACCGCTCCGCGATCGCCCGCGACGGCAGCGCCGCAAGCTCGCCGAGCGTACGGATGCCGAGGCGATCGAGCACGTCGGGCAGTGCCTGAAGCTCCGGACGAGAGCGCAGCAGTGCTGCGGGCAACGCCGCCAGGAACCCCGCGGTCTGGGCGGCCTCGACCACGACCGGTGGCCGCCGCGGGCGAGCCTGCAGCGCGGCACAGTGTGCGGCAAACCGGCTCTGGGCGACTCCGATGCGCATGCTGGGCCCCAGCTCACGTCGGGTCGCGGCCAGCACGCCGTCGAGATTGCCTCCATGGATGCCTTCGAGGCCGTCGGCGGCGAAGAAGGCAGCACCCGCGCGCTCGGACTCCGGCGCCGCGCCAATTGACTCGATTCGATCCAGCACCACATGCCACAGCTCGCACACCCCCTCCGGGTCGGGCGGCTCGAGCCGCAGCTCGGGACAGCGCGAGAGCGCCTCGCCCACGCGCATCCCGGCCACGATCCCGAACGCCTCGGCCGGCGCCGAGACCTCGCCGACGAACTGCCCGGCACCGGCCTCGGGGGCCAGCGCCACGGGCTCGGACAACAGTGCGCGCCGATCCCCAAGCGCCGCCAGCAGGGCAAATCGGGGGATGAGCACGCACACGATCACTATACGAACACATGTTCGCACTACGCCGGATCGAATGCGAGCGATCTTGCGCCGGGCTCGTCGGAGACCGAGGCCTATATCCGCGTGGCCACGCTGCGCTTCCTCACCCTGCACACGCACGCGTGGACCGAAGAGGTGCTCGGCCGCCTGCGCGAGGAGATCCGGCGCCCTTCCAAGGACGACGACACGATGGTCCGCCGCCTGCGCAACGAGCTGCGCTGAGGCTCCCTAGACGGCTGGTGCGGGCATCGCCGGCGCGGGCTCGGGCTCCTGCTGCAGTGCGAGGCTCAAGTCGTGGGGCTCGCTGGCGCAGCTGAGGGCGTCCTTGGCGGTGACCGAGCCGTCGCGGACCTTGGAGAGCAGGCTCTGGTCGAAGGTCTGCATGCCGTAGTAGTCACCCTCGGCGATCGCCTTGGTCATCTCCACAAGCGTGCCCTGCTCGGTGATCAGCTTGTGGATGCGCGAGGTGTTGAGCAGCACCTCGGCGTTGAGCGCCATGCCGCCGTTGGCGGCGGGCACGAGCCGCTGGGCGCAGACGCCCACGAGCGTGGCCCCCAACATCTGGCGTGCGAGGTCGCCCTGCTGGTTGCCGAAGTAGTCCACGAACCGCTGCACCGTCTCAGCGGCGTCGATGGTGTGCATCGTGCAGAGGACGAGGTGGCCGGTCTCGGCGGCGCGCAGCGCGGTCATCGCCGTCTCCTCGTCGCGCACCTCGCCGATCATGATCACGTCGGGGTCCTGACGCATGGCGGCGCGCAGGGCCACGTGGTAGGTGGGGGCGTCGAGTCCGATCTCGCGCTGGCTGACCATCGCGCGAGCGTCGCCGTGGAGGAACTCGATCGGGTCCTCGATCGTGAGGATGTGGCAGTCTCGCCGCTGGTTGATCAGGTTGATCACCGCTGCGCAGGTGGTGCTCTTGCCAGAGCCCGTCGGTCCCGTGACCACCACGAGCCCACGCAGGGAGTCGGCCCATGTACGCACCGTCCCGGGCAGGCCGAGCGTGTCGGCCGCGGGCGCCGCGGGCCCCACGCGGAACACGAAGGCCGGCGTACCGCGCTGGGTAAATGCCGAGGCGCGGAAACGGCCTTCGCCGTTGTAGTAGGAGGCATCGGTCGACCCGTTGCGGGCGAGCTCCGAGCGCTTTGAGTCGGAGACGATCACCTGACGCTGGACGGCCTGGGCCTCCTCCATCGTGATCGGCGCGGCGCCGGGAAGATCCATGAGCCGGCCGGCCACGCGCACCTTGGGCACCGACGGCACCTTGATGTGGAGGTCGGAGGCGCCGATGCGCATCGTGTTCCCGAGGGCGGCATCAAGATCGAAGGCCATGCAGGGCAATCGTCTGGCCGGCGCCCGCACTTGAGACCCGCGATGGCGCGTGGACGATCAGCCGACGACGCGGCGCGCAGGTTCTCGCTCACGCGCTCGCGTAGCTCAAGGGGAATCGACTGCGGCCGATAGGCACAAGGGGAGTCCCGTCCCACGCCTATGAAGCGAGCCATCCACACCTTCTTCGCCGTCGCCGTCCTGGCCGCGGCCCTGTTCACGTCACTGACCTTTTCGGCCTCCGCCGAGAGGCGCAGCGTCGCGGTGCGGATGAGCGACGGGACGGTTCAATACTTCGTCGTCGATGCGCCCGCCGGCGCGACGCTCCAGGACCTGCGGACGCTGGTTCCCGGCGAGCCGCTCAGCTTCCAGACCGTGCCCGAGCCCGCCCCGGCGCCGACGCCGGCTCCCGCGCCCGCACCCGTGCCCGCCCAGACGGCTCCAACGCCGCCTCCGACTGCTCCGGCGAACCCGGCGAAGCCTCCGACCGGCGCAGACGGCTTCGGACCGGTGCAAGACGAGTCCAACCCTGATTCCAAAGCACAAAAGCCGGCAAAGGCCAAGCCTCAAGTACAGCCTGAGGTTGAGCTTAAGGCTCCAGTTGAGCGTAAGCGTTTGGGCGCGCGGCGCAAGCGCACTTCGAGCGAGCCCGCCACCGGGCCCTCGAATGGTGGCGGCACCGTCCGTCGCACCGACGGCTCGCCCACTCCCGCCGCGCCGGGCTTCATGGATACGCTTGCGGGTCCGTCTTCGGTTTCTGGTGTGCCGAACTTCGTGATCAACAAGTTTCGGGTGCCGATCTTCTTGTTGCCGATCTACCAGGCCGCGGGGATCCAGTACGGCGTGCGGTGGGAGGTG
>JBBPXW010000073.1:0-13863 GCA_038200525.1 Solirubrobacterales bacterium | reverse complement strand
GCCGACCTCACGGGAAGCGTCGTGCTCGCGGGAACGGCGCGTGCCGACGGCGAGCTGACCGCCGTCGATCTCGACGGCGGCGGCACCGTAGCCAGCACCGACAGCGCGGTCGGGCCCGTCGCGGTCACGGTGCACCCGTGGGAGATCGCCGTGGAGCCGGGAGGGCCCGAGCCCGTCGGGTCCGCGCGCAATCGCCTTGCCGTCACGGTGACGTCGGTGACCATGATCGGTAACCGCGTGCGGGTGGGCATGATGGGATCGCAGCCGCTGGTGGCAGAGCTCACCGCGATCGCGTCGGACGGCCTCGGCCTCGCACCGGGGGCCCACGTGGTGGCGGCGTTCAAGGCGACGGCAACCCGGCTGGTGCCACGCTGAGCACCGCTACTGCCGCGGCGAAACGCTAGTCCCGGCTCCAGCTCGGCATGTCTATATCGTCGAAGGGGTTTGTTCGGTCGCGAGGGGCCCGCTCTGCGCGCGGCTCGCGTGCGGCGCCGTCCGAGCCGGGCCGCCTTCGCGCCGGGACGGCCGCCTCGACCGGACGTGACCGCGGAACGGGCGCGGGACTCGCGCCTCCGCCCGACTCCACGCGCAGGTCGGCCTGCATCCGCTTATGGGCAGCTTGGACGTCGTGCAGGATCTTCTCGGCGTGATCCTCGAGCGCCCGGCCGAGCTGGCGCAGGCCGCCTGACAGCGCCTGGGCCTCGGAGAGCACCTGGGTGGCCGCCTGCTCGGCGGAGGCGACGCGCCCCTCGACGGCGCGGGTGGTCTGCTCGCGCAGGCGCTCGGACTCCTTCCGCGCCTCGGCCACGGTCTGCTCGGCCTCGCGGCGGGCATCCTGACTGATTATCTCGGCCTGCTTGCACGAATCGTTCAGCTCTGCCTCGGCCTGATCCCGGGCCTTCTGGATCACACGGTCGGCATCCCGCCTGGCCTGCTCACGCTGCTCCTTGCGCTCCTCGACCGCCTCGGCCTCGATCTGCTCGGCGGCCGCCTGGGCGGCCGTCACGATCTGCTCCACCTGGCGGGCGGCGTGCTCCGACGCGCTGGGCCTCTGGGAGCTCATCGTGGGCGTGATTGTGCCAGGAGGTCCAGCCAGAAGAGCTCGACTGCACGGTTGAGTACACGCGGGCGCTCCCACACGGCGCGGTGCAGGGCAAAGTCGCCTGGTGAGGCCATCGTGGCAGGGTAGGGCCGGTACTCTGCCGGGGTGCCCGGCGAGCGCTACGACCCACAGGAGATCGAGCCCCGATGGCAGCAGCTATGGGCCGACGAGCGCACCTGGGAGGTGTCCAACGTCGACGACGGGCGCCCGAAGTCCTACGTGCTCGAGATGCTGCCCTACCCCTCGGGCGAGCCGCACATCGGGCACTTGAAGGTCTACTCCGTCGGCGACGCGATCGCGCACTTTCGCCGCCGCAACGGCCACCGGGTGCTGCACCCATTGGGCTACGACGCCTTCGGCCTGCCCGCCGAGAACCATGCGATCCGCACCGGCCGGCATCCGCGCCAGTCCACCGAGGAGTCGATCGCCGAGTTCCAGCGCCAGTTCCGCCGCTGGGGCATCTCGATCGACTGGTCGCGCGAGTTCGGCACGCACGAGCCCAGCTACTACCGCTGGACGCAGTGGCTGTTTCTCCGGCTGTTCGAGGCCGGCCTCGCCTACCGCGACCAGGCAGCGGTCAACTGGTGCCCGAAGGATCAGACGGTGCTCGCCAACGAGCAGGTGATCGACGGCCGCTGCGAGCGCTGCGGCACCGCGGTGGAGAAGCGCGACCTCGAGCAGTGGTTCTTCAAGATCACCGACTACGCCGACCGTCTGCTCGACGACCTCGACACGATCGACTGGCCCCAGCACGTGGTGACCATGCAGCGCAACTGGATCGGGCGCTCCGAGGGAGCCAGGGTCACCTTCCACTGCGACGCCCTCGACACCGACTACGAGGTGTTCACCACCCGCCCCGACACGCTGTTCGGCGCCACGTTCTTCGTGATGGCGCCCGAGCACCCCGACGTGCTTCGCCTGAGCGACTCGTCCGAGGTGACCGAGTACGTGCGCCGCAGCCAGACCGAGTCCGCCGAGGACCGCGGGGCCGAGGACAAGGAGAAGACGGGTGTGGCGCTCGGCGCGACCGTGGCAAACCCCGTCAACGGCGAGCAGATCCCGATGTTCGTCGCCGACTACGTGCTGATGGAGTACGGCACCGGCGCCGTGATGGCGGTGCCCGCGCACGACACGCGCGACTTCGCCTTCGCCGAGAAGCACGGCCTCGAGATCAGGCGCGTGGTGGAGGGGGGTCATGAGCTGCCCTACACCGGCGACGGTCCGCTCGTCAACTCGCAGCGCTTCGACGGGAAGGACAACCGCGAGGCGCTTGCGGAGATCATCGCCTGGCTCGGCGAGGACGGCCGCGGGGAGCCTGCGGTCAACTACCGACTGCGCGACTGGCTGCTCTCACGCCAGCGCTACTGGGGCTGCCCGATTCCGGTGGTGCACTGCCCGACCGATGGCATCGTCGCCGTGCCCGACGATCAGCTGCCGGTCGAGCTGCCCGATGTCGAGGACTACGCCCCCAAGGGCAGGTCGCCCCTCGCCGCCGCCGAGGACTGGGTGAACACCACCTGCCCGAAGTGCGGCGGTCCCGCCAGGCGTGAGACCGACACGATGGACACCTTCGTCGACTCGTCCTGGTACTTCCTGCGCTACACCGACGCCCTGAACGACCAGGCGCCGTGGGGCCGCGATGTGGTGGACGAGTGGATGGCCGTCGACCAGTACATCGGCGGCGTCGAGCACGCGATCCTGCACCTGATGTATGCGCGCTTCTTCGTGAAGGCGCTTGCCGACCTCGACCTGCTGTCGGCCCAGGAGCCCTTCGACGCGCTGTTCACCCAGGGCATGGTCACCCGCGACGGGGCGAAGATGTCGAAGTCGAAGGGCAACGTCGTCTCACCCCGTGACTTAGTGGAGAGTCACGGGGCGGACACCGCGCGCTGCTACATCCTCTACGTCGGCCACCCGGCCGAGGGCGGCGACTGGTCAGACGACGGGATCGAGGGCATCCATCGCTTCCTCCAGCGCCTCTACCGGGCGGCGGAGGGCATGCAAGCGGGCTCGGTCGAGCCGGAAGGCGAGCCATCCGACCTCGTGCGCAAGGCGCACTGGGCAATCGACAAGGTCACGCGCGATCTGGGCGAGCGCTTCGCGACGCATACGTCGATCGCGGCGGTGATCGAGTTGGTCAACGACCTGTACAGGCAGCGCGACCAGGTCGATGCCTCGCACGTGCGCTTCGCCGTGGCCACAGCGGCGTCGCTGATCTTCCCTTTCGCGCCGCATCTCGGGTCGGAGCTGTACGAGCGCCTGACCGGTGACCGCGTCTGGGAGACGCCGTGGCCGGTCGCCGACCCCGCGCTGCTTCAGTCCGAGACGTTCGAGCTGATCGTGCAGGTCAACGGCAAGCTGATCGACCGCGTGGCCGCACCCACAGACGTCGAGCGTGACGAGCAGGAGCGGCTGGCACGCGCGTCCACGAAGCTGGCGGCGCGCGTGGACGGGGGCGAGATCGTCAAGACGATCGTGGTGCCCGGCCGGCTGGTCAACTTCGTGGTGCAGTGAGAGCCTGCGCCGATGCGCCAGGTCAACATCGCCGAGGGCGAGTGATGGACCAGTCCCACGCGCCCGAGGTGGATACCGCAGAGTCAGATCTCGAGCACGCGATCGCCGCGTTCGGTCGCCTCGTGGAGAGGGTCGCACGGGAGGGAACCGGGTGAAGGCAGTGCGTGTGCTGGTGTCCGGCGGTGTGCAGGGTGTGGGCTTTCGCTTCGCGCTTCAGCATGAGGCCGACCGACTGGGGGTCGGCGGCTGGGCGCGCAACCTCGCCGACGGTCGAGTCGAGGCGCTGTTCGAAGGCGAGCCCGGCGCGGTCGCCGCCGCGGTGAAGTTCGCCGGACGCGGTCCCGACAGCGCCCGCGTGGACTCGCTCGACGCCAGCGATGTCGAAGCCGAAGGGCTCGCGGGCTTTCGCATCCGCTGATCTGGGCGCGTCGGGAAGGGTCACGCGCTCGTCGCGCGCCGCGCACCAACTCGTAGCACTTGCAATCCGCACGGCGCTCGTATCGACCTAGCGTCGCTTCGGTGCAGGATCGGGCGAGATGGCAGATGTTGGCGTGGGGCCTCGCGGCCGCGGCCGTCGTCTTCTTCGCCGCCCGCGCACTGGGTCAGCGCGATGTGGGGTCGTCGCCGGGTAGCGCGGTCCGGGTCGAAGCCCCGACGTCGCAAAGCACCGGCGGCGGAGGCAGCGCCGGCGGCGGCGCCAGAGCCACGGCAGGCCTCTACGTGCACGTGACGGGCGCGGTGCGCCGGCCGGGCCTCTACCGCGTGCCGTCCGGGTCGCGAGTGGCGGCGGCCGTCCACCGAGCCGGTGGACCGTCGCGCAGGGCCGACCTCGTGACGGTCAACCTCGCGGCGAAGGTCCAGGATGGCCAGCAGGTGATCGTTCCGGTACGCGGTGCCGCCACGGCGGCCGGCGCCGCGGCGCCGTCTCCAGTGGCCGGGGGCGGCGCGGCCACCGCTGCCGGGGCGCCGGGGGCCCCCAAGATCAGCCTCGCCACGGCCACCGCCGAGCAGCTCGACGGCCTCGACGGCATCGGTCCCACGCTTGCCAAGCGGATCGTCGACTACCGCACCGAGCACTCCGGCTTCCGCTCGGTGGCCGAGCTGCAGCAGGTCGACGGGATCGGGGCCAAGCGATTCGAGGCGCTGCGCGATGCCGTACAGCCGTGAGGACGGCCGCCGCGAAGGCTGCCACCGCTGCCGCAGAGGCGGAGCGCAGGCTGCCCCACGTCGCGGCCATCGCCCTTGCGGCGGGCCTCGCGGCGGCCGGCTGTGGCCGCGCGCACCTGCTGCTGCCCGGCATCGCCGTCCTCACCGTGCTGACCGCCGCGGGGGCGCCGCGGTCAGCGATCCTCGCGGCGACCCTGCTCGTGGCCGGTGGCCTCCTTGGCGCCGCTCGGATCGAGTCGATCGACGCGCCCGGCCGCCAGCTCCATGCCGGCGCCGCGGTCGAGGGCGTCGCCACGCTTATCGGGCCGCCACGACCGGGCGCGTTCGGCTCGAGCGTGCCCGCACGGCTCGAGGACGGACCTGCGCGCGGAGCGAAGGTGATGGTTCGCCTGCCACGCGACCTGAAGCTGCCGGACGCCGCCGACGCCGGGGACCGGCTGCGCCTGTCCGGCTTCTTTCGCCACCCGGCTCGGCGGCCCGGAGCTGACTTCGACTTCGGCGCCTACCTGCGTCGCCAGGGAATCGCGGGCGAGGTGCCAGCCTCGGTTGCGCGCCCCACCGGGTCCCGTCGCGGCGGCCTCGCCGGCGCCGTGGACTCGATGCGCCGGCGGTCGCGCCGCGCGATCGCGCACGGACTGTCACCGCCTGCAGCGGCCCTCGCGGACGGCATGGTGCTCGGACAGGACCAGCAAATCGCGGCGGAAGTGCGCGACGACTTCCAGGCGTCAGGCCTTGCGCACATTCTCGCCGTGAGTGGCCAGAACGTGATGCTCCTTGCGGCGCTCGGCCTCCCGCTGTTCACCGCGATCGGCCTCGGTCCGCGCGCGCGGCTCGCCGCCACGGTTGCGCTGATCGCCCTCTACGTCCCTCTGGCCGGCGCCGGCCCCTCGCTCCAGCGTGCGGGCGTGATGGGTGGTGCCGCGCTCGTGGCGCTCGGCATGGGCCGGCCGGCGTCGCGCTGGTACGTGCTCGGGCTGGCGGCATGCGCGACGCTCGCGCTCAACCCGCGTGCCTCCGGCGATCCGGGCTGGCAGCTGTCGTTCGCCGCGGTCATCGGCATCCTGGTGCTGGCACCCACGATCCGCCGGCCACTCGCCGCGCTGCCCGCGCCGCTGGCAGAGGGGATCGCGCTCACCGTGGCGGCCACGATCGCCACCGCGCCGCTGATGGCCCACCACTTCGGCTCGGTGTCCCTCGCCGGCCTGCCGGCCAACGCGCTCGCTCTCCCGCTTGTCGCTCCGATCATGTGGCTCGGAATGGTGCGGGCCGCGATCGGCCAGCTCGGGACACCCGCGACGCCGCTGCTCGACGTCATCGGAGTCGCGCTCGCACCGGCCCTGGCCGCGCTCAGCCGGCTGGCGACGGCATTCGCCGACATCCCCGGCGGTCAGCTTGCGCTCCCGCTGGGATCGAGGCTGGCGGTCCCCGTCGCCTACGCCATCCTCGCCGCCGTCTGTGCCGCCGCGCACCGGGCCGGCACCCGTGTGGACGTCGAGCCGACCAAGGCCCGCTGGCGGAGGGCGCGTCACGGGCCACGCATCGCCATCGTGTGCACGGCCTGTGCGGCGGCGGCGCTGGTGCTGCTCCGCCTCACCGCGCCCGGGCGCCCACCGTCGCACTTCACCGTCTCCTTCCTCGACATCGGGCAGGGTGACGCGACGCTCGTGCAGGCCCCCGACGGCACGGCCGTGCTCTTCGACGGCGGTCCGCCGGAGGGGCGCGTCACACGGCTCCTGCGCAGGGCCGGTGTGCGTCGGCTCGCGCTCGTGGTGTCGACTCACCAGTCGCGCGACCACCATGCGGGCCTGCAGTCAGTGGTCGAGAGCGTTCCGGTGGACACCCTGCTGGAGAACGGCGACGGCACGCGGGACCGCACCTACGACCGTGTGGTGAACACGGCACGGGCCCACGGCGCGCGGATCATCAGCCCGCATCCGGGGGAGGTCGTGCGGACAGGCCCGTTGCGGATCACGGTGTATGGCCCCCCGCCGCGCGAGCCGGGCCCCCCGCCGGAGGACGCCAACCTGCGCGCGATCCCGGCGGTCGTCTCCTACGGCGCCTTCGACCTGTTCCTGTCCGGTGACGCCGAGTCAGATGCACTGGAGCAGTACGACCTCCCCCCGGTCGAGGCGATGAAGGTATCCCATCACGGCAGCGACGACCCGGGTCTGCCCGCGCTGCTGCGGCGGCTGCGACCGCGGGTGGCAGGCATCGAGGTGGGAGAGGGCAACACGTACGGGCACCCGCGCGGGAGCACCCTCGCCGCCCTGCGGCACGCACGGGTCAAGACCTACCGAACCGATCGCCAGGGCACCGTGCGCCTGTCGGTCGATGCGCAGGGCCGCATGGCGGTGCACACGGAGCGGTGATGCCGGCTCGAGCTCACGGTCGGAGGCACGCGCCCAGGTTCGGCCACCTAGGATCGGGCCGTGGCCGACCTCAAGCCCGTCTATCTGATCCACGGCGACGACGACGCCAAGATCGACGAGTGGCGCACCCGTGTGCGCCGCCGCGCCGAAGCGGAGCTCGGACCGGGAGGGCTCGAGATCTTCGACGCCCGCGTCGCGGCGCCCGACGACCTCGTCGCCGCGCTTCACACCCTCAGCTTCGCCACCGGCACGCGCTACATGCTCGCCGAGGACGTCTCGGCATGGAAGGCGGGAGATATCGGCACGCTGGCCGACGTGCTCGTGGCCATGCCCCCGGACACCGTGCTCGTTCTCGTGGTGCGCGGCAAGCCGCTCAAGGCCCTGCTGAAGGCGGTCGAGAAGGCCGATGGCGAGGTGCGCGAGCACGGGGCTCCGAAGCCGTGGGAGATGCCGCGCTGGGTCTCCGCGCGGGCAGCCGAGCAGGGTCTGCGCATCGGCTCCGAGGCGGCCAAGGAGCTCGTGGCGGTGGTCGGGGCGGGACAGCAGCGCCTGGCGCGGGAGATCGAGAAGCTGGCCCTGGCGGTCCATCCCGCGACCGAGGTGACTCCGGAGGACGTCGAGGAGATGGCGTCGGGCGAGGCGCTGCCGAAGGTGTACGACCTGGCCGACGCCGTTGTGGCAGGCGATCTGCAGGCGACGCTCTCGCTGGCCGAGGAGCTCGGCCTGCAGGAGGCGCCTGGCCGCCTGGTCTATCCCGTGATCGGCCGGTTGCGCGAGGTCCACCGCGTGCTCGGGCTGATCGACTCGGGAGTGGCCGAGAAGGACCTCGCGGCGTCGATGAAGATGCCCCCGTGGCGTGCCAAGAAGGCGATCGCCCTGGCCCGACGCGCGGACCGGGAGTCGCTCGAGCGGGCGCTCTGCCGGTTCGCCGACCTGGAGCTCGACCTCCGCGGCGGGGGCACGCTCGACGAGGCGACGGCGGTGACGCTCACGTTGGCCCGCGCGGCTGACTAGCCGTGGGGATGCCGGCGCTGCTAGGCGGTGGCGCGGGCGCGCAGACGGGCCGCGCGGCTCTTCTTGCGAGCGCCGGAGTTCTTGTGGAACACGCCGGTGCGCACGGCACGGTCGATCCTCGACGACAGCTCGCGGTAGGCGGTGTCGGCCGCGGCGGCATCGCCGGCGTCGGCGGCCGTCTCGAGGTGACGGAAGTAGGTCTTCACCGACGAGCTGTAGTGGCGATTCTCGTTGCGCTCGCGCTCGGTACGCAGGATGCGCTTCTTCTGTGAGTGAATGTTGGCCATGGGAAGAAGAGAACCGCTCCGGGACCGGTCCCGGGGCGGCGGCCGCGTAGTCTAGCGCTCCCGTGGCCGCCGAGACTTCCGAGGAGACCGACGGCCAGCGTCGGGGTCGCCTCGCGCGCAGCACCGCGTTCTTCTCCGTCGCCACCGGGCTGTCCCGGGTGCTCGGACTCGTGCGCGAGGTGGTGGCCGCGAGCTACTTCGGCGTGAGCGGTGCGATGTCGGCGTTCACGATCGCCTTCCAGGTGCCCAACCTGATCCGCGCGCTGTTCGCCGACTCCGCTTTGCAGGGGGCGTTCGTACCCGTCTTCAGCGAGTTGCTCGAGAACGGGAAGAAGAAAGAGGCCTTCCATGTGGCCTCGAGCCTCTTCTTTCTCATCACGCTCGTGCTCGGGGCGCTCACGGCGCTGTTCATCATCTTCGCCGGACCGCTGATGAGCGTGTTCGCTCCGGGCTTCGACGACGATCCCGCGCTGCGCGGGCTGACCATCGGCCTCACCCAGCTGATGTTCCCGATCGTGGTGATGCTCGCCCTGTCGGGCGTTGTCGTCGGCATGCTCAACAGCTTCGATCACTTCAGCGTGCCCGCGCTCGCGCCGACGGCCTGGAACCTCGTGATCATCGCCGCGCTCGTAGGGCTCACCCCGCTCTTCGACGGCCAAGAGCGCGTGTATGCCTATGCGATCGGGGTGCTCATCGGCACGGCGGTGCAGTTCCTGCTCCCGCTGCCGTGGCTGAGGGGTCGAGGTGGCCACTTCTCCGTGGCGCTCGACTGGCGCAACCCGCACGTGCGCAAGGTGCTCAAGCTGATGTTCCCGGTCACGATCGCTCTCGGGATGATCAACCTGAGCCTGCTGATCAACTCCCTGCTCGGCACGCTGGTGTCCGACCAGGCGCCCGCCGCGATCGACAAGGCGTTTCGGATCTACCAGCTGCCCCAGGGCCTGTTCTCGATCTCGATCGCCACGATCCTGTTCCCGACGATGGCGCGGCTGGCTGCGCGTGGGGCGACCGATGACCTCCGCGCGACGATGGCAAACGGCATCCGCCAGATCGCGCTGATGCTGATCCCGAGCGCGGTGCTGATGGCGGTGCTGGCCCAGCCGATCACCCGCCTGATCTACCAGCGCGGCGCGTTCGACGCCAATGCCACCGATCTCGTGACGACCGCGATGGTGTGGTGGTCGATCTCGCTGCCCTTCCAGGGCATCAGCCTGCTGTTCTCGCGCACGTTCTTCAGCCTGCAGAAGCCGTGGGCCACCACAGCCCTCGCGGCCCTGAACATGGTGGTCAACGCGGGCGTGGCGCTGGCGCTCTACAGGCCGTTCGGCATCGCAGGCATCGTGCTCGGCACCGTGGTCGGCACGCTGGTCATGACCACCGCGCAGGGGTCGCTCCTGCGCGGCGAGCTCGGCGGGATCGAGGGTCGGCGCACCGCGCTGGCGATCACACGAATGCTCGCCGCCGCGGCACTGCTGGCGGTCGCGGCCTTCGGCGTGTGGGACGCGCTCGACCACCTCGCGGGGAGGTCCCTGCCCGGCCAGGCGATCTCGGTCACGGGCGGCATCGCCGCCGGTCTGACGGTCTATGGCATCGCCGTGTGGGCTTTGCGTGTGCCCGAGGCACGCCAGCTGGGGGCGCTGCTGCCGCGACGCGGTCGCTAGCGGCGCCGGCAGCCGCTCTCGGGCAGCCGACAGCGCTCGGCCCAGACCGGTGAATCGATCACCTCGTCGCTTTGCACGCGCACGGAGTGCGCGCGCTCACGCAGGATCGTGCGCATGGTCGTGCCCACGTAGGCGGCCTTCGTGTTCAGCACGTGCGGCTCGCGCACGCGCGGCACCCGTCGCAGCAGCGACACGCCCTGGACGCCGTCGGGCACACGTGCACCGATCACGTCGAGGATCGTGGGCAGCACGTCGATCGTCTGAGCTGCGACCGGGTTGGTCCCGCGGCCGCGTCCTCCCGGTTGCTTGATGAACAGCGGCACCGGCGCGATGTTCTGGATAGTCCGGTCCGAGACGTTTCGCAACGACTCGCCGGGGCGGAAGCTCACCCCGTGGTCGGACAGGACCACCACAAGCGCGCGGTCATACATCTCCGTGCGCTTCAGCTTCGCGATCACGCGGCCGAGCAGCTTGTCCGCGTAGCCCACCTGGAGCAGGTGGGCGCGCCAGACGGCGAGCGCCTCGCGGCGGTCGCCTGTCAGGCGCAGCGTCTCGCGCGCGCTCTCGGACACGCCGCCGCCGTCTCGGACCGGGTAGCTGCGCCCGGACGGAAGCCGCCCCCACGGCCTGTGGGGAAGCATCAGGTGGGCGAAGTCGAGCGTCGGGCGGTTGCCGGGTCCGACGTTGGCGAGGAACTCACCAACGTCGTTGCCTGGGTCGCGCTCGCCGGCGCCGCCGATCAGTGGCGAGCGTGGCGCCAGGTCCTTTGGCGCCACGCCCAGCAGCGCGAGGTGCGGGGTCTCCGAAGCGAGCGCGCTCATCGCCTCCGGCGTCGATCGGCTCTCGTCCGGGCACGTCGCTGCGGGGCAAAGGCGCGTGATCGGCTCGCGTGCGTCGATCCGGTACTGGCGGCGCAGCAGCGTGAACAGGTTCTCGGGCCAGCGGTCGAGCCCGGGCGAGCCGAGCCTGCGGGGCCCGCGTCGCCCGCTGAGGATGGCCGGCACGGCCGCCGTGGTCTGGTCCGCCACGGTGGTCGTGTGCGGATACCACGTGCCTTCGCGCGCGAGACGGGCGAAGTTCGGCAGCCGGTCGGCGTCGATTCTGCCGTCGGCGCCGAGGAGCGACGCCGTGGGCAGCTCGTCCAGCACCAGCATCACTATCGGCGCCGGCCGGCTCGCCGCGGCCGGCGTCGCGGCTGCGGACGATCCCATCGGCGCCGAGAGCAGGAACACCGCGAGGGCCGCGGGCGCCGCCGCGGCGAGGAACCGCACGAACGTGCGCGAGCCCGGCGAGCGCCGCAGCGCCCTGACCGCGAGCCAGCCGGCGCCCACGGCCACGGCGAGCAGCACCCACCCCGGACTGCCGACGCCGGTGGCGCGCGTGACCTCGAGGTCGAGGCCGTTGAGCAGTCCGAGCGCGATGACTGCGATCAAGACCAGGCGCGCCCCGTCGTGGCACCGCTTGCCCCAACCGACGCGTGCGCGCTCGGCGACGGCCTCGATGACGAGCAGCAGCAGCGGCAACCCTACGATAAGCGTCACGCCGAACGCGACGATCGCGGGAACTGGGATCTTGCGCGCGGCGAAGAACTCCGGGGCGCCCCCGACCACTGAGAAGACGGGTTGGCCGAGGGCGAGCGTGCACAGCCCAAGCAGCTCGAGGGCGCGATGCAGGTGCGGCTCGTGATCCTGTGGTGAGACGTCGCGGGACAGGCGAGCGAGCCTATCTCGCACATGCGGCGCTCAGCGCACCGGCTCGCCCTCCATCTGGCTCGCCACCCCCTCGAGCAGCGCCATCACCTCCGGCGATGCCTTCTCCGGCGCCCCGCAGTCATAGGGCGGCGCCGGGTCGTACTCGATCATCAGCTGGATGGCTCGTGCCGCGTCGTGACCGGCGATCTGACCCGCGAGGGTCAGGGCCATGTCGATCCCCGCGGACACCCCGGCCGCGGTCACGACCTTGCCGCGCTGGACCACGCGCTCGTTGAGCGGCACGGCGCCGAGTCGAGCCAGCTCGTCGCGTACGGCCCAGTGGGTCGTGGCGTCCACCCCGTCGAGCACGCCGCCCGCCGCCAGCACCAGCGAGCCCGTGCAGGAGCCCATCACGCCGCCTCGGCGTGGGCGTTGAACCGGTCGCGGTACTGGGACGGGCTCACGCCGAGGCGACGCGCGAAGGCACGGCGCAAGGTCTCCGGCGTGCCGAACCCGCAGCTCTCGGCGATCGCCTCGACTGGCGTGCCCGAGGTCTCGAGCATCCCCTTGGCGCGCTCCAGTCTGACGGTCTCGACGTAGGCGGCGGGCGTGATTCCGACGTCGCGGGCAAACGCTCGGGCGAAGTTGCGGCTGCTCATGTTCGCGCGCAGTGCGAGGGCGTCAACCGACAGGTCCGCCGCGGGGTTCGCCTGGACGTGCTCCTGCGCCTCCCGGAGCGGCCGTCGCTCGGCGGTCTGTGCGGCAAGCGGCCGGCTGAACTGGGCTTGGCCGCCCGGACGCTTGGCGAACATCACGAGCCACCGTGCGACAGCCAACGCCACGTCGGCGCCGAGGTCGTCCTCGATCAGCGCGAGCGTGAGGTCGATGCCCGCCGTGACGCCCGCTGATGTCCATACGTCGCCGCCTGTGCCCGATCGGGTATCGCGGACGAAGATGGGCTCGGAGTCGACGTCCACGAGCGGGTAGGCGTCGGCCAGGCGGTCGGCCGAGGCCCAGTGCGTCGCGGCCCGGCGGCCGTCGAGCAGGCCCGCGGCCGCGAGCACGAACGCGCCCGTGCATACCGAGGCGGTGCGCTGCGCACGGCGTGAGAGTGCGCCAACCGCCGCGACCACCGCCGCGTCTTCGGTCACCTCGCTCACGCCGGAGCCACCCGCGACGATCACCGTGTCGATCGGGCCGGCCAGGTCGGTCAGTGCGCCATCGGGTGTGATCCGCAGGCCGCTGCTGGTGACGAACGGCTCGCCGTCGGGGGTGACCAGCGAGCGCGCATAGCTGCCGGGCCGCAGCCGCTCGGCGATCGCCAGGGCCTCGAGCGGTCCGGCGAAGTCGAGGGTCTGGGCTCCCGCGAAGGCGATCACGGCGACAGGGCGCGGAGCGGTCATGGGCCCATCGTGGGCCATCACGCCGTCGTCCGCCACGACATCGTCCGGACGATTCCTGCCACCTGCGCTCGCCGCGTGACGCCGCCTAAGCTCTACGGCCCTTGAGCGCTCCAGCAGGCAACATCCGCAACTTCTCGATCATCGCCCACATCGATCACGGGAAGTCGACGCTCGCCGACCGCATCCTCGAGGCGACCGGCGCGGTGGACGCCCGCGACTCGCGCCCCCAGCTGCTGGACTCGATGGACCTCGAGCGCGAGCGCGGGATAACCATCAAGGCACGGGCCGTCCGGGTCGAGTACGAGGCGCTCGACGGCGACACCTACCGGCTGAACCTGATCGACACGCCCGGGCACGTGGACTTCACCTACGAGGTGTCGCGCTCGCTCGCCGCGTGTGAGGGGGCCTTGCTGGTGGTCGACTCCGCCCAGGGTGTCGCGGCCCAGACCGTGGCGAACACCTCGCTCGCCGTCGAGGCCGGCCTCGCGCGGATACCCGTCCTCAACAAGATCGTCCTCCCCGGCGCGGAGCCCGAGCGGGTGGCGGGCGAGATCGCCGAGCGGATCGGCGAGCCCGCCGACGGCAGGATCCGGATGTCGGCCACGCGCGGCCTCGGCATCACCGACGTGCTCGAGGCGGTGGTCAGCCGCGTGGG
>JBBPXW010000072.1:0-13092 GCA_038200525.1 Solirubrobacterales bacterium | reverse complement strand
TCGCCGGTCTCGAGCACGGCATCCGGGTCGAGCGCATCGATGGATTCCACCGTGGCCGCGAGCGTCTGTGCCGAGAGCGCCTCCTGCGGACGGAAGGTGGAGGAGAACGGGCCACCGAGCCGGTCCAGCACGAACGCGCGCGCCGGTGACTCCTCGTCGCGCACGTGGGCGTCGGTGATCTGCGCGAGCGTGGCAATCGTGGCGCCCGGACGCCGGGCAGAGCCGAGATCGGTGCGGCTGCGAAGCGGCTCGCCGGGGCCGCGCTCGAGCACGCCGTCGCCGTTGCGGTCGACAAAGGTGGCACGTGTGGTCATGCGGGACGTCGGTGCGCCCGACGCCGGCTCGCGGTCACCCCTCGCGAATACCGCTGCCAGCGCGAGCAGGAGCGCGATGGCCGCACCGGTCGCGAGCCGGACCCGCACGCTCACGTGTCCCTCAGTCCCGCGGCGATCGGCTCGCGCTCCACGCGACGGGCCACCCACGCCGCGGCCAGCGTCGCCACCAGCGCCAGGCCGGCAGCCACGCCGGCGACGCTTACGGCGCCGGCGCCAAGGGGCAGCGACGCGTAGCCGGCGGCCAGCTTGGCCACGCCAGGCCCGAAGGCCAGTCGCTGCACCAGCGCGCCGACGGGCGCGGCCACTGCGATCACCACCGCGGCGGTGCCGAGCAGCACCAGCGCCACGGTTCGTCTTCCTGCACCGGCCGCACGCAGCACCGCGATCGTCGAGCGCCGCTCGATCGCGGTGAGGGCCAGCGCCTGGGCCAGGACGTAGAGGCAGATCAGCCCGTTGACAAGCGCCACCAGGCGCAGCACCCCGGCCAGCACCGCGAGGAAAGCCCGGCTGTCGGTGGTCGCGGCGCCAACCGGCTGCGGCCGTGCCCCGAGCTCAAGCAGCGCCGGTGTCAGGCTGGAGGCCTTCACGCCGTCCTCGAGGCGGATCGCGATCTTCGGATGGGCGCGGGGGTCGGCGTCGAGCAGCCGCTTGGGGCGAACGTAGGCCACGCGCCCGTCCTGTTCCACCGTGCGCACCACTCCCACCACGCGGAAGCGGGCCTCGCCTCCGGACGCGAGTTGCACCTGCAGCAGACTGCCCGGCCGCAGGCCAAGTGCCTGGGCAAGCCCAAGCCCCACCTCGGCCTCGGAGCTCGAGCGCACGCGCCGGCCCTGCGCAAGCGGCGGGGACTCGAAGGTCGTGTGATCACCCGGGAACGCCACGACCTTCATGCGCTGACCGAGGTCGAAGGAGTCCAGGGCATCCTCCTCGTAACGCGGCGCCGCGGCCCGTACTCCCGGGAGGGCTGCAACCTCGGGAGTGGCCGACGCCGGGAGGGCGGCCGTCAGCGAGTAGCGCTTGCCCACCGTGCCGGGGTCGTTCTGCAGGCCCTCGAGAAACGTCGCGAGGGCGAGCATGAGGAGTACCACGGCGGTTGCGGCGGCCACTACGGCGGCGGTGGCGACCGTCCGCCCGCGGCGGGCCAGGGCCAGTCGCACGCCGAGGCCGAAGGGTCCCGACGGCGTGCGTCCGCCGCCTGAGGCATGGCGAAGCTCCGGCCCGCGGAGCAGCTGCGCCGGCATCCTTCCCGACGCCCGCCAGGCCGGGACCGTGGTGGCCATCACCACGAGGGCGACGATGGCTGCGAAGCACGCCAGCAGCGGCCCGACGAGGGCGGCTCCCGGCGCCAGCTCGTTGAGGATCTCGAGGAGCCGGCCGCTCGGGCCGGAGGCGAGCAGCGCACCGGCGGCGAGCCCGATCGCGGTTGCGGGCAGCGCCACCAGCAGAGCGTCGAGCGCGAAGCGCCCGGCCACCCCGCCGCGCGAGACTCCCACCGCTCGCATCACGCCGATGCCCGCCAAGCGTCGCTGCACGTCGGTGCGCGCGGAGGCGCCGAGCATCACCCCTGCGGCGATCAGCGCGATCAACGAGAACGCGATCAGCAGGGCGATCACGATGCCTGCCGCCTGGTCGATCAGCGCACGCACGCCGTCGCGGGTCACGAACCGGAGGTTCTCCAGGCCGAAGCTCTGGTTGCGAGCCTGCACGAGCAGGGAGTCCAAGCGGTCGCGGTCGCGGGCCCACAGCATCACGAGGTTCACCGACTTGCCACGGCGCAGGAACTCGGGGTTCGCGAGATCCTGGGAGAGGTAGATGCGCGGGGTGGAGGTGAGCGGAAACGCGACGTCGTCGGGACCCACTGCGATGCCGACGATCTTCAGCTCACCGATCGGGCGCACGTCCACCGAGTCACCGAGCCCGAGCTTCCACGCGCGCGCGACGCCGCGTTCGATCACCACCTCTCCCGGGCGGCCCGACAAGTCACGGCCGTCGACCAACGCGTAGCCGCGTCGCCCGCGCGAGGGAACGAGCTGCAGGGCGCCCTTACGCGAGGAGCCCCCCGCGGTGCGAAGCCCGACGTCTCGCAGCTCGAACCGGTAGGACCGCGACTCGACGTTGGCAAGGCCCCCGACGCGGTCCTCCACCGCGCGGCGGGTCGCGGGCTGAAAACGGGCCACGACGTCGGCGAGGTCGGACCGGTCGGCTGCGCGATCGAAGCCGGTCTGGAGCCCGTAGCTCAGCGTGACCGCCGTGCCGACCATGGTGGCGGCAGCCGCGATCCCGAGCCCGGCCAGCAGCGTGCGACCACGGCGGGCCGTCAAGCGCTGCAGCGCCGCACGCAGCTCGTTCATGAAGCGATCCGGCCGTCGCGCACGACGAGCACGCGATCGGCCACCGCCGTCGCCTCTCGGTCGTGGGTGGCCACGACCACCGAGCGGCCGTCGCCGGCGACCGCGCGCAACGTCTCGAGCACGGTTTGGCCCGCCGCCTGGTCGAGGTTGCCCGTAGGCTCATCTGCAAGCAAGAGGGGAGCCTCGTTCACGAGCGCACGCGCAATTGCGATCCGCTGCTGCTCGCCGCCCGAGAGCGTGTGGGGCAGCTGTGCGGCCGTGCCGTCCAGGCCGAAGCGCTCGAGCAGCTCGTGCCCGCGGGCCACCGAGCCGGACCCCACCAGCCGGGCGGGCAACAGCACGTTCTCCTCGCCGGTGAGCTCGGGGATCAGGTGAAAGAACTGGAACACGAACCCGACGGTGTCCCGCCGGAAGCGGGTCAGGTCACGTTCGCCGAGGTCGTGGACCCGGTGGCCGTCGACTTCGATGAAACCAGCGTCTGCGCGGTCGATCCCGCCGAGCAGGTTGAGCAGCGTCGACTTGCCCGAGCCCGAGCGCCCGAGGAGCGCCACGAGCTCGCCGGGCTCCACGTCGAGGTCGGCTCCGTCCAGCACGCGCCGGCTTCCCCGGCCCGAGCCGAAGGTCTTCACGAGCCCACGGGCGGCGACGAGCGGCACCACCCGGAGAGTAGGGAGGGCTCAGCCGCGCCCGTGCAGGAGGCTCGGCCCGAGCTCGGTCATCTACGCGCGCAGCGACGCACCATCCAGCTCGATTCCAGCGACCCGCGCCACGCGATCGAGCTCGACGTCGTGGGCGAGTAGGGATGCTCCTCGCCGCCACGCGACCGACGCGATCATGCAGTCGATCATCCCGCGAGGGGTGACTCCGGCGCGACGGCAGCGGCGGTAGATGCGCGCGGCGGCATCGAAATCGCCCGTCGACTCGAAGTGCAGGAGCTCGAACCGCAGCATCAGGCGACGTAGGTCGCCTTCGCCTCGATCGCTGCGTGCTCCGGCAAGGACCTCCATGGCGACGGGCTCGGTGACTGCGAGGCGCCCCTCCTCGGCGATGAGCGTGGTCATGCGTCGATCGACTGGGCTTCCGGTTGCCCTGTCGTATTCCACCCAGGCGGACGTGTCGGCCAGGATCACGCGGATTAAACGGGCGAGACGTCGGCGGGCGCGTCGTCGATGGCGCGCACGCCTCGCATGTTCAGCGCCTCTTCGCGGGTCATCGGCTGGCCCGCCAGGTGTCGCAGGGCGAGTCCGACTGCCTCGGTCTTGGTGTGGATCCCGAAGCGGTCCATGACCGCGTGGAGGTGGTCGTCCTCTATCTCGATGTTGGTGCGCACCTTGGGCATACACCGACTATACACCTGACGTGTATGGGACGTGTATTGGCCCGGGGAGGGCCTGGGCGAGCTGAGCGGCTTTCGCAGCAGTGATCGGCTACACCGCGCACGGACTGCTTCGCGACACCGACAACCAGTTCCGCGACGGCGGGAGCCCCGGGATCCACGCGTTCATGTGGGCGCTGATCGTCGCGGAGATCGGCGGCTGGATCGTGCTGCTGGCCGGCTTCGTCTACGGGCAGCTGTAGCGCACGAGGCCCTACGCCGTGACGGCGCTGCGCCGGCGCACCCGCGGCCGTGCGACCACGCGGGCGCCCGACCCGGGCGTGAGCGTGATCGCCCGCCGCGCGACTCGCTCGGACTGCTCGGCCGGCGCCTCGAGGTCGAGCCGCTGAACGATCGTGGCCAGCACCTGGCGCATCTCGAACAGCGCAAACGTCGCCCCGATGCAGCGGCGCACGCCGCCCCCGAAGGGAATCCAGGTGTAGGTGCCCGCCGGCGTCTCGAGGAACCGTTCGGGCTCAAACGCGGCGGCATTTGGATAGATGTCCTCGCGGCGGTGGATCAGATGGATGCAGGGAGCCACCTTCACCCCGGCGGGCAGTGTGTGCCCGCCGATCTCCATCGGCTCGGTGAGCATGCGCACCACCACCGGCAGCACAGGGCGCAGGCGCAGCACCTCTTTGCAGACGGCGTCGAGGTAGGCCTCTTCGCCGGCATCGACCTCCTCGCGCAGTCGCGCCAGCTTGGCCGGGTGCCGCACGAGCCGCTCGATGGCCCAGGCGAGCGAGGTCGCAGTGGTCTCGTGGCCGGCCACGAGCAGCGTCATGAGCTCGTCACGCAGCTCGGAATCGCTCATCGGCTCGCCATCCTCGCCTGTGCCCTCATCGGCATGCCGCGCCTGCAGCAGCATCGAGAGGATGTCGTCGCGGCCCTCGAGGTCGGCCTCCGCGCGGCGTTCGCGAATCTCGGCCAGCAGGAGGTCGTCCACGGGCTTCATCGCGCGCTTGAAGCTCTTCAGCTCGCCGATCTTCCCGGGGCCCAGAAAGGCGAGGGTGAGCATGCTGGACGGGCGCACCACGAAGCGCAGGAGCTGGTCGAGCGCGGCCCGGAGCCCGTCGAGGCGTGCCCCCTCGCGTAGACCGAACACCGCGCGCATGATGATCTCGAGGGTGATGGCCTGCATCCGCGGCCACACCTCGAGCGGCCGTCCCGGCGCCCACCCGGCGATCTCGGCCGCGGTGACCTCGCGCATCAGCTCGCCGTAGCGCTGCATCCGATCGCCGTGAAATGGGGGGAGCAGCAGCTTGCGCTGGCTCATGTGGCTCTCCTCGTCGAGCAGCAGCACCGACTGGCTGCCGAGCACCGGACGGAGGATCGCGTTGGCCTCGCCGGCGTGCAGGCGCTTGGGGCTGCCCTTGAACACCTCCTTGACCATGTCCGGGTGGGCCAGGAACACCCACGTGCCCTCCTGGGCGATTCGCATGGTGAACATGTCGCCGTGCTTCGCGTGAGCGCGCTGCATGAGCGGAAACGGCCGCGTGATCCACCCGAGCGTCTGAATCGCGCGCGGAGAACGGGGCCCCGGCGGTAGGGAGGTGGCGGGCATCGGCAGGGGAGGGTACCGCCGCCCGCCTGCCAGGCTCCGCCGCTACCGTCACCGCGGTGCCCCGCCCCGTGCAGATCCGAGGTCAGATGATCCGGCTCGGCCAGCTGCTGAAGCTGGCAGGGGTGACCGACAGCGGCAGCGACGTCAAGGCGCTGCTTTCCGAGGGTGCGGTGACCGTCAACGGCGAGGCCGAGCGCCGCCGCGGACGCCAGCTGCACCACGACGACATCGTCAAGGCGGGGTCCGAGGAGCTGCAGGTCAAGTGCCTTCCTTGATGCGGCGGTTCGTCGGCGGACGTGACATCGCCGTCGATCTCGGAACCGCCAACACGCTCGTCTATGTCAGGGGCGAGGGCATCGTGGTCTCCGAGCCCTCGGTGGTCGCCCTCGACGAGAACACCGGCGACGTGCACGCCGTCGGAGCGGAGGCGCGGCGCATGATCGGTCGCACCCCGGCGTCGATCTCGGCCGTTCGCCCCCTGCGCCATGGCGTGATCGCCGACTTCGAAGTCACCGAGGAGATGCTGCGCTACTTCATCCGGCGCGTGGACCAGAGCCGCTTCGCGCACCCGCGCGTGGTCATGTGCGCGCCGTCGGGCATCACCACCGTGGAGCGCAACGCCGTGCAGGAGGCGTGCCTCGCAGCCGGCGCGCGTCAGGTGCACCTGATCGAGGAGCCGATCGCAGCAGCCATCGGTGCGGGCCTTGCCATCGGCGAGCCGACCGGCCGGCTGGTCGTGGACATCGGCGGTGGCACGAGCGAGGTGGCCGTGATCTCGCTCGGCGGCATGGTGGTGTCGCGCTCGGTGCGGGTGGGGGGCTACGAGCTCGACGAGGCGATCGCCGCCTATGTGCGCACACACCACAACCTCGCCATCGGCGAGCGCTCGGCCGAGGAGATCAAGCTCGAGCTGGGCTCCGCTGGGCCGCTCGAGAACGAGCTCGCCACCGAGCTGCGCGGGCGCGATCTCGTCTCCGGGCTGCCGAAGAGCATCCAGCTGGGAAGCGAGGAGGTTCGCGAGGCAATCGCCGAGCCCGTCAACGCGATCGTCCAGGCCGTGCGCGAGACGCTCGAGGAGACCCCGCCCGAGCTTGCCTCCGACATTACCCAGGAGGGCATCGTGCTCGCGGGCGGGGGCTCGCTCCTGCACGGCTTCGCCGAGCGTCTTCAGGACGAGACGAAGATCGATACCCACCTCGCCGACTCACCGCTGACCTGCGTGGCCATCGGCTCCGGTCGATCGCTCGAGGAGTTCGAGGCGCTCGAGCGCACGTCGAACACCCGCGGCCGCAGCCGGCGCTGAGCCGCGCGGGGTCAAGCACCCTCAGCGCGATCGAGCGACGCGCGCAGATCCTTCGGCAGCTGCATCGGCTTCTGCCGTAGGTAGTCGAAGCCCACCAGCCAGCCGTAGCCGTCGGCTGCGTGGCGGTCGCCGACGTGCATCGTGTAGTCGACCCGGAACGCCGAGCGGCGCACCTCGCCTACGGTGCAGCGCACCTCCACGACCTCGTCGAAGCGCACGGGCGAGCGGTAGTTGATGTGACCCTCGGCGAAGATGAAGCCGAAGTCGCCCGCCTCGGGGTCGGCCGGATCGTGGCTCGGCATCAGCTCGCGCAGGTAGGCGATCCGGGCGCTCTCGAAGTAGCGCAGGTAGACCACGTTGTTGAGGTGGCGCATCGCGTCGAGATCGCCGAAGCGGACGGTCTCGCGGTGCACGAAGGCAGGGCTCACGCGCGCAGAATCTAGAGGGCACCCCGACCGGCCTGCAGCGACCCCAGACCCACGACGCCACCGCGCCCACCAGCGACTCTCACGGGCCTCTCATCTTCGGCCGACTAGCCTCTCCGGCCGATGAGCCACCAGATGCACCTCTGGGAAGCCGTGGTGCTCGGGATCGTCGAGGGCCTCACGGAGTTCCTGCCCGTGTCCAGCACGGGCCACTTGACGATCCTCGAGAAGGTGATGGGCTTCTCGATCGACGATCCCGACATCACCGCGTTCACCGCGATCATCCAGAGCGGGGCCGTGGTGGCCACGCTGCTCTACCTCCGCGAGGACCTGGTCCGGATCATCCGCGCGCTGATCGAGGGCCTGCGCAGCTCGCGCGAGCGCACCACGGCCGACTTCCGCTTCGGCATCGCCGTGATCCTCGGGTCGATCCCGATCGGGATCGTCGGCCTGGCCTTCAAGGACCAGATCGAGACCACGTTGCGCAGCCTGTGGTTCGTGGGCGCAGCGCTGATCCTGTGGAGTGCGGTGATGGCCTTTGCCGACAGTCGCGCGACCCAGGTGCGCCACGAGGAGGACGTCACGCGCAAGGACACGATCATCATCGGCATCACGCAGAGCCTGGCACTGGTACCGGGCGTCTCGCGCTCGGGAGCCACGATGTCGGCCGGCCTGCTGCGCGGGCTCGATCGGGTGACCGTCACGCGTCTCTCGTTCGTCCTCGCGATCCCGGCGGTCGGCGCGGCCACCGTGCTTGAGGTCGCGAGCGAGTACTCGAACATCTCGAACGGCGTTGGCTGGGGCCCGACGCTGCTGGCCACCGCCGTGAGCTTCGTGGCCGCCTACTTCGCGATCGGGTGGCTGCTGCGCTTCATCGCCAGCCACACCTACTCGGTGTTCATCGTCTACCGGGTGGTGCTCGGAGTGGTGGTGCTGGGACTGCTGGCCACCGGCGCCCTCGCGGCCAAGTAGCGGTCACTCAGCCGCGCCGCCGCTCCTCCCGACCGGCAAGCAGGTGCGCCACCGCACCGAGCCCGGGCGCGGGCTCGCCGTCCACGGCCGCGACGGGCTCCACGCCGCCGAGCGAGCCGGTCACGAACAGCTCGCCGGCTCCCTGGAGCTCGTCCACGCCGAAGCCCTCCTCACGCACCTCGAGGCCGGCGTCCCGTGCGCGCTCGATCAAGGCAGCTCGGGTCACGCCCGCCAGGATGCGGCCGTCGAGCGGCGGCGTGACCACCGCGCCGTCGTGGTCGACTGCGAAGACGTTGGCGCGGGCGCTCTCGAGCACCCACCCGTCGAGATCGCACCACAGCGGCTGGGCGGGGGCGACGGCGGCTTCGAGCGCTTCGATCAACCGCCTGTCGATCCACTTGTGCACCCCGATCCCGCCCGGAAGCGTGACGCGGCGCAGCTCCACCGGCGGGCGCGGCAGCTCCAGCGCGAAGGTGCGCACCCGGGTGGTGATGCCGTCGGCCGCCGGGATGCAGTCCAAGCGCATTCGCGCGACGCTTGCCACGCGTCGCGCGGCTGTGGCCATCCGTGCAGGCAGATCCTCGGGCAGGGTGGTGCCATAGAGCGCGGCAACCGATGCGGCGAGCCGTGCGCGGTGCCCTTCGGAAGCGACGGGCACGCCGTCGCGCACCAGCAGCGTCTCGAACACGCCGGCGCCCGGGTCGGGCCGCGGGATGGGTCGTGGGCCCGTGCGGCCCGGCAGCGGCGGCGGAGCCGGCACCGCTCCCGAATGGCGCCCGGCCAGGCGCCCGCCGATCGCCTCGAGCAGCGGCGTGGCCTTCACCAGGCACTCGCCGGACTCGGATGCGCCATCGGAGTCGGCCACCACGCCACCGCCGACGCCGAGCCAGATGCGCTCGCCGCTGATCTCGAACGTCCGGATGGCCACGCTCAGCTCCAGGCCCGCAAGGGGGCTCGCAAAGCCGACCGCGCCGGTATAGACCTCGCGGGCGGAGCTCTCGAGCTCGGCGATCACGTCGAGCGCCGCGATCTTCGGTGCGCCGGTCACCGAGCCGGGCGGGAAGGCGGCGCGCAGCAGGTCGGCGTCGGTGGCGCCGGGCGCCAGCTCCCCGGTGACCTCGGACACCAAGTGCCACACCCCGGCGTGTGGGTGCGCCTCGGCAAGCGCTGCCACCGCAATCGAGCCGGGGACACAGGCACGGCCGAGGTCGTTGCGCACCAAGTCGACGATCATCGTGTTCTCGGCGCGGTCCTTGCGCGATGCGGAGAGCCGCTCCATCTGGCCGCGCGCCGCCGTCGGGTCCCGCGGATGCGCCGCCGTGCCCTTGATCGGCGCGCTGCGCACGCGTCTGCCGCGACGTTCCAGGAAGAGCTCGGGAGAGAGGCTTGCCACCGCGCCCCAGGGACCCGCGAGGAACGCCGCGCGGTCGGGCGTCAGCGCCTCGACGCCGGCGGCGAACAGCCCCGTCGCGTGGCCTTCGATCCGCGACTCAAGCCGCATCGCCACGTTTGCCTGGAAGAGATCGCCGTTGCGTATGCGTGCGCGGCACGCGGTGACGGCCCGGCCGTGACCGCCGGGGCTCGGCGTGGCCTGCCACGGTCCGGTGTGAAAGCGCGGGCGCGGCGCCGTCGGACGGGCTGCTCGCTCGGTGAGCAGCGCGCGCCGCTCGTCGAGCGCGTCGGCGCGCCCGGGGGTCCACAGCGCCTCGAAGAACCAGTGGCCGCGCGAGTCCATGTGCAGCAGGTGGTCGTAGTAGGCCAGCTGGAAGGCGGGGAGGGGGACGGGGCGCGGCGGCGGAGGGTCGAGCTGCTCGAGCGTGGCGCCCAAACTGAAGCCGAGGTAGCCGAACCAGCCGCAGGCCACTACCCCCGGCGCGGCGCCCGGGGTGGAGGCGTCGACAGCGGGCAGCTCGTCGAGCAGGGCGAAGGGGTCGTCGCCGGGATCGGCCACACGCGCCGGCGCGGAGCCCGCGAGCGCGCCGCCGCCGGCCCAGCGGCCGACCAGCGCGAACGGATGTGGGTCCTCGGCCACAAGCTCGGCGGCGCGGTGGCCGGGGAGGTCGCATGCAAGCGACACGCGCAGCACCTTCGCCTGCCCCGGTTGCGGCGCGTGGCCTTCGGCTCGATCCATGGCCGCATCATTGCGGGAGGCGCGGCCTGTGGGAGGCTTGCTCGGTGCCGCCCCTGCCGCCTCCCCGTGCGATCGACGTCGGCTTGGCCATCCGGCGCGCCGTCGGACGTGCGCTGGACGCGTGCGCTCCGGCCTACCCCGTCGCGTGGGAGCAGTCGATGGGCATCGCGCGCACGCAGGTGATGGGTGCGGTGCAGCTGTGGTTGAGCGGCACAGTCGATTTGATCAACAACGCAGCGAGAGGAAGCCGATGAACAGCTGGGACGTCAATCGCCTGGAGCTCAAGCCGCACGCTCCCCAGATCCTTTCCTCGACCGACGATGCCCGCGCGATCGCGCTTGCCATCCCGGCGGGTGAGAGCCTTCAGGAGCACCAGGTCCATGAGCGTGCATGGGTGTCGATCATGAGCGGTGAGGCGGAGATCACGACCACGGCGGGTGAGCGCGTCGCCGGGTCGGCGGGGCTCCTGGTGGAGTTCGATCCGCGGGAGCGCCACGCCGTGCACGCGGTCTCAGACACTCGCCTGGTCCTGCTGCTCACCCCCTGGCCGGGGGTCGGCCATCCAGGGCCGATGTCGATCGAGGACAAAAGCCACGCGGTGGAGCATGCCGCCGAGCACCGCGAGCAAGTCCAGCAGCCGGAGTGAGGCAGGCGCGGCGACGCGTCGTCAGCCGAGCCGGCGGTCGCTCTCCTCGATCCGCTCGTCGTTGATCGACGCGAATCGCTGCGCCGTCAGCCCGTCCGGTGCGAACTGCTGATCCGAGGCTACGGGCGCGCCAGCGCGATGCCGACCACGCGACGCTTGCCGCGATAGGTGAAGCCCACACGCAGCCGGGTCGTGCCACGGGCCACGGCCACCTGCACATGCCGGCCGGTGCGTGTGCGCACCGCGCGCCGTCCGCCGCGAACGACGATCGGCCGGCTCAGCCGCTCTCCGGTGCACGCAAACCCGAGGCGCACCGTCACGCCGGTGCGGCCCCGCCGCACGCGAGGCCGCAGCGAGCCGTTGCGCAGGCTCGGACCGCAGCCCTTTCGCTCGTAGGCCTTCCAGCCGTCGCCGCGGCGACGGTGGCCCAGCCACACGTCGGTGGCACCGGCACGGGCCTCGGCCGCCTGCAGGCGCGCGCCCTCGTAGCCGGTGTGGGGCACGCCCTGGATCAGCCCGGGCCGCCCGCACACACGCGCCGCGGCGCGCGCCGACACTCGTTCTCTCGGCACGCGCCAGAACCCGGTCGCGTCGCGGCATGCCACGCGGTGGCGCTCGCCGCACGGGCGGGCACGCCACCGCCCGTCGGCGTGCTGGACCGCGCAGTCCCTGCCGGGCACCGGCTGGCCGGGCGCCCAGCTCCACACCAGGCCGGCCATTCGCGGGTCGCCCTTGCGCAACATGTCGAAGCCCACCAGGTCGACGCCACAGCGTGCCATGCGCGCAGCCTGGTCGGGCGCGATCGGCCCGTGACCGCTGCCCGTCGCTGCGCCGATCTGGGTGGCGTCCTCGTAGTAGCGGGTGATGCGCGTGTCGTACTCGGAGCGGCTGAAATCCGGACCGCAGTCGGGAAACGCGCGCAGGTCGGCGTTGCCCGACGCGGTGATGCGCAGCCGCTCGTCGTGCACAAGGGCCGGCCACGCGGAGCCGACACCACAGTTGCCCATCGCCAGCACCTGCTTGCCCCCACGCCTGATCTGGTTGCGCGTCAGCTCGAGCGGCAGCGGATCGCAGCGAGCGCCGTTGCTCGGGGGGCGGTAGATCCGGTCACCGAGCGTGGACTGCACCTCGTCGGCTCCGGCGTCGTAGCCCTCCTTCGAGTCGAGATGGCCCTCCAGGTAGAGCAGGATCACCTGGCGCGGATGGGCGTCGAGCCAGCCGCGGATCTCGCCGAGCACGGCCTTCAGCGTCTTCTCGCCGCTACATCCGGCATGCGCCTCGGCCGCGTGGCAGACCACGGGGCCGCTGGGTCCCACGCGTGGGTCGGTCGGGCTGGTGAACAGGTGGGTGTCGATCTCGAGGCTGCGCACGCCCTCGTCGAGCTGTGCCACCACATCGATCTGCTGATTGGGATCGTTGGCCGACACCGAGCGGTCGCCAAGCTCGGCCTTCGAGTTGAACGAGTTGTGTGTATAGGTCCACGGCGTGTTGCGCAGCGGCAGGTCGCTGGCCAGCTCGAACTGCAGGTCGAGCGTGCGCAGGGTCCAGTCGCGCTGGTTGGCAGCGCCCGCCCCGGGCACGGCGCTCAGCAGCACCGCGCACGCCGCCATCATCGCAAGCCCCGCCAGCCTCCGCACGCACCCACCCTACACCGGGTCAGGCCACGCCGGAGGAGGTGTCCGCGCCCTCGGCCAGCCGGCTCTTCTTGCGGGCATAGAGGAAGTAGACGACGAAGCCAAGCGCCATCCAGATGATGAACCGCTCCCACGTCGCGGCCGGGAGGTTCAGCGCCAGGTAGAGCGAGGCGAGAATCGAGACGATCGGCAGGACCGGCACCAGCGGCGTCGTGAACGCGCGCTTCAAGTCCCGCTGGGTCCGGCGCAGCACGAGCACCCCGGCCGCCACGACCATGAACGCGAACAGCGTGCCGATGTTCACAAGCTCCGCGAGCGTCGTCAGCGGAATCAGGCCGGTCAGCACCGCGACCACG
>JBBPXW010000071.1:0-4167 GCA_038200525.1 Solirubrobacterales bacterium | reverse complement strand
TCCGCGGCCGAGGCATCGAGCGCGCGCCGGAAGTCATCGCCGAGCCCGGCATCTTCGAGCTCGCCGGGCACGCCGGCGCCGAGATCGGGCGTGAGCGTCTGCCACTGCACGGTGAGCAGCCGGTGGCGTTGGAGGTCGCGGAACGCGCCGTAGTCGGACACCACCTCGAAGCGGTAGCGCAGTGCCTCGAATCCGCGGCCGGGACGGTGGCGGCGGTTCGAGCGCTCGCCGACGAGCTCGGAGAGCATCTGCGCGCGCTCTTCGGTTGTCAGATCGGAGAGCGCTGAGCGCGCCTGCGACTCGGGCACGGCGGCCGATTCGAACAGCAGTGCGGAGAGCAGCTGCACCTCTGAGCCCTGGACGTCGAGCAGGCGCACCGAGGGACCAGGCTCGCCCTCGCCTCCACGCGTGCGGTCGAGCCCGAGTCGGCCCGCCCAGCGATCGGCGGCGTCGCGGCGGCGCTCGAGATAACCGGCCCACTCGCCGCCACGGTCCGGTCGCTCTACCCGGGCGACGAAGCTCGGCATCATCGCCTTCAGCTCCGTCAGGATCATCTGGCCGTAGTCGCGCGCCTCGGGCAGTGGCGAGGCCATCAGCCGTAGGATCATCTGCTCGTAGGCCTGACCGCTGGCGAAGATGCCCATGTGCGAGAGCGATGACGCGGGCAGTAGGCCGCGCAGGAGGTCGAGTGCCTTGGCCCGGATGGCGCGTGCGTGCGCGGCATCGGACTCGTCGTCGCCGCGGGGAAACCGCTCGGCGGCCCACGCCTCGACCTGGGGCAGGAGGGCCGAGTAGGTGTTAAACAACAGGTCCATCGCACGCCGGTACTCGGGGCCGACGGCGCCGTCGCTCCAGTAGCGGTAGCCGCCCGTGCCCTCCATCGGCACGTCATAGGGGATGTAGCGGGTGGACTGCTCCAGGTAGGACGCCAGCCGTCCGCGCTGCAGCACCTTGGTCATCACGTTGGACACGTACTCGGCGGCGATGTGGGCACCGCCGAGCTGGGCCACCGAGTCGTCGCCGTAGCCGAGGAAGATGCGCTCGTACAGCTTGCGGGCGCGCTCGCCCTCCTCGCCGTCGAAGGCTGCGGAACCGCCCGGGGCGTCGCCGGCGAACTCGTCGAGGTAGAGCCGTCGCAGCGTGCCCTGGTAGCGCGAGTAGCGCGCGAACAGCGCCCCCTTGACCGTCTCTGGCAGTCCGACGAGGCCGAACACCGGGCGGTCGAGGTTGGTGAAGTGCGGCGCGAGGGTCGCGCGCTCGGACTGCGAGAAGGTCTCCACCGGGTAGTCCATCGAAGGGCGGGCCAGTGTAGAACGGGGTCCGGCGGGCCGGCCTGGCGCCCGGCGCGCGCCGCGTTTGCCCCTACGCCAGGCGACTCTCCTGCACGCACTGCAGCGGCGTGCTTCCGCCGTGGCCGTCCGGGCGCGCCTTCTCGATCTTGAAGTCAATAGTGCGTCCGTCGATCTCCAGCGTGGCCAGCTGGTTGGCGAACCACGGGCCGCCGCCCACCTTCCGCCAGCGGATGGAGGGCTCGGCCACGCCGGCCGCGCGCGACAGGGCGCGGGTGAGCGCCAGCACCGGCTTCGTGAACATAGCCTTGATGGCGCGCCGCTCGCGCGCGTCGAGCGGATTGCGCATGGGCGAGCAGACGGCCTGGTAGACGGCGCTCTTGACCTCCGAGCCGCGCCTGAAGGCGACCTCGCTGAGGTAGGCGTGATGCACGTCGCCGGAGAGGGTGACGATGGTCGCGGGCGCCTCGCCCCGCTCGCCGGCCCCGACGGCGCGCTGGATCTCGGCCAGCCGCTCGAAGGACTCCTGGAAGGCGGCCCAGTGCTCGAGGTCCACGCCCTGGCGGATCTTCTCTCCGAGCTTGGCGGCGGCGCTGCCCCACGCTCCGCCGCACACGGCCTCGTTCCACGCCTCGAGATAGTGCATGCCGGGCGCGAGCAGCCACGGCAGCGAGGTGGCGATCAGCAGGTGGTCGAAGCCGCCGGTGGCGTGGCCCTCGACCCACTGCCACTCGTCGTCGTCGAGCATGGCGCGGTTGCCCTCCTCGAGCACCCGACCGCAGCGGGAGTCGATCACCACGAGCCGCGTGCGACCGATGTCGCGGTGGTAGCTCCAGCGGCTGTAGAAGGCCTCGCGGTCAGACCCGCGGGCGTACTCGCGCAGGACGCTCGTGCCGTCGCTCAGCCGCTCGAGCCGGCGGAGCAGGCCGTCCTCGTCCTGCTCGTCGGGGCTGAGGTTCCCGATGTGCTGGTAGATCCAGTAGGACATCAACCCGCTCTCGATGTGTTCGGCCCACCAGTCGGTCTTGCTGATCTCCTCGAGCCACGCCGCCGACGTGTTCCAGTCGTCGTGGATGTCGTGGTCGTCGAAGATCATCGCCGAGGACACCGTCGAAAGCAGCCAGCGCGTCACGGGCTCGTTCCAGGACTCGTAGTAGAGCTTGGAGTACTCCTCGAAGTCGAGCGCGATCTCGCCCGGCTCCCCGCTGGTGTCGCGCCGGCGCTTGATGAACTCGCGCGTGTTCGGCGAGACCTCGTCGGCGTAGATCTGATCGCCGACCCACACCAGCAGGTCGGGCCAGGTGCTCGGATCCGCATGGCGCATCCGCATCGCCATCGCCCGCAGAGCGTCGACCTCGCGGCCACGATCGTCCTCGTCCTTTGGCAGCGAGTAGGGCGGCTCGTTGGGCACCGCGACGCGGCAGGAGCCGAACGCGATTCGGGGGTTCAGGTCTTCGCTGGTGGTCTTCACGAAGCTCGGCGGGAGATCGGAGTCGGGCAGCGGCCACACGCGCTCGCCGTCCAGGGCGACCTCGTACTCGTAGGTGCGCCCGGGCTCGAGGTCGCGCACCCGCACCACCGCGTAGTGATGGCCCTCGACACGGAATGTCGGAGCCGTGGCGCCGAGGATCTCGACCTCGCAGTCGGAGTCGACCTCGACCCAGATCACGGCGCTTGCCTGATCGACGAAGCGCAGTAGGGGACCAAGCACCAGTTCGGACATCGTGGCGGTATACCCCATATGGACATCTCGCGCGTGCGGGTAGCGTGTGCCCATGGCGCCGGATGCAGCGGTGCGGGACATCGGCAGGCGCCTGCACGAGGCACTGCCGGCGCCCTCGCGCAATCCGATCAAGGTGGCCGACGCCCGGGCGATGCTCGAGGTGGACTGACAATGCAACGGGAGGAGCAGCCTTGAAGATGCGCGCCGCCGTGCTGGAGGAGTTCGGTCAGCCGCTGGAGGTCCAGGAGGTCGAGCTCGCGCAGCCCCGGTCGGGCGAGGTGCTCGTGCGCCTGGAGGCGTGCGGGGTGTGCCATACCGACATGTACACGGCCTCCGGCGCCGATCCGTCCGGCTATGTGCCCGCGGTGCTCGGCCACGAGGGCGCGGGCATCGTCGAGAAGGTCGGACCTGACGTGACGCTCGTGCGTGAGGGTGACCACGTGGTCACGCTCTTCTCGCCGCAGTGCGGGGAGTGCGAGCACTGCATCAGCCCGAAGACCAACCTGTGCACCGCCATCCGCGCCGAGCAGGGCCTCGGGCACATGCCCGACGGCACGGTGCGCCTCAGCCGCGGCGGCGAGGAGATCCGCCACTTCATGGGCACCTCGACCTTCGCCGAGTACACCGTCATGCCGGAGATCGCCCTGGCCGTCGTCAATCCCGAGGCAGCCTCTGATCGCGTATGCGTGTTCGCCTGCGGCCTTTCGACGGGGCTCGGGGCGGCGATCAACACCGCCGGCGTCGAGCCCGGCTCGACCGTGGTGGTGTTCGGTGCCGGCCTCGTCGGCCTCGGCGCGGTGGCCGGCGCGCGCCTGCAGGGCGCCGGGCGGATCGTCTGTGTGGATCTCTCCGAGGACCGGCTCGAGATGGCCAGGGGCCAGGGAGCCACGGACGTCTTCCTCGGCGGGCCCGACAGCGTCGACCGCGTGCTCGAGATGACCGGCGGCATGGGCGCCGACTACACCTTCGAGGCCACCGGCAACGTCGAGGTGATGGCCCAGGCGGTCGAGGCCGCGCGCATGGGCTGGGGCCTGTGCACGGTGACCGGAGTCGCGGGCAAGGGCGAGACGCTCGACGTGATCCCGCGCCTGCTGATCACCGGCCGCCGCATCGCCGGCTCGTCCTTCGGTGGTGTCAAGGGGCGCGATCAGGTGC
>JBBPXW010000070.1:0-7756 GCA_038200525.1 Solirubrobacterales bacterium | reverse complement strand
CTGGGTTGCGCGACGATGGGAGTGGATATGGCGGCGCACGCTAAGCGGGTGGAGATCTTGTCTGAGGACCGTGAGGAGCTCGAGCGGTGCGCTCGTTCGCGGGTCGGTGAGCGGCGGCTGGTCGAGCGAGCGCGGATCGTGCTGTTGGCCGGCGAGGGACGACCGGCCGGCCAGATCGCCGAGCGCGTCGGCTGCGCGGAGCGAACCGTCAAGCTGTGGCGTTCTCGCTATGCGCGCGCCGGGCTGGATGGGCTGCGCGATCGGCCTAAGACAGGCCGGCCTCTGACGCATGGTTCGGAGGTTCGGGCGAAGCTGATCGCGCTGGCCTGCACTCGCCCGCCCGACAGCGCCGAGGGCGTGCGCCGCGAGCGCTGGACACACGCCGAGTTGGCCGAGCAGGTCGGCATGTCGCAGTCCCAGGCCCACACCATCCTGCGCGGCGCCGACATCCGACCGCACCTGACCGAGTACTGGGTGATGAGCGAGTTGGGCCCTGACTTCGACGCCCAGGCGGCCGAAGTCTGCGGCCTGTATCTCGACCCGCCCGCCAACGCGATCGTGGTCTCGATCGACGAGAAGACCTCGATCGCCGCGCGCGAGCCCGCCCGACCAGACACCCACCCGAGCGCCGGCAAGCCCGCTCGCCGCGACAGCGAGTACCTGCGAAACGGCACCACAAACCTGTTCGCCGCCTTACAGGTCCACCACGGCGAGGTGTCGGGCATGACCTCCCAAACCCGCAACCGCTGGGACTTCCTGGCATTCCTCGAGCAACTCGAGACAGAGATCCCCGCCGGCCAACAGGTCATCGCGATCCTCGACAACCTCTCCACCCACAAGACACGCGAAGTCGAGGCCTGGCTGGCCGCCCACCCACGCTGGCAGTTCGTGTTCACCCCCAAGCACGCCTCGTGGCTCAACCAGGTCGAGTGCTTCTTCTCGATCCTCGCCCGCCGACTGCTGCGCCACGGGGCCTTCACCAGCCCAGACGATCTCGCCGCCCAAATGCTCGCATTCCTCGAGCACTACAACCTCACCGCCCAACCGTTCGCCTGGACATACACCGGCAAAGTACTCACCACATGAGGGCAACAACTAACCGGATCGACCACTAGCGAGGACTGATCGACACGCCGTTGGCGTTGGCGTTGCCGTAGGAGTCCTTGGCCGCTCCGGCGGGGATGCTCACCGGCGTGCCCGCGGGGGCGTTGACCGAGAAGTAGGGGCTGCCGTAGCGCTTGCGCTTGACCGTCACCGTCTTCGAACCGACCTTGAACCGCACGACGCCGCCGTGCGAGAGGTGCGGGCGGTAGCTGAGATCGATGTTCTCCCGCGCGGCGGGATAGACGAGCGACACGGTCACGCGCCCCGGGGCGGCGGCCACCTGCTTCAACGTGAGCGCCCGGTTCCCGTACACGCGGAAGGTGCGGCTGGCGAGGCTGTAGCGCTTGGCCGTGACCAGCAGCCGGTAGATGCCCGGGGTCTTGAAGCGTGGAATCTCCCACTGTGCGTCGTAGCGGCCCTGCTCGTCCACGTGCCAGAGCGTGTTGAGTCCGCGGTCGTCGTCCGCGTCGACCCACCGTTTGCCCTTGCGCCGCTGCGCGGTGACGAACGCGCGGTCGACCGGGCGGTCGAGGCCCTTGGCCCCGCCGACCCAGGAAAAGGTGGCGCGCCGCATGCGCGCGTAGCTGCCGGCCGGCTGCCCGACGATCGTTCCCGCCGCCGCGCCGGGGCCGTATGCCGGCCCCGTGGGGGTGATCCCGTTGGTGGGATCGAAGGCGTAGGGGGCGGGAGCCGCCTGGCCCCGGGCCAGCGTGCCCGAGAGCGCCGCGATGTTCTGCTCGATGAAGTTCGACTCCTGGCGTCCGAACTGGGTGTTTCCGCCCTCGTAGTGCTGACGGTCGTACTCCTCGGGCGTCGTGATGTAGAGGATGAACTCGTTGGCAAGGCCCGAGAGCACCACGTCCTTGATGCCCGAGCCGGCGACCGAGGAGCGCACCGCCGACCTGATCCGGGTGCCCACCTCCTTGGTGGCCTCGCCGGGGATCGAGGCGATCATCCGGGTGCCGAGCCTGATCGTGAGCAGCGGCACTCCGTGGGGCACGCCGGCGCCGAGGCCGGGAAACGTGATCTTGTCGCCCTGCGGGTCGCTGCTCACGGGGGCGCGCTGATCCTCGAGCTCCTTGCCCGTGACGTCGAAGAGTGGCCCGCGCCCCTCCTCGGATCCGGTGAGGAAGGGAATTCCGGTCTGAGAGTCAGACGACACGTGCTGACCGTCCTCGACCTCCTGGCCGCAGAAGCACACGCGCGTCCAGCGCGAGTCGAGCACGGGGGTGCGCGAGGTGAACCGCTTGGCCCGGCCCCACGCCTCGAGCATGGCCTCGCCCTCCACGCGCCCGACGTAGTCCGAGGCGGCAGGGCCGCCGCGGTCGAGCCCGGCAGATGTGTCGCCCTCGTCGGAGTTGCTGAACACATTGAGCACCTCCTGCTTGGCCGGCACCTTGTTGGACTTGCGCAGCCGGTCCTCGAACACGCGCATGGCCGAGCCCTGGTGGTCCTCGGTGTAGAACTGGAACTCGGACTTGTTGACCGTGCCGTGGTTGGCAAAGCTCGTCCAGCCGCCGATCGGCACCCGCACCAGCCTGGTGCGCCGCTTGGCACCCTTGCGCTTCGCCTTTACCCGGACCCGCTTGAGCTTGTCGACTCGGAGCACGTTCACGTCGGGATCGATGGTGTCGATGTAGCCGCCGGGATCGTCGGCCACCTTGCCCTGGCCGCGCGCCTTGATCACGCCGTGGTCGGCCAGGTGGGCCTCGAGGCTCCGGTTCTGGGTGAGCCCGACGATCTTCGACGAGCCCCAGCCGGCTGTGGCCTGTCCGCGGTCGTCGTCGGCACGCCTGATCGCGGTGCTGATCTGGCGTGTGAGAAAGGTGTAGAGCATCGGGTCGGCCGGCCGCGGCTGGATCAGCCGCACGAAGCTGAACGGGTCGGTGGCGGTCTCGACGCTGGGAGCGAGGGTGTTCAGCGTCGGGAAGTTGGCGAACCCGCCGGGCCCCGAGTGGGTGTGGGTCGCCGAGACGAGGATGTTGCGCTCGGAGAAGCCGCGCGAGGCCAGGATCTGGCCGATCTGCTGGAGCATCCCGCCGGGCATCATGAACAGGTCGACCTGCACGAGTGCGACCTTGCGCCCGCCCCGCTCGAGCACCAACGCCCGTGCGTGCAGCCGCCCCTTGGCGCCCTGCCCGGTGCGGTCGGCCCTGGTCCAGCCACCCAGGGCATAGCCCGTCTGGGGCGTGATGTCGGCCTTGCCGACGCCGGCCTTCAACGTCGGCACGGCCGCGTCGGCGCCAGCGGGCAACACGGCGCCGACGGTCGCACAGAGCGCCGCCGAGACCACCCCTGCAAGCACCCGCCGCCGCATGCCGTGAACCTACCGGTGTTCGGTGCCGGCGGCGCCGCTCACAGGATGTTCACCTCGGAGTTGTCGCCGATCACGAAGCGGTGCGCCTTGGGGACCGTCGGCGATCGGCTGACCGTCGCGTTTCTGCCGATGAGGGAGGCTTCCACGCGCGCGTCGAGGTCCCTGATCGTCGCGCCCGACAGCACGATCGAGTGCTCGAGCTCGGCGTGCTCGATGGTCACGTTCTCGGCGAGGGCCGTGTAGGGGCCGATGTAGGCGTCGCGCACGACGGTGCCCGCACCGATCACGGCGGGCCCGCGGACGGTCGCGCGCTCGAGCGTCGCGCCCTTCTCGACCACTACGCGTCCTTCTACGCGGGAGTCGATCATCTCTCCGTCGAGGCGTTCGTCGAGGTCGTCGAGGATCAGCCGGTTGGCCTCGAGCATGTCGGCAACCTGGCCGGTGTCCTTCCACCAGCCGTGCACCACGTGGGGGTCCACACGCAGTCCGGAGTCCACCACGTGCTGGATCGCGTCGGTGATCTCCAGCTCGCCGCGCCACGAGGGCTCGATCGCGCGGGCAGCGTCGAAGATGCCGGCGGTGAACATGTAGACCCCGACCAGCGCGAGATCGGTCGCGGGCTCTGAGGGCTTCTCCACGAGGCGCGAGACGCGGCCCTCGTCCAGCTCGGCGACACCGTAGTTCTCGGGGTCCGGCACCGGGGTGAGCAGGATCAGCGCATCTGGCTGCTCGGTCTTGAACGTCTCCACGAGCTGAGTGATGCCGTTTCGTAGCAGGTTGTCGCCCAGGTACATCACGAACGGCGAGTCGCCGATGAACGGCTCCGCCGTGAGCACCGCGTGCGCGAGCCCGAGCGGCTCGGCCTGGTCGATGTAGGTGATCGAGACCCCGAACTGGGACCCGTCGCCCGCCGAGTCGCGGATCTCCTGCCCGGTCTCGGGCGCCACGATGATCCCGACCTCGGTGATGCCGGCGTCGGCCATCGCCTCGATGCCGTAGAACAGCACCGGCTTGTTGGCCACCGGCACGAGCTGCTTGGCGCTCGTATGCGTCAACGGACGCAGCCGTGTGCCCTTGCCGCCGGAGAGGATCAGGCCCTTAATAGCTGCCGCCAAGCTTGCGGTGGTCCCAGGACAGCACGCGCGTCGGCACGAAGCGCAGCCCGATCCGCTTTTCGGCCTGCTTGAGCACAGCCGCGCGGGCCTCGTCGCCGAAGTCCCCGTCGGGCGCGTAGCGCTTGAACAGCGAGATCCCGTACTCGGCAACCGTCTCGGGGTCGCGCTCGACCTCGACGTCGCACTCGAGCATCACGCCACGCAGCTCCGCGTACTGCACGCCGTCGTCGATCCCCAGCGTGGCCCGCGGATCGCGGTCCAGGTTCTTGGCCTTTTGCGACTTGGCAAACGTCCAGCCGCGCAGCACCGGAGGGTCCTCGACCACGTACCAGAGCGGCATCAGGTGCGGCCGGTCGCGGGGGCCCGTGGTGCACACCGAGACGATGCGCTGCTCGTCGAGGAACGCGCCGAGCTCTCCGTCGGACATCTGGATGAGCTCTCGCCGTGAGGGCATACGGCGGAGGAGCCTACTGCGGCGGGGGCGGGCGGGCTGCTAGCTGCGGATCGCCCCAGAGAGTGCCTCCGCCGCCGCTCGCACCGCCTCGCGCGCAACCTCTGGCTCGAGCACCGCGGCGTCGCCGGCCTCCTTGAGGATCTCTCGCGCCAGGTACTCGTGACCGCCGTAGGCCAGCTCGACGATCACGGCGCCGTCCTTCAGCTCCTCGACGACAGACCGGTCCTCGCGGGCCCAGCGGGCGCGCTCGGGGGAGATCCATACGCGGGCGCGTTGGGAGGTCGGCACCTCGCCGGTGGTGGGCCAGCCGGTCACGTCGGGCGAGATGCCCTCGCGTGGCTCGTAGGTCTCGTCAAGCTCGTCGGCCGAGCGGATGCGGTCGAGCCGGAAGGAGCGTGTGGCGTCCTTGGCCGGCTCGAAGGCGTGCACGTACCAGCCCTCGCTGCCGTTCATCAGCTGGTAGGGCTCGATGGTGCGGGTGGTGAACTCGTCCTCGTCCTCCTTGTAGTGCTCGATCTCGAGCAGGCGCCGGTCCTGGATCGCGCCGGACACCACGCGGGCGATCTGCGAGTCGTCGCCCTTGGCGGTAGTGATCTGGAGGCCGTCGGTTGCGGGATCGCGGCCCAGCGCGTCCACGATCTTGTCGCGTGCGGACGCGAGCGAGCCCTCGGGCAGGTGCTCGCCCACGAGGTCGATGGCCGCGACGAGCGCCTTGGCCTCGAGCGGAAGCAGGCGGGCCGGTCGGGCGAAGTTGTCGCCGTAGGGCTCGGGGTCGACCTCGATCTGGTCGCCCTGGACCTCGGCGTAGAGCACGTAGCTGCCGCCGCCGAAGTTGACGACGTTCAACACGTCTATGTCCTGGCGCAGCTCCAGCTCAGAGATCTGAAGCGACCCGCACACCTCACGCAGCTCGAGCTTGCTGCCACGCCGCGCGGCCTCGATCAGGATGCCCGCGAGGGTGACCAGGCGTGCGAAGCGCTCCGGCCGGATGGTGCTCTCGTGCTTTAAGTCGGGCTCCTCCGGCTCACGCACGCGCCGCGGGGCGGGATCGGCCAGCTCGATCGGCTCGGAGTGCAGGTCTGCCACCTTGGCGATGCGCTCGTCGGCCTCCTCGACCAGCTCGGGCGGCTCGAGGATCCGGGCGCGACGGCCCAGGCCGAGCACCCACGAGATCAGCTGGCGCGAGTCGCCGTAGGCGGTGGTGAAGATCGTGCCGTCGTCCTCGGCCGGCTCGGCCGTGCCGACGTCGGCGCCGAGGTGACGGCGTACCAGCCAGTCGATCCGGTCTGACAGCCAGATCCGGGCCACGCCCTGCTCCTCGCCGAGCTGCCAGTCGGCGCGGGTGGCGTAGGTGCGTGGGTCGAAGTCGTCGGGACGTTGGAAGTCGTGCTCGGCCTTCGAGCTGTAGCCGACCTTTCCGCGGATGCGCGAGAGGCGGAACACGCGCACGGCGTCGCGCTCGTGTGCGTAGCCCACCAGGTAGAACTGACCGCCGCGAAACAGCAGGTGGTAGGGGTCGACCTTGCGCTTTCCCTGGTCGTCGCGGCCGAGCGTGTAGTAGTCGAACAGGATCGTCTTGCGGCGAAAGATCGCCGTCTCGACCTTCGCGAGCCGCTGGCTGAGCTCGCGTCCGCCGGACCCCGCGGTCATCGCGAGCTTGACCGACTGCTGCTCGGGTGCTGCAAGCGGCGACGGCTTTCCCCAGGAGAGCTGCTGGAGCGCCAGGCGCAGCGGCTCGGCGTAGGCGAACTCGCCGTCGAGCAGCTGAAGCGCAGTGCGCAGGCCGCCGAGCTCCTGGTCTGAGAACTCGATCGAGGGCAGGTAGAAGTTCGCTGCCGGCAGCGTGTAGGTCTCCGCCTCGTAGGAGCCCTCGCTCTGCTTGTCGATCTTCAGCTCGATCCCGAGCGACGACAGCTCCGCGCGGTCCGCATAGAAGCGCCTGTTGAACGCCTCGTCGCTCGTCATCTGGGCATAGCCCTCGACGTCCTGGCGGATCTCGAGTGCCGACACCGGCCGCCGCTCGGCCATCAGGAACGAGATCAGGGAGAGCTGGCGGATCAGCTTTTCGGTGTCCTTGGCCATAAGCAGGGTCGTGCGCAGCCGGCCGAGCCGGCTGCTTCGCGCACTGACGGTCCAGGATACGCGGGGGCCACGGGCCGCTAGCCGGTCGACCCCGCTATTTGCGAGGTTGGGGCCGTGCTGTTACGCGGCCGCTGCGCGTGAGAAGTACGCCGAGCCCGACAGCGCGCGGTCAAAGCCCGACCACTGCTCACCCTCGGCGAGGCCCTTCTCGATGCGATCGTAGGTGCCCAGGGTGCCGCCGAGGTTGTCGATCATGTGCACGAGCGTGGCCTCGCGCGTGCACGGAGTGACCGGGCTGCCGTGCTCGAGCTTGCCGTGGTGGCTGAGGATGATGTGACCGACGGCCTGGCAGAGGTCAGCCGGGAAGCCCTCGATCGACTCCATCGTGCTGCGCACGCGGTAGTAGCCGAGCGGGATCTCGCCCTGCAGCTTGCCGGCGTCGGCGAGGTCGATCGCGCCTCCCGTCTGCTCGTAGGCCTCGATCTTGCCGATGTCGTGCAACAAGGCGCCGGTCACGGCCACGTCCCGGTCGATGCCCGGGACGGTGGAGGCCATGGCGCTCACGCCCTGGGCCACCGAGAGCGAGTGCTCGAGCAGCCCGTGGCGGTAGGCCTGGTGGTAGACCTTCGCGGCCGGCGCGACACGCCAGCGGTCACCGGACTCGCTGCCGACCGACAGCAGCCG
>JBBPXW010000069.1:0-10920 GCA_038200525.1 Solirubrobacterales bacterium | reverse complement strand
TGGTGGTGGCGGAGGGTGAGCCGGCCGAGGGACTCGAGCAGCAGCGCCACACGCTCGGCCGGGGCGACCGGCACGAAGTCGGGGTCGAGTCCGGCCTCGGCCGCCTCGTTGCGAAGCAGCTCGAGGCAGAGCGAGCCGAAGGTGTGCACACGCAGCTCGTCGTAGGGGGGTCGCACGAGCTCGATCAGACGGGCACGCATCGCGGCGGCTGCGGGCTGGGTGGATGCGATCGAGAGCACCCGACTGGCGGCACCCCCGGCCATGGCAAGCCGTGCATGACGGTGGGCGAGCACCGTGGTGCGACCCGAACCGGCCTCGCCCGTGATCAGCAGCGGCCCGTCGGGATGGGAGACCGCCGCGCGTTGCGCGCGAGTCAGGCCATCAGCGACATCGGGCATCCAGCCCAGGATAGGAGAGGGCCGATGCGCTCAGTGCCACGGACGTCGCTAGGAGCGGGAGCCGAAGGCGGTGGTGTAGGTGACGGCGGAGTTGCCGTCAACCGACACCGGAGCCCCGAAGCTGATGCCCACGCCGATCTCGCGGAAGCGGGCGGTGAGGATGTTGTGACGGTGACCCGGGCTGTTCATCCAGGCCTTCACGATCGCGGCCGGAGTGCTGCGCGATCCCGAGCCCCAGGCGAGGTTCTCGCCGACCATCCAGCTGCGCACGTGGCTGAAGTAGCCGCGACTGCGCACCCGGTCGACGACGTCGCGGCCGGAGCGGGAGCTGTGGGCGAAGTAGCGGCCCCTGACCATGTCGGAGGTGTGCGCTCTTGCTGCCGAGGACAGGCGCCGGTTGAGATGAAGGGCTCGCAGGCCGCGAGACGTACGCTCGCGGTTGATGAGGCACACGGTGCTGTCAGCTTGGCTGCCCGCCGAGCTCGCGCCCGCCTCGACCTTCACGTCGCCGCAGGGAGGGGTGCTCCTCTTGGCCCTGGGGGGCTGCTTGCCAGCGATCGCCGAGGACGACGTGAAGTCCGCACGCGGCTGGCTTCGCACCGATGCCGAGGCCGGACCGGCCACGACGGTGCATGCCAGCATGGAGATCAGTGTCACGAGGGAGGTGAGGAGCCGGTTCAGGTTCATGGCCCTCCTCCTGTCGTGCGCCGCGGCGCCTGCCCCGCGCCGCGCCCGCCAGGAGTGGACGAATGGTGGAAACGCGGCCGACCGCGCCACACTTGGCGTGTGCCCGACCCCCTGGACAGCTACAGGGCCAAGCGCGACCCGAGCTCCACCCCGGAGCCCGCAGGCACATCCGCCGGGCCGGCGGGAGGCGACCGGTTCGTGGTCCAGGAGCACCGAGCCTCCCACCTGCACTGGGATCTGCGACTGGAGCACGACGGGGTGCTGGCGTCCTGGGCGCTGCCGCGCGGGGTGCCGGTCCACCCCGAGGAGGACCGGCTGGCGGTGCGCACCGAGGATCACCCGCTCGAGTACCTCGACTTCCACGGTGAGATCCCGGCTGGGTCCTACGGCGGGGGCACCATGGAGATCTGGGACTCGGGCACGTATGCCTCCGAGAAGTTTCGCGCGAACGAGGTGATGGTCCACCTGGCCGGCGAGCGGGTGTCGGGCCGCTACGTCTTGTTCCACACTCATGGCAAAGACTGGATGATCCACCGCATGGACCCGCCGGCGGCGGGCGTGGAGGCGATGCCCAAGCGCGTGGAGCCGATGCTCGCGCGCCTGGCCAAGCTGCCGCGCGACGACGCGGGCTGGGCGTTCGAGGTCAAGTGGGACGGCGTGCGTGCGACTGCCGGGCTGGACCACGGCAGCCTGGAGCTCACCGGACGCAACGGCACCGACTTCACTCCCCGGTATCCCGAGTTGCGCGCGATGGCTGTGCAGCTGGGGGCGCGCCGCGCGATCCTCGACGGCGAGGTCGTGGCCTTCGACGGTCACGGCAGACCGAGCTTCGAGCTGTTGCAGGCACGCATGCATCTGGCATCCGACGCACAGGTCAAGCGACGCATGCGCGACGTGCCGGTGACCTACGTGGCATTCGATCTGCTGTGGCTCGAGGGCCGTCCGACGCTCGGGCTCTCGTACCGCGACCGGCGCCGGCTGCTCGGCGGGCTCGAGCTCGACGGGCCCTCGTGGCGCATGCCCGCCCACCGGGAGGGCGACGGCGCCGCGCTGCTCGAGGCGAGCTCGCAGCAGCAGCTGGAGGGCATCGTCGGCAAGCGCCTCGACGCTCCGTACGAGCCCGGGCGCCGCTCCGGTGCCTGGATCAAGGTGAAGAATCGGCCGTCCCAGGACGTCGTTGTCGGCGGCTGGCTCCCCGGCGAGGGCGGTCGAGCGGCAACGCTCGGAGCGCTGGCGGTGGGCGTGCGCTCAGAGCCCGGCGGCGACTTGCGCTACGCCGGCCGGGTCGGCTCGGGCTTCAACGCCGACACCCTCGCCTCGACCCACGCGCTCCTGAAGTCGATCGAGAGCGGCTCCTCGCCGTTTCACGGGCGCCAGCCGCCCAAGCAGACACGGTTCGTGGAGCCGCAGCTGGTGGCCCACGTGCAGTTCGGCGAGTGGACACGCGCGGGCACGTTGCGCGCGCCTGCGTTCAAGGGCCTGCGCGACGACGTCGATCCCGCCGGCGTGCTTCGCGAAGGCTGAAGCGCGGAGGCCGGCGCACGCGATCTTGCCGGGGGGTCCCCGCGGTTCGCGGACGGGTAGCGTGTCGCACCTATGCCGCGTGCGATCTGGAGTGGGGCCATCAGCTTCGGGCTGGTGAACATCCCGGTGAAGATGTTCAGCGCCGTCCAGCGCAAGACGGTGCGCTTCCACCAGCTCGACGGACGCGACAACATGCGCATCCAGCAGAAGCGCGTGAATGCGGACTCCGGCGAGGAGGTGCCCTACGACCGGCTGGTCAAGGGCTACGAGATCAGTCCCGACCACTACGTGGTCGTCGAGCCCGCTGAGCTCGATTCCCTGCAGCCCGAGAAGACGCGCTCGATCGACATCGAGGACTTCGTGCAGCTCGACGAGATCGACCCGATCTACTTCGATCATCCGTACTACCTCGCTCCCGGTCCCGGCGCGGCCAAGGCCTATGCGCTGCTGGTGGCCGCCATGAAGGAGTCCGGCCGCGTGGGCATCGCGCGCGTGGTCATCCGCTCCAAGGAGCAGCTGGTGGCCATCCGTCCGCGCGACGACGTGCTCGCCATGGAGACGATGCTCTTCGGAGACGAGGTCGTCTCGCCCGACGAGCTCGGCGAGATGCCCGATGCGGGCAAGGCCAAGGCCTCGAAGAGGGAGGTCGACATGGCCCGCCAGCTGATCGACTCGCTGTCGGCCGACTTCGACCCCTCCAAGTACTCCGACACCTACCGCGAGGCCGTGCTCGAGATGATCGAGCACAAGGCCGCGGGAAACCAGATCGAGATCAAGGAGCCCGAGGAGTCGGCACCCGACGAGGTGCCGGACCTGATGGCCGCGCTCGAGGCCTCGATCTCGTCATCCAAGCGCCAGAGCAGCGGCGGGTCCGCAAAGAAGGCAGAGCCGAAGGCCGACACCGAGGACACGCCGAAGCCGAAGGCAAAGCCCAAGGCCAAGGCAAAGCCGAAGGCCACGGCAAAGCCGAAGGCCAAGGCCAAGGCAAAGTCGAAGGCCGCTCCCAAGAAGACCGCCGCCAAGAAGTAGTCGATGGCCGGCAAGGCCGTCACGGTCGAAGTCGAAGGCAGGCGGCTGCGCCTGACCAACCTCGACAAGGTGCTCTACCCCGCCGCGGGCTTCACCAAGGGCCAGGTGATCGACTACTACACGCGCGCCGCGCCGCACCTGCTGAACCACCTCCGTGGCCGCGCGCTGACGCTGAAGCGCTACCCCAACGGCGTCGAGGGAGGCCACTTCTACGAGAAGCAGCGGCCCGCACACGCTCCAGAGTGGGTGCGGTCGAAGCGAATCGTGATGGGCGACAAGACGATCGACTTCGTGCTGTGCGACGACCTCGCGACGCTGGTGTGGCTGGCCAACCTCGCAGATCTGGAGCTGCACCCGTCGCTCTCGCTCGCAGTAGCTCCGGACAGCCCCACGGTGCTCGCCTTCGACCTCGATCCCGGCCCCCCCGCGGCACTGCTGGAGTGCTGTCGCGTGGGCCTGCTCCTGCGCGACACGCTTGCCAAGATCGGGCTCGAGTGCCATGCCAAGACATCGGGCTCGAAGGGCATGCAGGTCTATGCCCCGTTGAACGGTGACGCCGACTACGACCGCGTGAAGCCGTTTGCCCACGCGCTCGCCAAGGTGCTCGAACGCCAGCACGCCGACCTGATCGTCTCGGTGATGAGGAAGGCCGATCGCACCGGCAAGGTGTTCATCGACTGGAGCCAGAACACCCGCCACAAGACCACCGTCGGCCCCTATTCGCTGCGGGCACTGGACCACCCGACGGTGTCGACGCCACTTGCGTGGGAGGAGGTCGAGCAGGCTGAGGCAGTGGGCTCCGCCGACGCGTTGGTGTTCGGGCCGGGCGACGTGCTCGAGCGGCTCGCGACCCAGGGCGACCTGTTTGCCGGCGTGCTCACCACCGAGCAGGCGCTGCCCACGCTCTAGCGTCTGCCCGATGGTCGAGTGGGGCGTTGCCCGTCAGATAGCCCGTGTGGCCTCGCGGTCGGAGGAGTCACCGGACCTCGGCCTGGATGTCACGGCGATGGCCCGCGGTCTGGAGGAAGCGGTGATCGCCCACACCGGCCTGAGACCGGAGGGCGCCATACCGCCGGTGGAGGTGGTCACGCGCGAGGAGTGGGCAGCCGCCAACCTGACCACGCTGGCGGAGATGCTCGAGCCGGTCACGAACCGGCTGGACGAACGCCTGACGGTCGCCGGCCCGCTCACCGGCGTGCTGCGCGCCGGCACCGGAGTCACGCTGGCCACGCAGGTCGGGCTGCTCAGCGGGTACCTCGCCCGGCACGTGCTGGGGCAGTACGAGCTGTCGCTCCTCGCACCGGCCGCGCGGCCGCGGCTGCTGCTGGTGGCCTTGAACCTCGACAGGGCAGCGCGCTCGCTCGACGTCGACCGCGACAGCTTCCTGCGCTGGGTGACCATCCACGAGCTGGTGCATGCGCTGCAGTTCGGCGGGGTGCCGTGGCTGCGCGGCCACCTCGGAGGGCTCTTGCGCGAGTACATCGACACGGTGGATGCCGATGGGCCGGCCGCCAGTGGCCGACTGCCCGCGTTGCCGGGCCCGACGGAGCTCCTCGGGCGATTGCGTGAGGGTGGCGTGGGCGCCCTGGTGCAGAGCCCGGCCCAGCGCGACATCCTCGAGCGCGTACAGGTGGCCATGGCCGTCGTCGAAGGTCACGCCGAGCACGTGATGGATGCCCTCGGGCCGGATCTGGTGCCTCAGCACGCCGGCCTGCGCGCGGCGCTGGAGCGCAGGCGCGCCGACCGGCCACTCGTCCAGCGGATCCTGATGCAGCTCATAGGCATGGACATGAAGATGCGCCAGTACCGCGATGGCAAGGCCTTCTGTGACGCGGTCGCGGCGAAGGGCGGGCCCGCCGCCTTCGTCGAGCTGTGGCGCAGCCCCGGTGCGCTGCCCGCGATGGACGAGCTCACGCGGCCCGAGCTCTGGCTCGAGCGCATCGCAGCCGAGCACTGAGCCCGATCGGACGGACCGCCGGCGTAACCCCTCGAGGGAAGAGGTTTACGTACATGTGTTCGGTGGTATACAACTATCGAGCTTAGTTATAATAAGCTTTAGCGAACCCGTTCAGAGGAGAAGAGAACCCACATGGCAGAGCAGACCCCCACCCAGCGCAAGGCCACCGCCAAGAAGGCGGCCGCCACCCGCAAGCGCAACGCCGCCGCTTCCGGTGCCAAGAGCACCAAGGCCGCTGCGAAGGGCGCCGCCACCACGGCCCAGCGCAACACCCGCAACACCCAGCGCAACACCAAGAGCGCGACCAAGCGCACCGTGACGACTGCCCAGCGCACCGCCAAGACCGGTGCCGAGGCGGGAGTCCTCAGCGTCGAGGCCCTGGCCATCAACGCCGAGCGCGCCGTGCTGATCCCCGTCGGTGCCGCGCTGATCGCGCGCGACAACGTCGTGGATGCCGTCACGCCGTACACCAGCCGTGAATCGGTCGAGAAGGAGCTCAAGAAGTTCGAGCGTCGTGGCAACACGGCCCGCAACCGCGTGCGCCGTGAGGTCAAGCGCACCCGCACCCGTGCCGAGCGCGAGCTGCGTCAGCGCCGCACCCAGGCTGAGCGCCTGGTCAAGCGCAACCGCCGCGAGGCGGAGCGTGGCGTGAGGTCCGCGTCGCGGGAGTTCGGCCGTGGCGTCTCCGATGTGCAGGTCAGCGCAGAGCGCATCGCCAAGGACGTCACGTCGCAGGTCGTGTCCTAGACCGGCATCACTTCCCCCCGCCCGGTTGGAGAGACCGGGGCCGGGGAGAGACTGCCGACCCCATATCTCGTCGGCAGCAGCAGCAGCAGTATCTCTCCTCCCTCAGTCGGCGGCGCCCCAGTGGGCGCCGTCGGCCTTTGTGGGGTCCCGTGTCTGCGAGAATGGACCGGGATGCCCACCGAACCGCAGATCACCGACGCGCTCCGCAAGGTCATCGATCCGGAGCTGCGCAAGGACATCGTCGAGCTCGGCATGGTGCGCGAGATCAAGCAGGCCGACGACGGGCGCGTGCACGTGCGGGTGTCGCTGACCACCGCCGGCTGCCCGATCCGATCGCACTTCACCACCGCGGTGGCCGAGAACGTCGGCGCCCTCGACGGGGTCACCTCGGTGAGCGTCGACTTCGACGTGCTCTCAGATGACGAGAAGCAGACCCTTCAGCAGCGACTCGGACGCGGTGGGCTTCCCCAGGGAGCCCTCGCTCGGGTCAAGAACGTGATCTGCGTCGGCTCCGGCAAGGGTGGGGTGGGCAAGTCCACCGTGACCTCGAACCTGGCGGCCGCGCTTCAGGCCGAGGGCCATAGCGCCGCCGTCATGGACGCCGATGTCTGGGGCTACTCGATCCCGCGCATGCTCGGGGTCCACGGCCGGCCCAAGATCACGGCCGAGCGCAAGATCGTCCCGCTCGACGGCGCCGGTGGCGTACGGGCCATCTCGATCGAGTTCTTCCTCGACCGTGAGGACCAGGCCATCACGTGGCGCGGGCCGATGCTGCACAAGGCCATCCGCCAGTTCCTCGAGGACGTGGAGTGGGGCGAGCTCGACTACCTGCTTATCGACCTGCCTCCGGGCACGGGCGACGTCTCGATGACCCTCGCGCAGTTACTGCCGCAGTCGCGCTTCGTCATCGTCACGACCCCCCAGCCGGCGGCCCAGAAGGTCGCAAAGCGCGCGGCGGACACCGCACAGCGCTACGACCTCCGGATCGCCGGCGTGATCGAGAACATGTCGGGCTTCATGACGCCGTCGGGCGAGCGGCTGACCATCTTCGGCGAGGGTGGTGGCCAGGAGCTGGCCGACGAGCTCGACGTGCCGCTGCTCGGCAAGATCCCCCTGGCAGAGAACCTCCGCGTGGCCGCAGACGAGGGCAACCCGCTCGTGCTCGACGACCCCGACGCCCCGGCGGCGCAGGCCATTCGCCACGCCGCCCGCGGCCTGATTGCCGCGACGCCTCAGCAGATCCCGGTGATGCAGGAGCCCTCGGGCCCGCCCATCGCGGGTGTGCCGGAAGTCACCGGCACGGCGCTGCCCATGGCGACGTAGAGACCGTTACGAAGCGTTCTTGAAGTACGCCGCGTTGCGGTCGGTGAAGCTGGCCCACTCCTCGGGAAGCTGATCCTCGGCGAAGCAGGCGTCGACGGGGCAGGCCTCAACGCAGGCATCGCAGTCGATGCACTCCTCCGGATCGATGTGGAGCATCTCGACCTTGTCGTAGTCGGGCTCGTCCGGGGTGGGGTGGATGCAGTCGACGGGACAGACCTCGACGCACGAGTTGTCCTTCTGACCAATGCAGGGCTCTGCGATGACGTAGGCCATGGGTGTTCGTTCCTTGCGAGATCGGGGGTCGGCCAGACCCGGCTGGGGCCGGGCGAGCGGCCATCTTACACTCGGGCGAGAAGCGCAGCCCGGGCACCGGCCGGGGGAGCACCGCAGCATCCCGTACGCTCGAATCCTCGTGATCCTCCTCACCGGAGCGACCGGCACCGTTGGACGTGCCCTGCTCGGGCAGCTCACCGCGGGCGACCGTCCGGTGCGCTGCTTGGTGCGCGACCCCCGCAGGCTCGGTCCGGACCGAATGAAAGTACAGCTCGTGCTCGGCGACCTGGCCGACGCCGGCGCATTTCGCAACGCCCTCCGCGGCGTTGACACGGTGATTCACCTGGCGGCCTCGATCCGGGACCAGCCGGAGGGCTCGCTCGAAGAGCTCAACGGCCTGGCCACCGCCCGGCTGATCCGCGCCGCCGAGCGGGCGGGCTGCGAGCGCTTCGTCTTCTTCTCGGCTCTCGGGGCAAACGCTCAGTCGGCAACGCGGTTCATGCGCAGCAAGGCGCTCGCCGCTGAGGCGGTGCGCGGTGCGGCCATGCGCACAACGGTCTTTAAGCCCTCGATCGTCTACGGGCCTCGGGACCCGTGGCTGAGTCTGCTCGGCCGATTGGCCCTGCTGCCCGCCGTGCCGATCTCGGGCTCCGGTCGAGCGATCTTCCAGCCGATCTGGGCTGACGACGTGGCGCGATGCGTGATCGGCGACCTGGACGGGCCTGACCAGACGGCGCCCCGCACCCACGAGCTCGCAGGGCCGGAGCGGCTCTCCTACAACCAGATCGTGCACATCGTGCTCGGTGGTGGGGCCGGCCGCAAGCGACTGGTGCACCTGCCGCTGCCGGTGGTTCGCTCCGGTCTGCGCAACCTCGAGCGGCTGATTGGTGCCGCGACACCTGCGACCTGGGAGGAGGCGGCGCTGATGGAGGAGCCGATGGTCTCGGTGCGCGGAACCGGGGATGCCGAGGCGCTCGGAGTCACCCCTCGGCGGATGGCGGCGGTCCTGCACCCACATAGGCGATCATCCGATTTGTCAGCCGCGTGAGCTTGGCGACGCTCGGATGCTGCGGCTCGACGGGCTCGGCAAGCAGGTGCTCGATGCCTCCCACCACTTCCGGGGCCGTCCGCTCGACGATCCCGTATGCCACGGTCGAGGCATCGCGGACGAGATCCGGCTCGACGCTCCACATCGCCTCGAACTCGCGCTCGAGGTCGGGCTTCGCGCCCTGCCCCGGCCGCTCCCAGCCGCTCAGGACCGCGCCGAAGTCGTGGGCGTCATAGATCAGCGACCACTCTCTCCCGAGGGGCTCCGAGGTGTCGATCGGAACCTCGACGGGACCACCTTCGGGCTGGCGCACCTCGTCGAAGTCCGCGAGCACGAATGCGCCCCTGGCGGCCTGCGTGAGATCGCGCCAGCGCGGCTCGACGTGACGGTAGTAGGCCTCCCGCTGAAAGCTGGCGAAGAGCAGCGCGCCATTCGACCCCGCCGAGCACTCGTCCTCGATGGCGTGGCTCACGGCCACGAGCGTCGACTTCCGGAGGAGATACGGCTGGAGGTCCGGCCGGCGCTTGCGCATGCCGGAGAAGATCGAGTCGTCCTCGATCAGGGGGCGCTTGCCCTGGACCGCCCGCTTGGCGTGATCGATCGCTGCCTTGAGCGCCAGACCGTTGTCGCGGTCCTGCCTGACCTGGCGGATCAGCTCGACGTCGGTGTGGGAGTAGCGGCGGTGACCGCTCGGCAGGCGCTCGGGCACGGGAAACCCGTGGCGTTGCTCCCAGATGCGCAACGTGGAGGCCTCGACCCCCGTGCGGCGCGTCACGTCGCGTATCGAGAGGCCCTCGGAGCTCACGCGGCGGCGGTGAGCTCTGAACGGGCCTTGGCGAGGCCGAGCCGCACGCGGCTCTTGGCCGTACCAAGCGGCACGCCGGCAGCAGTCGCGATCTCGCGTGCGGTGAGGCCCTTGCCAAAGGCCAGCAGCACCGCCTCGCGCTGCTCGCCTGGGAGCTGGTCGAGTGCGTGCAGGATGCGGCGGCGACTGTCGCGACGAACGACGGGCTCGGCCGCGTCCTCGGCGATGACCGACTCGGGCCTGATGGTCTGCTTGGTGCGCTCGACGGCGGCCTCGCGGGCCGCGCGCGTGCGCCAGCGATCCAGCGCTCGGCTACGAGCCATCATCGTCAGGTAGCTCCCGAGACTGCCTCGGGCGGGATCGAACGCAGCGGGCTTTCGCCATAGGGCCATGAACACATCGTGCACGACGTCCTCGGACGCCGCAGTGTCGCGAAGCACTCGGTTCGCAGCGGCGAGCATTGCGGCCTGGTGATCGTGGTACGCGCGATCGAAGTGAACGGGGTCGTGGAGGTCTGACATGGGACCGAACCTTTGTCGAGGATTTCTTCAACCTAGTGTAGAGGATGATCTCGTGACGGCCCGGGAACGACGAGGGCCCGGCGCATTGGCCGGGCCCTCGGTGCTGCTCAGCGCAAGAGCGCTGGTTACATCATTCCGCCCATGTCGGGCATGCCGCCGCCCGGCATTCCGCCGCCGCCGTTGTCGTCCTCGATCTCGGCGACGATCGCCTCGGTCGTGAGGATGTTCTTGGCGATCGACGCCGCGTTCTGCAGAGCAGAGCGCGTGACCATGGCCGGGTCGATGACCCCGGCTGCGATCAGGTCGACGATCTCGCCCGTGTCGGCATTGAGACCGTGGCCCTTCTTGGCCTTGCGGACGTCGTTGACCACGACCGAGCCCTCGAGCCCGGCGTTATGGGCCAGCTGACGGACCGGCTCCTCGAGTGCACGCAGGATGATCCGCGCACCCGTCTGCTCGTCGCCCTCGAGAGCGTCGACCTTGACGGCGCTCGAGGCGGTGAGCAGCGACACTCCGCCGCCGGCCACGATGCCCTCCTCGAGGGCGGCGCGGGTGGCCTGCAGCGCGTCCTCGACGCGGTGCTTCTTCTCCTTCATCTCCGTCTCGGT
>JBBPXW010000068.1:0-25151 GCA_038200525.1 Solirubrobacterales bacterium | reverse complement strand
GCGCAGAACATCCGCAACTTCTCGATCATCGCCCACATCGACCACGGCAAGTCGACGCTGGCCGATCGCATCCTCGAGACCACCGGTGCGGTCGACGCGCGCGACCACCGCCCCCAGCTGCTCGACTCGATGGACCTCGAGCGCGAGCGCGGCATCACCATCAAGGCCCAGGCCGTGCGCGTGGAGTACCAGGCCCGCGACGGCGAGCTCTACCGCCTGAACCTGATCGACACGCCGGGGCACGTGGACTTCACCTACGAGGTATCGCGCTCGCTGGCGGCCTGCGACGGCGCGCTGCTGGTGGTGGATGCCTCCCAGGGGGTGGAGGCCCAGACGGTGGCCAACACCTACCTCGCGGTGGAGGCGGGCCTGGAGCTGATCCCCGCGCTCAACAAGATCGACCTGCCGGGGGCCGAGCCCGACCGCGTGGCGGGCGAGATCGCCGAGCTGATCGGCGAGCCCGCCGACGGCATGATCCGGATGTCGGCCAAGAGCGGCCTCGGCATCACCGACGTGCTCGAGGCCGTGGTCAGCCGCGTGGGGTCGCCCGGAGGGGACACCGAGGCGCCCGCGCGGGCGCTCATCTTCGACTCGGAGTTCGACCAGTACCGCGGCGTCGTGGCCTACGTCCGAGTGGTGGACGGCCGGCTGAAGAAGAACGACGCGATCGTGGCGATGCAGGCCGGCACCGAGGCCGACATCGACGACATCGGCTTCTTCGGGCCCGCGCTCACGCCCGTCGAGGCGCTCGAGGCGGGCGAGGTCGGCTACGTGATCACCGGCATCAAGGATGTCTCGCTGCTGCGCGTCGGCGACACGATCACCACCAAGAACGGCCCGGCCGCCGAGCCCCTTCCGGGCTACCAGGACGTCAAGCCGATGGTCTTCTGTGGGCTGTTCCCGGTCGACACCGACCGCTTCGGCGACCTCCGCGACGCGCTCGAGAAGCTGTCGCTCAACGACGCCGCTCTCACCTGGGAGCCCGAGACCAGCCACGCCCTCGGATTCGGCTTCCGCTGCGGCTTCCTCGGCCTGCTGCACATGGACATCGTGCGCGAGCGCCTCGAGCGCGAGTACGACGTCGACCTGTTGGCCACCACCCCGACCGTCGAATACGAGGTCACGCTGTCAGACGGCGAGGTCATCCCGGTCCACTCGCCCTCGGACATGCCCGAGCGCGACCGCATCGAGGAGATCCGCGAGCCATATATCCGCGCCACGATCCTGTGCCCCAAGGATGCCGTCGGCGCGGTGATGGACCTATGTCAGGACCGCCGCGGCACTCACGTCGACATGACCTTCCTCTCCGAACAGCGCGTGCAGCTGCGCTACGACCTGCCGCTCGCCGAGGTGGTGCTCGACTTCTTCGACCACCTCAAGTCGCGTACGAAGGGCTACGCCTCGCTCGACTACGAGGTGATCGGCATGCGCCCGTCCGACCTGGTCAAGCTCGACATCCTGCTGGCCGGCGACCAGGTCGACGCCCTGTCGCTGGTCGTCCATCGGGACAAGGCGTATGCGAGCGGCAAGGTGATCGCCGAACGGCTGCAGAAGCAGATCCCGCGCCAGCAGTTCGAGGTGGCCATCCAGGCGGCGATCGGCTCGCACATCATCGCCCGCGAGTCCGTCAAGCCCATCCGCAAGGACGTGATCGCCAAGTGCTACGGCGGTGACATCACGCGCAAGCGCAAGCTGCTGGAGAAGCAGAAGGAGGGCAAGAAGCGAATGAAGCAGGTCGGGCGGATCGAGGTCCCGCAGGAGGCGTTCCTGGCGGTGCTGGAGATTGGCGACAGCGGCAAGGGCTGAGCAGCTCCCTCCACGCGCAATCGCCACCTGAGCGGCCCTTAAGAAGCCTTTAGGGCCTGGCCGGAGACTCTTTTCCGTGGCCACCATCGAGACAGCACCCGACCCGACCCTCGACTCCCTGCAGCTCTTCCTCGACGGGATCGCAAAGACCCGTCTGCTGACGGCCCCGGAGGAGATCCATCTGGCCAAGCGCATCGAGCGCGGTGACCTCGAGGCCAAGGAGCGGATGGTCCAGGCCAACCTACGCCTCGTGGTCTCGATCGCCAAGCGCTACCGCAATCAGGGGCTCGACTTCATGGAGCTGATCCAGGAGGGCTCGATCGGCCTCGTCCGCGCCGTCGAGAAGTTCGACCACCGCAAGGGGTTCAAGTTCTCGACCTACGCCACCTGGTGGATCCGCCAGGCGATCTCGCGCGCGGTTGCCGACAAGTCACGCACGATCCGCATCCCGATCCACATCAACCAGACCCTCCAGAAGCTCGATGGCGCCCAGCGCCGTCTGCAGAGCGTCGGGGAGGGCAACCCCTCGATCGAGGAGATCACGGCGGCCGCCAACGTCGACATCGACGTCGAGGAGGCTGAGTTCCTGCTGCGGGCCTCTCGCGCCCCGGTCTCGCTCGACAAGCCGGTCGGCGGTGGCGCCGAGGACGACGCGGCCGAGCTCGGGCACCTGATTCCCGACGACCGGGCTGAGTCGCCGTTCGACGTGGCTGCCGACAGCATGACTCGCAGCGGGCTCGCAGATGCCCTGGACAACCTCTCCTACCGCGAGCGCCGGGTGGTCGAGCTGCGCCATGGGCTCTGCGGCGAGCATCCGCGCACGCTCGACGAGGTCGGCCGCACCTTCGGCCTCACCCGCGAGCGCACCCGCCAGGTCGAGGAGCACGCGTTGCGCAAGCTCGCCTCGCTGGCCGAAGCGCGCGGTCTGCGTAACGTCGCGTAGGTTTCTGGCCCGGCCCGGAGGGCCTCGAGTAGCTGGTCCGACTGATTGCCGTCCCTAACCTAGGCCGCGTGCGCGTCTCCGTTCGCCAGAGCCTCATCCTCCGCAAGGTCGTCGAGGGTCATCAGCAGCTCGAGGCACCGGTCGGGTCCAAGTGGCTGGCTGGTCAGCCGGACGTGCCGTGGGCCCCATCGACCGTCCGGTCGGAGCTGGCCCGGCTGGAGGAGGGCGGGCTGCTCGTGCACCCGCACACCTCGGCCGGCCGGATCCCGACCGACTCCGGCTACCGCCTCTACGTGGACGAGCTGCTCGAGCGGGGCAACCTCCCGGCTGTGGCCACGCCGGTCAAGCTGAGCGACATGCGTCGCGAGGTCGACGAGGCCATGCGGGCCACCACCGAGCAGCTCTCGCAGGTCACGGACCTGCTGGCGCTGGTGTCCGCCCCAGCCATCGACACCGCCACCATTCACAGGGTCGAGGTGCTCCAGCTGCAGCCGCAGGTGGCGATGGTCGTCGTGATCACCTCGACCGGCGGGGTCACAAAGCGGGTGCTCTCCTACGACGTCCCACTGGACCCGGGGTTGATCGCCTGGGCCGGCTCCTACTTAAACGAGGTGCTGGGCGGCATGGATGTGGGGGCGCGGATGCTCCAGGCCAAGCTGACGGCCGCCGGCCTCGATCAGCGCGAGAAGGCGTTCCTGCGCACGCTGTCACCGGCGTTCACCGAGCTCGAGGACACCGCCCAGGACAACCTCTTCGTAGAAGGGGCCGCACGGCTGTTCTCCGAGCAGCGCTTCCAGGAGCTGCCCCAGATCTCGGAGCTGATGGACACGCTGGAGCGGCGCGTGGCCCTGCTCGCGCTCCTGCGCGAATCGCTGGCCGAGCCGAGCGTCTACCTGCGCATCGGCCAGGAGCATTCGGCGCCTGAGCTGCACTCCCTGAGCATGGTGGCCGCCAACTACGGCGTCGCGCGACGCAATCTCGGGGCCGTGAGCGTGCTCGGGCCGGTGAGCATGGACTACCCGCAGGCGATCATCGCGGTGCGCCAGGCCGCCGCCGAGCTGTCGCGCTTCGTGGCGCAGGTGTACGACGAATGAAGAGCGATGCCTACGAGTTGCTCGGCGTGCAGCGCGGCGCCGGCGAGCGCGAGATCAAGAAGGCCTTCCGGGCGGTGGCGCGCGAGCTGCACCCCGACGTGAACTCCGACGACCACGCCGAGGAGAAGTTCAAGGAGGTCGCCGAGGCCTACGAGGTGCTCTCAGACCCCGAGCGCAAGGCGGTCTATGACCGCCACGGCTGGGACGGGCTCGACTCACGCGGCTACGCCTCCCAGGCGCAGGGCTTCGGCTCGTTCGGCGACATCTTCGACGCGTTCTTCGGCGGCGACCCGTTCGGCGGCGGCGGGGGCGGCGGCCCGCGCGCGGTCCAGGGGGGCGACGTGGGGGTCGAGGTGGAGATCACGCTCGAGGAGGCGGCGTGGGGCACCACCGTCGAGGCCTCCTTCGATGCGGTGGAGACGTGCGAGCACTGCCGCGGCAACCGCGCCGAGCCCGGCACGCCGATCGAGACCTGCGAGCGCTGCGGCGGCACCGGCCAGCTCCGGGCGGTGAGCAACACCGCCTTCGGACAGCTCGTGCGCGCACACGCCTGTGACGTCTGCGGGGGCGAGGGCAAGGTGGCACAGACTCCGTGCACCGTGTGTGCCGGCGCCGGCCGCCGCGCCGCGCGCCGCACGTTGTCGGTCGAGCTGCCGGCGGGCATCGCCGACGAGCAGCGCGTGCGCCTGACCGGAAAAGGCCACGCCGGCGACCGGGGCGGGCCGGCGGGTGACCTCTACGTGCTGGTCTCGGTTGCCGAGGACGACCGCTTTCTCCGCGACGGCAACGATCTCGTGGCGGTCGTGGACGTCGCAGCACCGGCAGCGGCGCTCGGGACCACCGTGACGGTCGCCACGCTCGACGGCGACGAGGAGATCGAGGTCGAGCCAGGCACCCAGCCCGGCACCATCGTGACGCTGCGCGGCAAGGGCATGCCCTCGGTCGGGGGGCGCAGCCGTGGGCGCAGGGGAGACCAGCAGGTGGTGCTCAACGTCGTGATCCCGCGGAACCTCAGCGAGCGCCAACACGAGCTGCTGAGAGAGCTCGACGGCTCTGTCACCGAGGACAACATGCGCGAGGCAGCCGCCGAGACGCTGTTCAGCAAGGTCCGCCGGGCCCTGCGCTGAGCATGGCGCCCGGCCCGTGATCCGCCTGGCGGTCCGGGTGCCCGCGGCTCGGGCCGATGAGGTGCTTGCCGCGCTGCTCGAGCTGGCGCCGTCCGGTGTCGAGCAGGTCGATCGCGGCGAAGTCGTCGAGTTCGCCGTCTACGGCACCCCCGGGGAGCTGCCCGAGCTCGCCGAGGGTGAGGCCGAGGTCGGCGGCATCCGCGTGAGCGTGAGCGGCACCGAGGTGGCCGACGACTGGGCGGAGCGCTGGAAGCGGTTCCACGTGCCCGTGATGGTTTACCGACCGGGCACGAATGCCCGGTCCGTCGGGCGCTTCGGCGAGACGCTGTACGTGCGCCCGCCGTGGGAGCCTGCCGTGGCGCGCGAGGGCGTGCTCGACATCGCGATCGACCCGGGCCGCGCATTTGGCACCGGCTCGCACTCGACCACGCGCCTCTGTCTCGAGCTGCCCTGGAGCACGCCGCCGACGGACCCGTCGGCTCGGCGTGCGACCTCGGCTGCGGCTCCGGTGTGCTCGCGATCGCGGCGGCGCGGCTGGGCTACGGGCCGGTCGTGGCATTCGACTTGGATCCGCTCGCCACGGAGGCGACGCAGGCAAACGCGATCGCCAATGCGGTCGAGCTCGACGAGATCGGCCGGCTGAACCTGCGTGAGCAGCCCGCGCCGCGGGCCGACCTCGTCATGGCCAACCTGATGCGGCCACTGCTGCAGCGCGTTGCGGCGCTGATGTCGGAGCGCCCCCCGGCCCTGATCGCCTCTGGACTGCTCGAGGAGGAGGCCGACGAGGTCGCGGCGGCATTCGTGCCGATGCGCGAGGTCGGGCGCGTGGCGGACAAGGGGTGGGCGGCGCTGCTGCTGAGGACCTAGTGAGCGACGCTCTGGGAGACCGCTCCTGCCACCTCCTGCCACCACGCGGTGGCGCTGGCGCTTTCGGAGCGCTGGATGCGCTCCCGTGCGTACCTGAACAGCTGGCGAGGGCCGCCCACGGCCACCACGCCCGATCCGGTCACAGCCAAGCGGCCGTCGGCCAGCAGGAGCAGGGCGCCGGGCTCCTCGCGGCGGGTGCGCAGCACCCGGACCACCGTCTGACCCTCGATCGAACCGGGATCGCCCGGGTCGCCCATGGACTCACGCCAGGGCTTGACGGTGAAGATCGGCGAGCGGCCCGCGGTCGGCCGGGCAACGGGGTCGGCCACGCCGATCGGCCCCGCGCGCCAGCGCTCGAACAGCTTCTCGGTATCGGTCCGGACCGAGCCGCGGACCAGGATGTGGAGGCGATCACCGGCCTCTATCTCGGTGGAGCCGCGCGGCAGCAGCGCCTCGTCGGATCGCACGATCACGCTCACGAGCGCCTCGCGTGGCAGCTCGAGCTGGTTCACGCGGAGGCCGCCGATCGCATCGGAGGCGCGCACCGGGTACTCGAGCACCTCCGCGCCCAGCCGCTGGATCCTGCCCACCTCGTGCAGTGGCCGCTCGGTCGCGGGCACGGCGGTCGTCAGCCCCAGCCGCCGGGCGAGGGGGTCGAACGTGATGCCCTGGATCAGCGTTGAGGTGATCACCACGAAGAAGACGATGTTGAAGAAGTCGCCCGCCTCGGCCACGCCGTCGATCACCGGGAAGGTCGCCAGCACGATCGGCACGGCACCGCGGAGGCCGGCCCAGCCGAGCAGCGTCGACTCGCGCCAGTCGAGCCCCCCTCCGAGCGTGAACAGGTAGGCGGCCAGCGGGCGCGCCACGAACATCAGCACCGCGGTGATCAGGATGCTCTCGCCGATCACTCCTCCGAACTGCGACGGGCTCACGAGCAGCCCGAGCGCGAGGAACATCGTGATCTGGCTCACCCATGCGAGCCCGTCGTGGAAGTCATCGATCGTGCGCTTGCTCGGGATCGGAGCGCTCCCGAGCGCGAGCCCCACCAGGTAGACCGAGATGAACCCGGAGCCGTGCAGCACGTCGGCAACGCCGAAGCCGAGCCCCGCGAAGGCGATCGATGCCACGGGGTAGAGACCGGGCGCGCTCACTCGAGCGCTCTGGAATGCCAGGACCGCCAGCCTGCCGAGCGCCAGCCCGACCGCGACACCGATCGCGAGCTCGGTCACCATCAGCCAGGCGAGGTCCTGGACGCCGTAGCCGGGGTTCTGGATGAACTGGATGAAGCCGAGCACGAGCACCACGGCCACGGGGTCGTTCATGCCTGACTCGCCTTCCAGGATGCGCGCGAGCTTCTTGTTCAGGCCGGAGCCGCGCAGCACAGAGAAGATCGCCGCGCTGTCGGTCGCGGCCACGATCGACCCGAGCAACAGTCCTTCGTTGGTGGTCAGATCGAGCAGCCAGACGGCCGTGAAGCCCACGATCACCGCGGTCGCGATCGTCCCGCCGAGCGCGAGGGCCACGCTCGTGCGCAGCACGGGCCGGATCTCGCCCCACCCGGAGGCGAGCCCACCTTCGAAGAGGATCAGGGAGAGCGCGACCACGCCGATCGAGCGCGCGGTCTCGACGTCTGCGTTGTTGCCGCCGAAGTCGATGAGTCCGAGGCCATCTGAGCCGATCGCCATCGCGAGGCCGAGCACCACGATCAGGCCGGGCACGCGCAGCCGCCCGGCCACGAGCGACGCCGCGATGCCCAGCGTCAGCAGCGCGCCCGCGGCGAGCAGGAGGTGGCCGTCGTCCACGGTGTCGGTCAGCCCTGGGGCGCTTGGCGTGGCGAGGAACGCAGACCGGTCGGTGACCGGTCGAGTGCCGCAGCTTCGTCTTCGAGAAGGTCGGCCAAGCCCCAGAGGTCCGGCCATTCGTGGTCGGGTGCCGGGCCGTCGGCGGGAGCCGGCCCGCGGTGGCGGTTGATCCATGCGGTCGCGAGGCCGAGGTCCTGCGCCGTGGCGATGTCGTACTCGAACCCGAAGGCCGCGTGGAGCACCTCGTCGGGGGCGGCCGAGGCCTTGTCGAGCATCCGCGTGAACGGTCGCCGATCCGGCTTGTAGCAACGCACGTCCTCCGCCACTACCACGTGGTCGAACTTCACGGGATGAAGCTGGCGAAGCGTGTGGTCCATGATGGAATGCTCGGTGTTGGAGACGATCGCGAGCTTCACGCCGGCGTCCCGGATTCGCGTCAGCGCCGGGATCGTGTCGCAGAACGGCTGCCAGGACTGCATCGACTTGGCGAACGCGTGGCCGTCTTCGACGTTCCAGCGGTAGCCGCGCTCGCCCACCCACGCTCGCAGGCTCTGGCTGAGCACGTCCGTGTAGCTGCGGTACTCCTCCGTGAGCAGCTCGAACTGAATCTCCTCCCAGCGCGCGCGCAGCGCGATGCCGGCCTCGGGCTCCGAGTCGCCGCTGCGACGCGCCAGGTCGTACAGGAACGCAGCGGCGCCTCCCTCCCAGTCGACGAGGGTGCCATAACAGTCGAAGGTGGCGACTTTGAAGGGGGGCATGCTGCCTACACTTGACCCTAATGGCCGTCCTCGAACAGGTGCAGTCCGACGTGAACGCCGCACTCAAGGCGGGCGACCGCGAACGTGCGGGATCGCTGCGTGTGGTCGTGTCCGAGCTGCAGAAGGCAGTCAAGGAGGGCGGGGGCCCCGAGATCGAGGTGCTGCAGCGCGAGCGCAAGCGCCGGCTCGAGTCCGCAGAGGCCTTCCGCGATGGTGGCCGTGACGAGCTTGCCGTGGCCGCAGCGCGCGAGGCCGAGCTGATCGAGGGCTACCTGCCCGAGCAGATCTCAGACACCGACTTGAACGCCCTGGTCGGCGACGCCGTGGCCGAGGTCGGCGCCACCTCGCCCAAGGACATGGGCAAGGTGATGGCGCTCGTCATGCCGCAGGTGCAGGGGCGGGCCGACGGGCGGCGCGTGAGCGCCTCCGCCAAGGAGCTGCTGAGCCCGTAGTGCGCGAGCAGATCGAGCTGACCAACGAGCTCGCCGCCGATCTGGCGGGCGCCAACGACACCATCCTGCGGTCGCTCGAGGAGCGACTCGCCTGCGACGTCTTCCTCCGCGGAAACATCCTCACCCTGGACGGCGATTCCGCCGATGTCGCCGCCGCGCGCGCGGTTGTCGGCGAGCTCTCAGACCTCGTCGGTCAGGGCCACGACGTCGAGCCCGGCACGATCGATGCGATCGGATCGGCCCTGGACCGCGACGTCTCGCCGAGCAACTTCCTCGAAGACGTGGTGTGGCGCCACCGCGGCCTGAAGGTCGCCCCGAAGACCGTGACGCAGAAGCGCTACGTCGACGCGATCAGGAGCCAGACCATCGCCGTCGGCATCGGGCCGGCGGGCACGGGCAAGTCGTTCCTTGCCGTTGCGATGGCCGTCGCGGCGCTGCAGCGGCGCGAGGTCAAGCGAATCGTGCTCACGCGGCCGGCGGTCGAGGCCGGCGAGCGGCTCGGCTTCCTGCCGGGCGACCTCATGGCCAAGGTCGATCCGTACCTGCGACCGCTGTTCGACGCGCTCTACGACATGCTCGAGATGGAGAAGGTGAACACCTACCTGGAGCGCGGAACGATCGAGATCGCGCCGCTGGCGTTTATGCGCGGTCGGACCCTGAATGACGCGTTCATCATCGTCGACGAGGCCCAGAACACCACGCCGGAGCAGATGAAGATGGTGCTCACGCGGCTCGGCTTCAACTCGAAGATGGTCGTGACCGGCGACGTGACCCAGGTGGACCTGCCGGCCGCCCAGCGCTCGGGGCTGAACGCGATCTCCGACGTGCTGTCAGCGGTCGACGGCATCGACTTCGTGCGCTTCGGTGGCGAGGACGTGGTGCGTCACAAGCTGGTGCAGCGGATCGTGGAGGCATACGACGAGTACGCCGCCACCCAGGCGCCCGAGATCCGCAGCGCCCGCAAGAACGGGTGATCGAGATCGAGGTGATCGATGGCGAGGGGGACGCGCTGCGTCCCTTCGCCGAGGCGGCGCTCGCCGCCGCAGGGGTCACAGACGGGCACGTGGCCGTCGCATTCGTCGACGCCGAGGCGATCACCGAGCTCAACCGCCACCACCGCGCGAGGGACACCCCGACGGACGTGTTGTCGTTTCCCGTGGACCAGGCCGGCCCGGTGGCCGGGCCACGGGAGCTCGGCGACGTGGTCATCTGCCGTGAGCACACCGTCGACATCGAGGAGGCGGTCGTTCACGGCGTGTTGCACCTATGCGGCTATGACCACGAGTCGGACTCCGGTGAGATGCTCGCGCTGCAGGACGAGATCCTGGATGGCGCTCGGGCATGACCAGCCGATCGGGCATCATCGCGCTCGCGGGCAGGCCCAACGCGGGCAAGTCGACCCTGGTCAATCGCATCGTGGGCGAGAAGGTTGCCATCGTCTCGGACAAGCCCCAGACCACCAGGCGCGAGATCCGCGGGATCGCCACGGGCGAGGACTGGCAGCTCGTGCTGGTCGACCTGCCCGGCGTGCAGCGCCCGCGCGACCGGATGACCGATCGCATGCAGAAGCGCGTCGAGCAGTCGCTCGGCGATGCCGACGCCGTGGTGTTCGTGCTCAACGGCAACCAGGACGTCGGCGCCGGTGACCGCTACATCGCCCGCGCGCTGCGCAGCTCGAGCACGCCGGCCATCACCGTGGTCAACAAGATCGACCGGCTCGACCACACCGGCATCGTCAAGGCGCTGACGGCGGCCGCCGCTCTCGACGTGCCCGGCGACGTGTTCCCGATCAGCGCCCGGCGCGGCACCGGGGTCGGCGAGGTGGTCGAGCACCTGAAGGGAATGCTCCCGGAGGGTCCGTTCCTCTATCCGGCCGCGCAGCTCAGCGATCAGTCCGAGCAGACCCACCTGGCCGAGCTCGTGCGTGAGCAGGTGCTGCTGCGCACCCGGCAGGAGCTGCCTCACGCGGTCGAGGCGCAGGTGCTCGAGATGTCAGAGCGCGAGGACGGCATGCTGATGATCGACGCCTGCCTCTACGTCGAGGGCAACTCCCAGAAGGGCATCCTGGTGGGCCGGCAGGGATCGATGATCAAGGGCATCGGCACGGCCGCGCGCAAGGAGATCGAGGCGGCGACGGGCGCGGCGGTGCATCTCGACCTCAAGGTGCGGGTGCGAAGCGGCTGGCGCGGCGACGATTCGCTGCTCGACCGGCTCGGCATCGAGTGACTGGACCACGGGTGCTGATCCTCTCCGCGGCGATCGGGGAGGGTCACGACCTGCCGGCGCGCGTGCTTGCTGCCGACATCCGGTCAGAGCGCCCGGATGCCGAGATCGAGGTCTTCGACTCGCTCCAGCTGCTGCACCCACTGGCGCGCCGGTTGGCGCTGGGCAGCGCAGGCTCGCAAGGGCGCCTGGGTGGGCTCCTGTTCGACCTGAGCCACTGGCTGATCACGCGCTTTGCACCCACCCGGGCGCTGACCGGAAGTCTCATCCGGGCGGCGGCACAGCGGCAGCTGTTGGCGCTGCTCCATTCCCGCCGCCCTGACGTGGTGGTGGCCACCTATCCGGGTGCCAGCGAGGTGCTGGGGCGCATGCGTGCCGAAGGGGCCGTGGCGGTCCCGGTCGTCTCGGCGATCACCGACCTCGCGTCGCTGCGCTACTGGGCACACCCGGGGGTCGACCTGCACATGATCACCCATCCCGAGTCGGAGGCCGAGGTGATCGCCGTGGCGCCCGGCGCCCGGGTGGTGGCCGTGCGCGGACTGAACCTGCACGACTTCCTGGAGGCGCGCGATCGTGGCGCCGCCCGCGCCCGGCTCGACCTGCCGCCCGACGCCAAGGTGGTGGCGGTGTCGGGAGGTGGCTGGGCCGTGGGCGACCTGGCTGGCGCCATCGATGCCACGCTGGAACTGGAAGGCGCGGTCGCGTTGGTGCTCAGCGGTCGCAACCAGGCGGTCCGCGATCGCCTGGAGGCGCGATACCGGGGCGAGGACCGGGTACGTGTGCTGGGCTTCACCGAGGACATGGCCGGCCTGCTGGCGGCCGCTGACGCGCTGGTGCACTCAACCGCAGGGCTGACGGTGCTCGAGGCCAACTGCGTGGGCTGCCCCGTGATCTCCTACGGCTGGGGCAGGGGACACATCCGGGCCAACAACCGAGCCTTCCGGCGGTTCGGACTGGCGGAGGTGGCCTGCGACCGCGCCGCCCTCGGCCGCGCGCTGCGCGCCGCGCTGAATCGCAGGCAGCCGCCCGATCGCTCCTTCGCCGCCCTCCCCTTGGCCGCCTCACTCGTGCTGGCGCTGCCCGCTGAGCAGCTCGCCGAGGGAGCCTGACGAAGCGAGCCACGCTGCTCCGCCGGTCACCGCCGCCAGGCCGAGCACAAGCACTCCGCCGCTCAACGGCGTGGTCCCCCACTGCTCGCCGAGCACCGCGGGCGCCAGGGCGACCGGCACCGCGATCTGCATGCCGAGCACAAGCGGCGCAACCCGCGCCACGGTCATGCGCTGCAGCGCGGCCAGCTCGCAGGACAGCCCCGTGAGCACCGCCGCGCCCGCGATGCCGGCCCAGCCCAGGGCGCGAAGCGTCCGTCCCGAAGCCAGGTCGTCGGAGATCAGCTTGGCGGCCAGCGCGGCCAACGCATCCCCGGCTCCCGCGCCCACCGCCAGTGCCACCCCGCCGCCAAAGCCGCGGCGAGCCCCGAGGGCGGGCACCAGGCTGACCAGCGCCAGCACCCCCATCGCCACGACCAGGGCTGTGCCAGGTGTGGCGATGACAACCCGGCGCGGAGATGCGACGGCGATCACGGCGACGCCGGCCACCACCACCGCCACCCCGGCCAGCTCGCGCCAGCCCACGTGCTCTCCGAGCACGCGCGCCGCGAGGAACAGCAACAGGCCGAGCCCGAGCGCCAGCACGGGCTGCACGACGGTGAGGGGGGCCAGGCCCAGCGCGAGCACCTGCAGCGCGTATCCGGCGCCGCTGAGCAGGACGGCCACGCCGAACAGCCGGCGCCGGGCCAGGCGCCGCAACAGCCCCAGGCCCGTCTCGCTGCGCCGCCCCGCGGCCCTGGCCTCCAGCGCCTGGAGCGCATAGGAGAGCTCGAAGCTGGTGGCCGCGCCCACGGCCACCGCCGCCCCGGCCAGCGGCAGCCCCCCGCTCACTGCCAATATCCGCTCATGCGTATGGTCCTGGGCGCGGGGGCGGCTGTCTGGAGCTTGCCGGCGCTCGCCCCGCTGTCGCCCGATCTGAGCTCGGCGCTTGGCATACCCACCAGGATCCAGGATCGGTCGGTCGCCTGCCTGACCTTCGACGACGGCCCCCATCCACGGGGAACCCCCGCGGTGCTCGCAGCGCTCGAGCGCGAGGACGTGCGAGCCACCTTCTTCTTCGTCGGCGAGCAGGTGCGGCGCACTCCATCACTGGCCGCCGAGGTGGTCGCGGCCGGCCACACGGTGGAGCTGCACGGCTTCCGTCATCGCAATCAGCTGCGCTTGAGCCCGGCTGCGCTTCGCCGCGACATCCGCCGCGGAGCAGACGCGATCGTGCAGGCCACCGGCCAGGCGCCGGGACTGTACCGACCCCCGTACGGGATCTTCAGCGCGGGCGGCTTGGCGATGATCCATCGATCGGGCTTGCAGCCCATGCTGTGGTCGCGGTGGGGCCGCGACTGGCGCCGCGACGCCACGGCGGCGAGCATCGCCGCGCGTGTCGCGGACGGACTGGAGGGTGGCGAGGTGCTGCTGCTGCACGACTCCGATGCCTACAGCGCCCCAGGTTCGTGGAAGGCGACCGCGGCGGCGGTGCCGCTCGTGCTCGAGCAGCTGGAGCGCCGTGGACTCGCGGCCGGCTCGATCCCGGCGCCCGCCGGGCCGGGCTGAAAGTGTCAGCAGATCCGCTCTCGTGCGAGCCGGGCCGCTCTACCCGGCCGGGCGTTCGCTGCTGTCGCGCGGGGAGGCGAGTTGGCGCAGCCCACCCAGCGCGAGCGCCACGGAGAACCCCGCACCGGCAAGTGCCAGCAGCGCGACAGTGGCGGTGAGATGATCGAGCCCCAGCAGCGGCCGTAGGCTGGGGACCAGAGCCGTCACCATCGTCGCGCCCGCCGTGATCCATGCAAGCTTCGCGGAGACGGTGCCCTGTCGACCGGCGCTCAGCGCCACCAGGACGACGGCGATGACGGTGGCAAGCAGCACGGTGCGGAGCCCCGCAACGCCCTGTGAGCGCAGCGCGATCAGGTAGGCACCCAACAAGCCCTCCGCGGCCACGAACAGACCGGCGGACGCGATCCAGTCGCGATTAGCGCGACCGCGCAGGCGGCTCCCTGTGGAGCCGGTGGGGCGGCCCACGGCTCGGGCCATCGCCAACTGCTCGTCATTGCGACGCCAGTCGACGTAGCGGCGCACGCCGTCGGCGAATGGCGTCTGCGCACACCAGCCCAGCTCCCGCCGTGCCCGGATGCCAGACACCTCGACTCCCTTGAAGTCGCCCGCGCGGGCCGGTACGTGGCACACCTCGACGTCGCCGACGATCTCGCTCACCGTGCGGACGATCTGCTTGATGCTCACGTCTTCCTCGCCCACCAGGTTGTAGACGCGGTTGGCGGCGTCGGGGCGCAGCGCACAGGCGACGCCGGCCGCCAGATCCTCCACGTACACGAACCGCCGACACTGCTCGCCGGTGCCGGCGATCGTGAGCGCCTCGCCGGCCAGCGCCCTCCCCCCGAGAGCGGGGACGACGGCGGCCGCGCGGGCTCGTGGGCCGTAGGGGATGCCGAAGCGCAGAATCGTCCAATCGAGGCCGTAGAGCGAGGCGTAGGAGCGGCAGTACATCTCGCCCGCCAGCTTCGTGGCGGTGTACAGGTGCTCGGGATCGCCGAGCGCGGTCTCCTCGTCCACCTGGTCACCCGCCGCGCTGGCGCCGTAGACCCAGATCGTCGAGGCGTACAGCACGCGGCCCACACCCGCCGACCGAGCCGCCTCGAGCACGTTGAGCGTGCCGCGTGAGTTCAGCTCCTCCGAGCGCGCAGGCTCCCTCGCCACCTCGTCCACGTCGGCCGCCGCGGCCAGGTGGGCCACGGCATGGCATCCGGACATCGCGTGGGCCAGGGTGCTCGTGTCCAGCACGCTGCCGGTGATCGTCTCGATCTCGCCCGGAGCGTGGTGGGGAGAGGGCACCAGGTCGAACAGCACGGGCTGATGCCCGGCCGCTCGCACGGCGTCGATGACGTGCGAGCCGATGAACCCTGCGCCACCGGTGACCAGAACCCTCATGTCTCTCCCTCAAGCGATTCCAGCGATGCTGCGTCCGGCCTGTAGTAGAGCGGCACGCACCAGTGGTTGTGGGCCACCCAGTCGCTGTTGGGCAGCGGCGCACCGTCGCCCCACCGACGGTGGCAGGGGTGATCGTAGACCTTCCCGGTCGATGGCTGCACCGGCTCGAACACCAGGTACTTGTAAAGGCCGGAGACCATTCCGTCGGGCAGTTGCACCCGGTGGGGGTGGATCGGGTCGAGCAGCACCCGGGCCGCGGCATTCTTCCAGCGCACGATCTCATCCATCCGTTCGACGGCGACGATCCCAAGGGCGGCGGTGAACTCGCTCATACGGTGATTCAGGCCTTCGGTCTCGAAGTCGGGCTTGCCGTAGTTGCGGTGTCGGCGGGCAAACTCGATCAGCGCCGGATCGCGGGAGACCAGCATGCCGCCCTCGCCCGTGGAGACGGTCTTTGTGGCATACATCGAGTAGATGCCGGCGTCGCCCCACGTGCCCGCCCGGCGCCCATTCCAGGAGGCGCCGTGGGCGTGCGCGCAGTCCTCGATCAGAAAGACCCCCTCGTTGGCGCACAGGTCTGCGATCTGCTCGACCTCGAAGGCGATATGGCCACCGATGTGTACGAGGAACGCGGCGCGCGGCCTGTGCTCGCTCAGCTTTTCGGCGAAGTCGTGAAGGGATGCGCACAGGTCCTCGCGGTTGCAGTCCACGAACACCGGCCGACCGCCCGCGGCGAGGATGGCCATGACGGTGGCGGGAAAGGTGTTGGACGGACACAGCACCGCCTCGCCGCGCACACCGGCGAAGCCCAGCGCGGCCAGCGCACCGCCACTCCATCCCGAAAACGCGACCGCCGGTAGTCCGTTCCATTCGGTCCAGAGCTCCTCGAACCGTCCCACCAGCCCGGCTTCTGTCCACTTCCGGCTGTCGAGCACCTGGTCCCACAGCTCGTGCAGGCGCGGCCGATCGCGCTCGTCGAAGCCGATCGCGAAGCGGCCGATCTCCGCGCGGGCCTGTGCCAGGAAGTTGTCTTGGCGAAACGCCATGGAGTGAGGGTCGATACGGCGCGCGAGGCTACCAGCGCCGACGGTCCCACATTGCGAGACTGCGTGCGTGGATGAGATCCGATTCGGCCCCGACGGCCTCGTGCCGTGCGTGATGCAGGACGCCTCCACCGGCGAGGTGCTCACCCTCGCCTACATGAACGGGGAGGCGCTGGCGCGCACGGAGGAGACCAAGGAGATGCACTTCTGGAGCCGGTCGCGGCAGGAGCTGTGGCGCAAGGGGGAGACGTCAGGGAACGTCATGCGGCTGCGCGCGCTGCGTTACGACTGCGACTCCGACGCGCTCGTGGCGTTGGTCGACGCCACGGGGCCCGCATGCCACACCGGCGAGCGCAGCTGCTTCCACCGCGGCGACTCAGAGCCCCAGCCGGCCGAGGCGCTGGCGGTGCTGCAGCGGACGATCGCCGAGCGCAAGGCCGCGCCGGACACCGGCTCGAGCTACACCTCGCAGCTGTTGGCCGATCCCCCGTTCATCGGCGAGAAGGTGCGCGAGGAGGCCGAGGAGGTCACCCGTGCCGCCCGCGACGAGTCAGACGTCCGCGTGCGCGAGGAGGCGGCCGACGTGCTCTACCACTTGGCGGTGCTGCTGGCGGCTCGTGGCCTGAGCCTTGTCGACGCCTTCGAGGAGCTCAATGAGCGTCGCCGCTGAGCCGGCGGGCCTCGACCTCTCCCCGACGCTCGAGGAGACGCGTGTGCTCGCGCGCGAGCACACGCTCGTGCCCCTGCGCCACACCTTCGTGGCCGATACCGAGACGCCTGTCTCGGCCTACCTGAAGCTGCGCGGAGAGGGCCCCTCCTTCCTGCTCGAGTCCGCCGAGCAGGGAACGCGCTTCGGGCGCTGGTCGTTCCTCGGCTACCGGCCGCGGACCACGATCAGGATCGACTCCGGGGTGCTCACCGTGGGAGGCGTCAAGCGGGAGTTCGATGATCCCTACGCGGTGGTCACCGAGGAGCTCGAGCGCTACCAGAGCGCGCCGATGGACGGGCTCCCGCCGTTTGCGGGTGGGGCGGTTGGCCTGTTCGGCTACGACCTGGTGCGAACCGCCGAGCCCGCGGTCGGCCAGCCCAACCCCGATCCGCTTGACATGCCCGACATGGCGCTGATGGTGTCCGATGTGATGGTGGCCTTCGACCACCTGCGCCACGAGGCCACGATCCTCGCCAACGTGTTCGTGGACGGCGACGTCGACGCCCCCTACGCCGCCGCAGCGGCGTCGATCGCCGAGGTGCGCGAGCGGCTGGCCGCGCCGGTGCCGCAGTTCGCCGGAACGGAGCGCGCGCCGGCCAAGTTCGATTCGAACATCGGGCCGGAGGGCTATCAGGATGCGGTGCGCCGCTGCGTGGACTACATCCGCGCCGGCGACGCCTACCAGGTGGTGCCCAGCCAGCGCTGGAGCGCCGCGACCCCCGCCGAGGCCTTCTCGATCTACCGCGGCCTGCGCGCGGTCAACCCGAGCCCCTACATGTACTTCCTCGACTTCGGCGACTTCGAGATCGCCGGCGCCTCGCCGGAGGCGCTTGTGACCGTGGAGGGCCGCACGGCGTCCCAACGCCCGATCGCCGGCACGCGCCCACGCGCGCAGTCGGCGGCCGAGGATGCCCGCCGCGCCGCCGAGCTGCTGTCCGACGAGAAGGAGCGCGCCGAGCACGTGATGCTCGTGGATCTTGCGCGCAACGACCTCGGGCGCGTGTGCGAGTACGGTTCGATGTCGGTCGACGAGCTGATGGTGGTGGAGACCTACTCGCACGTGCTTCACATCGTGTCGAGCGTGTCGGGCACGCTGCGGCCCGAGGTCGCGGCCATCGATGCGCTGCGTGCCTGCCTGCCCGCGGGCACGCTCTCGGGCGCGCCCAAGGTGCGCGCCATGCAGATCATCGACGAGCTCGAGACCGTCAAGCGCGGCCCCTACGGCGGATCGGTCGGCTACGTCTCCTACAGCGGCGACCTCGACACCTGCATCTACATCCGCTCCGCCCTCGTCAAGGACGGCGTGGTGCATGCGCAGGCGGGCGGCGGGATCGTCGCCGACTCCGATGCCGAGTACGAGCAGCGCGAGACCGAAGCCAAGGCCGGGGCCGTGTTCCAGGCGATCGAGATGGCGCGCAAGCAGCCGGACTGGGCGTGACGGTGGGCACGCGATGAAGGTCCTGATCCTCGACAACTACGACTCCTTCACCTACAACCTCGTCCAGTACGTCGGCGAGATCGGTGCGCAGGTCGAGGTGGTGCGAAACGACGTCGAGAGCGTCGACAAGCTCCTGGCGCGCGCGCCGGACCGGCTGATCGTGTCGCCCGGCCCGTGCACCCCCGCCGAGGCGGGGGTCTCCACCGAGGCGGTGCGTCGCTTTCCCCAGGAGGGCATCGCGACGCTTGGCGTGTGCCTCGGCCACCAGGCGCTCGCGACTGCCTTCGGCGGCACGGTCGTGCGCGGCGATCCCGTTCACGGCAAGACCGCCGACATCGCACACGACGGACGCACGATCTTCGCCGGGATGCCGTCCAAGCTCACGGTCGGGCGCTACCACTCGCTCGTGGTCGATCCCGAGCTCCCGCCCGAGCTCGAGCCCTCGGCCACCTACGGCGACACGGTCATGGCGCTGCGTCACCGCACGCTGCCCGCCGAGGGTGTGCAGTTTCACCCCGAGTCGGTGCTCACCCGTGATGGCATGGCCATGCTCCGCAACTTCCTGCGGGAGGAGCGCAGTCCGGGCGCCGGCCCGACGAGCACCGCACCGACACCATGACTCCCAACCCGATCCTCACCCAGACCATCGACCGCCTCTGCATGAGCGAGGCGCTGACCGCGGAGGAGACCACTGCCGTGCTGCGCGAGGTGATGGAGGGACGCGCGTCGGAGGTCCAGACCGCCGCGCTGCTGATCGCCTTTCGCACGAAGGGGGAGACCGTCGACGAGATCGCCGGAATGGCGCGCGCGATGCGCGAGCTGGCGGTGAAGGTCGATGCCCACGCCGACGGCCTCGTCGACACCGCCGGGACCGGGGGAGGACGGCCCACCTTCAACGTGAGCACCACCGCCGCGTTCGTGGCGGCGGGCGCAGGCTGCCCGATGGCAAAGCACGGCAACCGGTCGGCCACCGGGCGCTCGGGATCGGCCGACGTGCTCGAGGCGCTCGGGGCGCGGATCGACCTCCCGCCCGAGGCGACGGCCGAGTGCATCGACGAGATCGGCTTCGGGTTCATGTTCGCGCCAAGTCATCACCCGGCCACCGGACACGTGGTGCCCGTGCGCAAGGCGTTGGCCGTGCGCACGATCTTCAACTTCCTCGGACCGCTCACCAACCCAGCCGGGGCGCGGCGCCAGCTGATCGGGGTGTCCGACCGGCGCTTCCTCGACATCATGGCCGGAGCCCTCAGGGAGCTGGGCTGCGAGCATGCGCTGCTCGTGGCATCCGACGACGGTCTCGACGAGCTCAGCACCTCGGGCCCCACTCACATGGTGGAGCTCCGCGACGGCCGGCTCAGCACCCACGTCCTGGCGGCGGAGGAGGTCGGCCTGCCGACTGCCCCGCAGACCGCCGTCGCGGCCGGCACGCCGGAGCGCAACGCCGCGATCGCACGCTCGGTGCTGGCAGCCGAGCCCGGACCGGAGCGAGACCTGACGGTGCTCAACGCCGGCGCCGCCATCCACGTCGGCGGACTGGCCGACACGATCGAGCAGGGCGTGCGGCTGGCCGAGCGGGCGATCGACTCCGGCGCCGCCGGTGACGTGCTCGACCGCTACGTCGCCGCGACCCAGAGGCTGACGGCGTGAACGCCCGGCTCGAGGCGCTGATCGAGGCGACCCACGAAGCCCTTGCCGAGCGCAAGCGCCGGACGCCGCTGTCCGAGCTCGAGGAGCGCGCCGCCGGGCGCGACGACGACCGGCCGTTCGCCGAGGCGCTCGCCCGCCCGGGCACCTCGCTGATCGCCGAGCACAAGCGTCGCTCGCCGTCGGCAGGGGTCATCCGCGAGGGCGCGTCGGTGGCTGACATCGTGACCGCCTACGAGCGCGGCGGAGCCGCCGCCCTGTCGGTGCTCACCGAGGAGGCGCACTTCGGCGGATCGCTCGACGACCTGCGCGAGGCCAAGGGCGCGAGCGACCTGCCCGTGCTGCGCAAGGACTTCACCCTCGATACCTACATGCTCTATGAGGCCAAGGCCTGGGGCGCTGATGCCGTGCTGCTCGTGGTGGGCGCGCTGAGGCAGGACGAGCTCGGCGACCTCTACGCGACCGCGCGCTCGCTCGATCTCGACGCGATCGTCGAGATCGCGAGCGACGAGGAGCTCGAGGTCGCGCTCGAGGTCGACGTCGACGTGATCGGGATCAACAATCGCGACCTCGTCGACTTCTCGATCGACACGCGCCGGACCTTCGACCTGCTGGCCGACGTGCCGGCGGGCAAGACGGTCGTCTCCGAGTCGGGCATCGTCGATCGCGATCAGGTCGAGGAGCTCGAGCGGGTGGGTGTCGACGCCGTGCTCGTCGGCGGGACCGTCATGTCTGCCGAGGACCCAGAGGCCGCGGTCCGCTCCCTCGTGGGGCACGAGAACGGCCCGCCCACGGGCTGACGCGCCAAGCGTGAGCGCCGCCTTCGGCGTCCCCTACCATCGAGGCGATGGCGACAGCGCCCCACCTCGATCCCCCCGACGTGGCCGAGCTCGCCGGTCGTCTGCGGGACAACTTGAAGTCGGCGGTCAAGGCCCCGGAGATCGTGGTGCGCGACGTGCTCGTGGCGCTGCTTGCCGAGGGCCATGTGCTGATCGAGGACAACCCGGGCGTGGGCAAGACCGCCCTGGCGCGTGCCCTGTCGCGCTCGATCCATGCCGAGTTCTCGCGCGTGCAGTGCACCGCCGACCTGCTGCCCGCAGACGTCGTGGGCACGAGCGTGTTCAACCAGCGCGAGGCCCGCTTCGAGTTCCGGCCCGGCCCGGTGTTTGCCAACGTGGTGCTTGTCGACGAGATCAACCGCGCATCGCCGAAGACCCAGTCCGGGCTGCTCGAGTGCATGCAGGAGCGCCACGTGACGGTGGACAACCAGACCCACGACCTGGCGCGCCCGTTCGTGGTGCTGGCCACCCAGAACCCGATCGAGTACGAAGGCACCTATCCACTGCCCGAGGCACAGCTCGACCGGTTCATGGTCCGGGTGGCGCTCGGCTACCCCTCCGCCGAGCAGGAGGCAGAGATGCTCTCCGACCACGCGGGACACGACCGCGTGCTCGATCTGCAGCCGGTCACCGAGGTCGCCGAGATCCTGGCCGCCCAGGCCGCGGTGGCAGCCGTCCACGGCAGTGGCGCACTGCGCCGGTACGTGGTCGAGCTGTTGCACGCCACGCGATCCGATCCGCGCGTCGAGCTCGGCGCAAGCCCGCGAGCCGGCCTGATGCTCTTCCGCGCCGCGAAGGCGCTCGCCGTGCTCGAGGGCCGCGACCACGCGCTTCCCGACGACGTCAAGTCGCTCGCGCCGTCGGTGCTCACCCACCGGCTGCTGCTCTCGCCGGAGGCTGCCGGCGAGGATCGCCGCGCGGTGGTCATCGACGCCCTCGAGACGGTGCCGGCTCTGTGAGCCGGCCGACGCCCCGGCCGTGACGCGGGCGCTCGGCGCGCTGGTGCTGGGCCTCGCGCTCGCCAGCGTTGCGGTGGTGTTCGACACGGCGTCGCTGTACGTGCCCGCCGTGGCCCTCGTGCTGGTTGCGGCCGGGAGCGGCCTGTGGGTGCTGCTCGCAGCGGCGGGAGCCGGCATCACCCGCGAGCCGGGGCCGCCGACGGTGCTGGAGGACGCCCCATATCCGATCAGGCTGCTCGTGCGCACCGGCCTGCTTCCGGCGCCGGGCGGCAGGCTCGACGATCCGCTGCTGGCAGAGTCCGTGGAGATAGCCGGCCTTTCGTCGCGACGGATCCGGATCGACGTCCGTTTTCCCCGACGGGGGCGGCGCACGATCGAGCCGGGTGAGCTCACGATCGCCGACCCCCTGGGGCTCGCGACCCGCAAGGTCAAGGGCGACGGCGAGCCGTCCGAGCTGCTGGTCCTGCCAAGGGTCGAGCCTGTCACGGCACCCGGCGGGGGCGGCCAGGGCGGTGCGGGCGCGGGTGCCGACGGCCGCTCGTCACCCACCCCGTTGCGCGGGCGCATGGACGGCTCGGCGGGCGAGCTCGACCTCGACGGCCTGCGGGCCTATCGCATCGGCACCCCCGCATCGCGGATCCACTGGCCCGCGGTCGCGCGCAGCGGCCAGATGCTCGAGCGCAGGCTCACGGCGGAGTCCGACTCGGCGCCGCTCGTGGTGCTCGACACCACGGCGCCACCCTCGGAAGAGGCGCTCGATGCCGCTGTGCGGGCAGCGGCCTCGCTCTGCGTCCACCTTGCCCGGCGTGGAGGCTCCGCGCTGCTGCTCGGAGGCGACCGGCGCCCGACCAGCATCGGGTCCGATCTGGCTGGCTGGCACGCTCTGCATGCCCGGCTAGCCCTGGTCGAAGCCACCACCGTCCGGCCGCCGCTCGCACGCGCGCGGCGTGCCGGCTCCGTCCTGTGGGTCAGCGCGCGGCCGGACCCGCCGCGCGACCTGGCGCGGGCAACGGCGGGCGCGGGCTACCTCGTCACGCCGGGCGGAGACGCAGACCCGGAGTTCCTCGTCGCGGGATGCGCCGGTCGCCGGGTCACGCGCCGTACCAGCGCCGGCTCGGGGGTGGCGGCGTGAGCGCAACCGCCGCGCGGCCACCCGTCGCCCGGGTCCCCGCCGGGGGCACGCCCGTCCCGGCCGCCGATCGCGGGTCCGTGGCCATCCGGCTGCTCGTCTTCGCCGCGCTCGCCACCTTCGCCGCCGCACACTGGACGGCGCTCGTGCAATCGCCGCCGGTCGGGCGGCTGCTGCTCTGCGTGGGCCTCGTCACGGCCGCCGGTGCCCTCCTGAACGCCATCGGGGGCGCGCGCCTGCCTCGACCGGCCGTGCATGCGGTCGCGCTTGTCACGGTGCTCGCGGCTGCGGCGCTCGCGCTCGCGACGATGGGCCTGCCGATCAGGCTGCTCGGCCCGCGCAACTGGGACGAGCTTGCCTCCGAGCTCGGCAGGGGCATGTCGGGCATTCGCACGGTCGTGTGGCCCTACGCCGGCCCAGAGGCCGCGGTCAGGCTCGTGATCCTGCTCGGCGCGCCCGTGCTGCTCGCGCTGGCGGCGGCGCTCACGTTCTGGCCGGCCCGTCGTGGCGGCGGCGTGCTGCGCGTGCTGGGGCTCGTCACGCTCCTGTGCCTCTACGGCATCCCCGTGACCGACCACGATCCCGGCGCCCCTCTCGCCCGGGGCCTCGTGCTGTTCGCGCTCGTGGCCGCATGGCTGTGGCTGCCGCGCCTACGCGGCCGACAGGCGCTGCCCGGGGCCGCGCTCGTGGTGGCGATGGCGCTCGTGGCCCTGCCGCTGTCCGCCCGCCTGGATCGCGCAGACGCCCTCGTCGACTACAGCCAATGGAACTGGTTCGGGGGCAAGGAGGTCAGCTTCGACTGGAACCACAGCTACGGGCCGCTCAACTGGCCGCGGAAGGGCACCACGCTGTTGCAGGTCAAGTCGAACCGCCCGCTGTACTGGAAGGCCGAGGTGCTCGACACCTTCGACGGCCTGAGGTGGAACCGCTCGGACGCCAACGACAGGACCAGCCCGCTCGCTGAGCTGCCGGCGCCGCGCAATCCGAGGTGGAACCGCCGGATCGGGGTCACGGTGCGCTCGCTGCGCACCGACTTCGTGATCGGCACCGGCACTCCGACACGGGTCGCGGGCGCGGGCCAGGCCGTGACCGGGGCGTCCGATGGAACGCTTAAGCGCCTCGACGAGCCGCTCAGGCGAGGCGATCGCTACACCGTCGAGGCCTACGCCCCAACGCCGACGGCGGGCCGGATGCGCGCTGCTCCGAAGCGCTACGACCCGGCGCTCGCCTCCTACACGAGCATCGACCTCCCGCGGGCAGATGCCAGCGCCCTGAAGTCCTCGCCATCGCGACCCGATCGCGGCCGGCAGACGCGGGTCACGGTGCCGCTCGCCGGCAACGGCGTCGGCGACCCCGACGCGGGCCGTCGCCTGGCGGAATCGCCCTACGGACGCGCCTACCGGCTGTCGCGACGCCTGGCGGGCGACGCGCCGAGCACGTACGCGGCGGTCACCGCAGTCCGCGACTACCTGCAAAGCGGCTTCACCTACAGCGAGCGTCCGCCGTCGCGGCGTTACCCGCTCGAGTCGTTCCTGTTCCAGGACAAGATCGGCTACTGCCAGCAGTTCTCCGGCGCGATGGCGCTTCTGCTGCGGATGCAGGGCATCCCCACGCGGGTGGCCACGGGCTTCTCTCCCGGCTCCTACAACAAGGACACCGGCGAGTACCGGGTCCGTGACCTGGATGCCCACTCCTGGGTGGAGGTGTACTTCAGCGGCATCGGGTGGGTCACGTTCGACCCCACGCCCGCTGCCGCGCCGGCTGACCGTGCAGGCCAGGAGCCCGATGTGGTGCGTGTCGGCGGCAGCGACTCCGGGCCTGCCCTCTCGAGCAGCTCGAAGGCGCCGTCCCCGGAGCGGGTGGCAGACACCACCTCCGGGAAGGGCACGGCGGGCGGCGCCTCGGGCGGCGGAGGTCCCCCGGCGGTGGTCCTGGTTGGAGCGGCGATCGTGGCCGCGCTCGGGGGTGCCGGAGTCTGGGTCGCGCGCAGACGGAGGCGCCCGGTCTCCTCCGAGGACGGCATCCGAGAGCTCGAGCGCGCACTGCGGCGGCTGGGTTGGCAGATGCCTGGAGGCACCACGCTGCTGGAGCTCGAAGACAGGCTGGAGCGAGCCGCCGGCCCGGCATCGGCACGCTACGTCGGAGAGCTGCGCGCGCGAAGGTTCACGACCGGCGCACGGCCCGGGCCCTCGAGCGCCGATCGGCGCGCCCTGCGCAAGGAGCTGACCAGCAGTGGAGGTCCGCTCGCGCGTCTGCGAGGCTTCATGGTCCT
>JBBPXW010000067.1:0-9653 GCA_038200525.1 Solirubrobacterales bacterium | reverse complement strand
GACGAACGCACCGAAGTCGACGATGTTGGAGATGTCACCCTCCACGATCTGGCCGGGCTGCAGGCGGTCCAGGATTTGCTGGCGGACCTCCTTGCGCTCCTCCTCGAGCACGGCGCGGCGCGAGAGCACCACGTTGTTCCGCGACCGATTCAGCTCGATGACCTTGCACTCGATCTTCGTCGACATGAACTCGTCCAGGTTCTGCACCCGGCGAATGTCCACCAGCGACGCGGGCAGGAAGCCCCGCACGCCCAGGTCGATGATCAGCCCGCCCTTGACGACCTCGATGACGGTGCCCTCGACCGGCTCGCCGGACTCGGCGGCAGCCTCGATGCGGCGCCACGCCTTCTCGAAGCGCGCGCGCTTCTTGGAGAGCAGCAGGCGCCCGTCCTGGTCCTCCTTGGTGAGCACGAGCGCGTCGACCTCTTCACCCAGCTCGACCTCGTCGTGCGGGTCGACCGACTTGCGAATCGAGAGCTCATTGTTGAGAATGACCCCCTCGCTCTTGTAGCCGATGTCGACCAGAACCTCGTCCTGGTCGATGCGCACGACTGCGCCGGTGACGACGTCCCCCTCTTCGAAGGGGACCATCGTGGCGTCATAGTTGGGGACAATCTGGCCGTCGACCTCGATGAGGAGGCCGTCGGAGCCCTCTACGGGCTTCGGTGGTGGAGTTAGGGTGGCGGTCTCAGACAAGACTTCCAGGGTACACGGGAAGTCGCCGCCGTGGCGCTCGGCGCACCCGCTTCCTCTGTCGAGGCGCTGCTTTAGGTTGCGAGGATGCTAGGCAGCTCGAGCGTCGTCAAGCAGTGCGTCGGGCACGCGGACCCGAACACCCAGCTTGCCCAGGGCGGCCAGCAGGTCGAGATACTCCCGCCGGTCCTCGACTGCCTTCGCTCCCCCGTCGGCGGCCTTGTCAGCGATCACGCCGGCGTGATACTTGGCGTACCACGTGCCGGCGGCACTGAGTGCCTCGAGCTCGCGCTCGGACAGGGTCGTAAATGGGTCGGGGCGCTGCATGGTCGTGAACCTAACCGCCTTTTCGGACGCCTCTCAACTCCGGCCCGCAACGCGCGGGTAAAAGCTTCGTGACGGATGCGCTCCGATCGCGGCTGCGCGACGTGGTGGATCGCTCAGCCGGCCGTTACAAGCAGCTCAACGGGGCCGCGGATCTCGGGCAGTACCTGGGGCGAGATCGCCCCCGAGAAGACGAGGAAGTACTCACAGAACCGCTGTTTGCCGACCTTCTCGAGGACCTCCTCGGCTTCCCCCATGACTCCTACTTCCCCCAGCTCGGCCGCAGCGGCCTGAAGCCCGACTTCACGCCGCACGATCTCGTGGCCCACCGCTTCGTGCTCGATGCCAAGAGCTCGACCCAGGACCTGGCGGCACACGAGCAGCAGATCCGGGCCTACATCGATCAGCGCCAGCTCGACTACGGCGTCCTCTTCAATCTCCGCGAGATCCGTGTCTACAGACGAGGCGAGCGCGGGCACGTGCCGGAGCTCTCCGTCCCGATCCTCCCGCTCTGGGAGACGGCCCACGGCCAGGCGATGAGCGACGCTTCGGCCGAGGCGGCCCTGGAGGCCTTCGTCGAGCTCTTCAGCTACCGCACGATGGGCCTTGGCGAGAAGATCCAGGAGATTCGGCAGGCCCGGTCCTGGTCCCAGCGGGAGGGTCCCGGCAAAGCCATCGAGATCGACCTTGACTTCCTGGTCGACCGCCTGCACGACCTCTCTCGCGCACTGCAGGCGGACGCCGCCAGCCAGTTCGACAGCCTCCGCCGCCAGCTGGCGATCAGCGAAGGCCGTGAGCCCGCGATGCTCGGCGAGCTCCAGCTGCTGGCCCTGGACCTGGCTCCGGGCACGGACCTTGGTGACCTGCCGGCCACGGTGGAGGGATACCGCGACGACGACGGCCTCGCCGGGCGCGCATGGCGCCAGTACCTGCTCAGGGTGTCCCAGCTCGCCCTGACCCGCGTCCTGCTCTACCGGTCCTGGGAGGACGTCGAGTTCGTGGAGAGCTACCTCTGCGACGGCGGCTTCGACCACTGGTACGAGCGCCTGGACCACAACCTCCAGGAGGTGCTTCGCCGCGCCTTCGCCGACGGTCGGGAGCGCTACGGCTGGCTCTACGGCTCGGACAACAACTACGACTGGTACCGCCCCCGCGACGAAGCGCTCGTCGACGTGCTGTACGCGCTCGTGCCGGTGCCACTCGGCAAGCTCGACGCCGATGTGCTCGGCGGCCTGTACGAGCTCTACGTCGACGACATCGACCGGGACCGGCTCGGCCAGTTCTTCACGCCACGATCGGTGGTGCGCTTCATGCTCGACCGCGCCGGCTATCACGGCGCCGACGGCGTGTTCAGGCTGGAAGGCGACCGGCGGGAGCCGCTGAAAGTGCTCGACTTCGCCACCGGGTCCGGGGGCTTCCTGGTGGAGGCCGCTCGCCGGGTGATCGACGAAGCGGGACTGAGGACCGACGACGAGCGCGACCTCACCGACGGTCTTGCGGCGATCCTGCGCGGCTTCCACGGTGGCGAGATCAGCCCGTTTCCCTACTACCTGACGGAGGTGAACCTGCTGCTGCAGGTGTCGCGGCTGCTGGGCCACCTGCGGGCCGTCGGCGCCAGCCCAGTGCTTCCCGCGCTTGGAGTGGTGCACACCGACACCCTGGCCACACGACGGGCGCCGAACGAGAGCATCGAGGGCATGGCCGCCGGCAGCCGTGCCGATCGCGCGGAGCTGGAGAGGGATGACCGCTTCGGGCTGGTGCCGCTGGACCGCGAGAAGCGCGAGGCGTTCGGGCGCATGCGCGAGGACGGGGCCTTTGACTTGGTCGTGGGCAACCCGCCCTATGTGTTCGAGTCCAACAACAAGGTGCTGTTCGACCGCCTGCGGGCGCTGCCCGCGTGGCATGATCTGTACCGCGGCAAGAGCGACTACCTCTACTACTTCCTGCTGCTGGCAGCCGAGAAGGTGGCGCCGGGCGGCCGGCTGTGCGTGATCACCCCGGCCGGGTGGATGAACGCCGGCAACGCCGAGTGGCTGCGCGAACGCCTGGCGAGCAGCCTGCGTCTTGACGAGCTGTTCCTGTTCGGCTCCCACCGGCTGTTCGCGCCCGAGCAGGTGGGGCGCGCCGAACGCCGCCACGCACCCACCCCGACCGTCGAGAGCGCCATCCTCGTGGCCACCAAGGCAGCGGCCGACCCCGGGCACGAGCTGAAGATCGTGGCGCTGGAGGACGAGGCGGCGGCGGCCGCCGAGATCGCCATGCAGGCCGGCAGGCGGGTGCCGGACCGCGACGCCCTGCTCACCCACATGGGAGAGCGGATGGATGGCCGGGCCGGCCGCCGCCGCGGCGTGAACGTGCACCGCCTCCGTCAGCGCGACCTGGACCACGAGCTGCCGTGGCCGATCAAGCACAGCGCGCGCGACGTGGCCTCGCAGGTGGTGGCGCACCTCGATCGTGTCGAGACCGAGCCGCTGGGCACTCGCTGGCACGTGTTCCAGGGCATCCAGACCGGCGCCGACGCATACTCGGCGCGGATTCAGAAGCGCCTCTCGGCCGACGCGCAGCGCCGCCTCGCCGCGGAGGGAGCAACGACCGGCGACCCAATCCTCGAGCTCCCGCCCGGACGCGAGCTGAAGGCTCCGTGGAAGGACTGCCCCGACCTGCTGGCCCGCAGCGTCGAGCCACACGCGATTCTGTATGGCGCCCTCGACGAGGCCAACTACACCAGCCTCGTCTGGATCGGACGAGACGAGGTGGTGTCCGAGCCGGTGGCTGCCGCTTTGGAGCCGTGGCGGCCGGTGCTGGCCACGCGCGCGGAGCTTGTGCGCAACCCGAAGCGGCGGTGGTTCGAGACCGCCTGGCCACGCGACAAGGTCGAACTGACGGGTCCCAAGGTCATCGCCCTCTACCGCACCGACCGCGGCCGCTTCGCCGTGGACGAGACCGGTGACTGGCAGCCGTCGATCAAGACCACGCTGTGCACGCCGGCCGGGGACGGCCTGTCCGTTGCCTACCTCGGCGGGCTGCTGAACTCCGAGTTGCTCGACCTCTGGTATCGAGTGCGAGGCAAGACTCCACGGGACGTATGGCGCAACTACGAGCCCAAGCCGATGGCCAGGATGCCCTATCGCCACGTCGAGCGGATCGCATTCCCCGAGGAGTCAGACCGCCTCACCCGCCTCGACAATGCCCTCGACGCCAATGACGTCCCACGCGCCCAGGCGCTCGCCGCCGAGGTGGCAGCGCAGGGCAGTGAAAGCGAGCTGGCCGGGGGGGTCGAGCTGCTCGTGCGGGCGATCGCCGCCAACCGCCGCGCGCTGCTTCCGCTGCGCGACCTGTTCCCCGAGTTGGGCCGGACCGTCAAGGATCCGTGGCGCTCGCGGCTGCCCCGGCTGTCCGAGCGCGAGGCGGTCCGCGCCCTGCCCGACCGCGACACGGCGTCGGTGCGGATCGACCCGGAGCTGACGCTCCAGATCGACACCGACGGGCCGCTCGGACGCGGCGCCATCAGCGAGCCCGGGCTCGTGTTCACCCGCGCTCGCCAGAGGACCGCTGAGATCAGCGGCCCGGCGCCGCGGCTGGAGCTGCTCGCGAGGGTCCTCGAGGGCCGGAAGCGCCTGATGCCCTCGGAGCTCCAAGCTTGCTTGCTTCCACGCGGCCTCGACGAATTCGCGGACTGGTGCGCGACCAAGCGAACCGAGGTGTCAGAGCTGCTCGACGAGGGCCGGGTGCTGGTTGAGGCGGTCGAGCGGATCGTCTGTCGCCTTTACGACGTGCCTCTCGAGCTCGAAGAGGCAGTCGTGCTCCACGCCGCCGGGCGCGCCGTCGCGGGGTTGCCGGCCGAGGACTGAGCCATTCCGAACAGGCGCGGACCGGCCGCCGACCAAGGCCCGGACCGCCCACCGATTATTCTGAGCCGGATGCCGACACACCAGACCAAGCGCGGCGGCGAGCGCACCCCCCTCTCCGGCGAGTACGACGTCCTCATATGCGGGGCGAGCTTCGCCGGGCTCTCGGTGGCCCGCGAGCTCGCGGGCGCCACTCGCCCCGACGGCTCTCCGGCGCGCGTGCTGATGATCGATCGCTACGAGATCGGCGAGCGTCAGACGTCGGCGTGCGGCGTGCCGACCGTGTGGCTCGAGGCGCTCGACCTCACCGAATCACACCTCCAGACGTTCGGCGAGCTCGTGGTGAACACGCCCGTGGCCCGCGAGCGCTGGAAGCTGCCGTGGACCTTCTCGACGTTCGACTACAAGCAGCTGTGCGCGCTGTTGCGCGCACAGTCCGACTGCGAGTTCGAGACCGCCAAGGTCAACGGCCGGACGGGCCACACCATCCACACCGACCGCGGCGACGTGAGCGCCCCCCTGATCGTCGACGCGCTCGGATGGCGCCGTATGCTCTCGGCCGACGGTGGCTACCAGCCCCCGGACGCCCCCCTGTCACGCGGGCTCGAGGTGCACCCGCCCGGCGGGGGTGAGGATCTGGCCATCTGGATCGACCGCAAGGTCGTGCCCGCCGGGTACGGCTGGAGCTTCCCGGCCAAGGACGAGGTGCGAATCGGGGTCGGCTCCTTCGACCCGCGCTTTCACGTCAAGGACAACACGGTCAAGCTGACCGAGGACCTCGGCAGGGAGCCGCTCGGATACCAGGGCAACTGGATACCGCACAAGCTGCGCGACGCCACCGAGGGCGACGTCTTCTTCGCAGGTGACTCGGCGGGGCACTGCCTGCCCCTCACCGCCGAGGGCATCCGCACCGCCTTCTACTTCGGCATTGCGTGCGGACAGGAGCTGCGCGAGGTGGTGGCCGGAAAGCGCACGCGCGACGAGGCGCTGCGGCGCTACCACGCCTTCAACGACGAGCACGAGTGGAAGTTCCGCTGGATGCTCCGTGCCCAGGGGTGGATACCGCGCCTGAGGCCGCGCGCACTGCGCTTCATGGTGCGCGTGATGAAGCGGCGCGCCTTGGCCGACTGGGCCTTCAATCACTACCTGACGATCGCCCCGCCCGACCGGGTCGGCGCGGCGCCCGCACCGACGCCGTCGACCGCCTCCCCCGAGCGCGCGGCCGCCTAGAAGCCGCGCCGCTCGCGGTCGGCCCTGCTCAACCGGCTGTCGTCCGTGGTGGCGCGGCGGTGCAGGAAGTGCACGAGCCACAACGCGCCCAGGATGGCGACGACCACCGTGATCACGCCGGCATCTCCTACGTCGATGCCCCCGATCGCGGCGAAGAAGACGAACAGCACGATGATTGCGGCGGCCACCGCCCAGAAGGCGGCCCTGATGACGTCGAAACGAGGATGTGACCTCACGAGCGCTCCTCCTTTGTGTGGCTATTGCGCCAGGATACCGCGCTACTTGGCGTCTAGCCAGTTGACCCCATCGGCCACGTCGACCTCGAGCGGCGGGTCCATCGCGAACGCCTCCGCCATCTCCCTGCAGACGATCGCGGAGGCGCTCTCGACCTCGGCCACCGGCGCCTCGAACAACAGCTCGTCGTGGATCTGGAGCACCAGCCGGGTGGACAGGCCGGCGTCGCGCAGGGCGGCGCGGCAGTTGACCATCGCGACCTTGATGATGTCGGCGGCGGTGCCCTGGATGACCATGTTCACCGCCAGGCGCTCGCCCAGCGTGCGCGTCTGGTAGTTGCGTGCCCGCAGCTCGGGGATGCGCCGGATGCGACCGAACTCGGTGGCCACGAAGCCGACGTCCGTGGCCCGCTGGATCGTCTGCTCGATAAACGCCTTCACGGCCGGGAAGCGGTCGAGGTAGGCGTCGATGAAGCTCTGCGCCTCGTCCTGGGGGATCTGAAGGCGGTCGGCGAGCCCATAGGCCGACAGGCCGTAGACGATCCCGTAGTTGACCATCTTGGCCTTGGACCTGGTGCCCGGATCGACATGCGAAGGACTCGGCATCCCTGCCGAATCCTTCCCGGCTTTGCCCCCCAGGATCTGCTCCGCCGTTGCCGTGTGCACGTCCTCACCCCTGCGGAAGATCTCCTTGAGCACGTCCTCGCCCGCGATGTGCGCCAGCAGCCGCAGCTCGACCTGCGAGTAGTCGGCCGAGATCAGCCGGTGCCCCTCCTCGGCCACGAAGCAGGCACGGATCTCCCGCCCCAGCTCGGTCCGGATCGGGATGTTCTGGAGGTTGGGGTTGGTGCTCGACAGCCGCCCGGTCGCGGCGGTGGTCTGGCTGAACGTGGTACGGAGCCTGCCGTCCTCGCCAAGCAGCAACGGGAAGGCGTCGAGGTAGGTCGAGGCGAGCTTGGTCAGCTCCCGCCAGGTCTCGATCTTCGGGATGATCTCGTGCTCTGAACGGATGGCCTGGAGCACCCGCGCGTCGGTTGAGTACCCGGTCTTGCCGCGGCGCTTGCGCGAGAGCCCGAGCTTCTCGAACAAGACCATGCCGAGCTGCTGGGGCGAGCCGATCGTGAACTCCTCTCCCGCGAGCTCCCAGATCTCGCGCTCGAGCTGCTCCGCCTCGGCGGTCACGCGCGTGCTGATCTCGCGCACCTGCGCCACGTCGAGCTTGATGCCCTCGCGCTCCATCTCGACCAGCACGTCGACGAGCGGCAGCTCGACGTCGTCGAGCAGGCGCATCAGCCCCAGCTCCTCGAGCTCGGCGCGTTGGTGCTCGGCGAGTGCGCGCGTGAGCACCGCCTGCTCGGCGAGGGGGTCCTCGCCACCCTCGACGCGCACCCCGAGCCCGAGCTCCTCGGCCACGTCGCGAAGCGGGTAGCCGCGACGCGCCGGATCGAGCAGGTAGGCGGCCACGACGGTGTCGTGCAGGAGCGGCGGCGCGACCGACGGGTCCTCCGACGAGGCCAGATCCTTCCAGTCGTGGGCCACGACCGGCCTGCCGGCCCACCCTTCGAGCACTTCGTGCAGGCCACCGGGCGCGGCGCCGGCAATCACACGATCGCCGCCGGCGTAGGCCGCGAACCGCATCGGTCCCTCCTCCCCCATGCCGGGCAGCCGGCCCTCCTCGGCCTCGGGCCGCTGCGCCGCAAGCGTGGCAAGCTCGCCCTGGAGCCCACGGAGCGCCGCAGGACCGCTCGCCTGCAGGCGTGCCACCACCTCCGACGAGGCCTGCGGACGGGGCGCCGCCTGCTCCTCGTCACCGAGCGCCTCCTCGAGCCTGCGCAGCGGGTCGCGGAGCTCGAACTCGCGGAAGGTGTCCCGCAGGCGCGAGCGGTCCGGCGCCCTGGCGAGCGAGTCGTCCAAATCGAGCTCGACATCGACATCGCGGATCGCGGTGGCCAGGTCGCGCGAGCGGCGGGCGTCCTCGGCGTGGTTTACGAGGTTCTCCTTGCGCTTTGCCCCAGAGATCTGATCGACGCTTGCGAGCACGGTCTCGAGATCGCCGAACTGCTGGAGCAGGGACGAGGCGGTCTTGTCCCCTATCCCGGGGACTCCGGGGATGTTGTCCGAGGTGTCGCCCTTCAAGCCGTAGAAGTCCGGGATCATCTCGGGCGGGATGCCGTAGCGGTCGATCACCGCCTCGCGGTCGTAGAGCTTGGTGTCGGTGATCCCGCGGCCGGTGGCCATGATCTTCACGTTCGGCTCGATCAGCTGGAACGCGTCGCGATCACCCGTCACGACGGTCACCGCGATCCCCTCGCGAGCCGCGCGGCCGGCGAGAGTGGCGATCACGTCATCGGCCTCGTAGCCCTCGGCCCGAACGTTCACGTAGCCGAACGCGTCCACGAGCGGCTCCATCGTGGGCCACTGCTCCTTGAGCAGATCCGGGCGCGACGCCCGTCCCGCCTTGTAGTCGGGGGCGATCTCCTTGCGCCCCGAGCTGCCGGCGTCCCACACCACCACCGTCGGCACCTGGCCGTACTCCGTCATCAGCTTGACGAGCATCGAGGCGAAGCCGAAGATTGCGTTGGTGGGCACGCCGCGTGAGGTCGCGATCGACTCGGGCAGCGCGAAGAAGGCGCGATAGACCAGGGAGTTGCCGTCGATCAGAAACAGCTCGCGCGAGGGGTCGGCGTCGGCCACCAACGCATCGTATGCGCCGCGGCGTCAGCTCTTTTCTTTGGGCTCTCCGCGCCGCTCCTGGACGACACCGGCAAGCACGAGCTCGACGCTCTCCGTAAGCACGAACGCGAGCGAGGCCGCCAGCGCCGAGGCAAACCAAGCAAATCCGCCGGAAAGCACCGAGGCGACCGCGTGTGCAGCGGCGATCGCCACGACGACGGAGACAAAGGACAGCGCGGTGCCGAGCGCGATGACTTCGCTCGAGCCGGCCGTGAGGGGCTTTTTGAACCCGTTGGTCAGGAGGCCCTCGAGGCGCCGTGAAGGCCAGCACCGCGCCGACCCCGAACAGCAGCAGATCTTCCAGCCCGGGCTGACCGCGCTGGAGCTGGGTCGCGCCAAAGCTCGCCGTGATCACCACGGAATAGCCAAACGCCGTGGCATTGCCCTCCAAGGCGATCCGCACCCCCTGCGGCACACGCCGGCGTACTCCTCGAGGCGGATCGCCGACCATGTGTCTGACGTTCGCCGCTTGTGCTTTGGTCCCTCCGGCGTGGGTGTGCACAAGGCCACGCAATATGCTCGGCGGTCCTCGATGGCCTCTCCAAGCGCCCAGTTCTCACTGACCCTCCGGGTCGAGCTCCCGCACCAAGCG
>JBBPXW010000066.1:0-5690 GCA_038200525.1 Solirubrobacterales bacterium | reverse complement strand
GTGGCTCCCGCGGCGACCGCATCCCTGACCAGGTCGTCGACGAGCTCGAGCTGGTCGCGCGAGACCATCGGACCGATCTCCGAGTCCCAGCTCATCGGGTCTCCGACCGTCAGGCCGCGGGCACCCGCTACGAGTCCTTCGATGAACGGCTCCGCCACGTCGCGCATCACGTAGACGCGCTCGATCCCGGCGCAGGTCTGGCCGGCATTCGCAAAGCCGCCCCAGAGCGCGCCGGACACGGCGTTGTCGAGGTCGGCGTCCGCGCAGACGATCATCGGGTCCTTGCCGCCGAGCTCCAGCACCGATCCCTTCATCCGTTCTGCACATGCCACCCCGACGCGGCGACCCACCTCGACCGAGCCCGTGAAGAAGATCTTGGCCGCGCTCGACTCGACCAGCGCCTGGCCCACCGCGCCGCCGCCGTGCACGGCGCGCACGAGCCCCTCGGGAACCCCGGCGCGCTCGAACACCTCCTGGATCTTCTGGCCGATCAGCGGCGTGAGCGACGCGGGCTTGAGCACTACGCCGTTGCCGCACATCAGGGCGATCGCGACCTCGCCGAAGGGGATCGACCACGGGTAGTTCCACGGTGCGATCACGCCCACCACGCCGAGCGGCTCGTAGCGAAGCCGCGCCCGCTTCTGCCTCATGAAGATCGGCAGCGACACCTTCTCCTCCCCGAGGATCGCCGGGCCCTCGGATGCGATCCAGTGGAGCGCGTCGATCGTAGGCAGCAGCTCCATCGAATACGACTCGTTGCGGGGCTTGCCCTGCTCGCGCGTGAGCAGCTCTGAGAGCTCGTCGAGCCGGTCGATCACCACCTGGGCGGTGCGCCTCATCGTCCGGGCGCGGTCCTCGAGCCGCAGCGCGGCCCAGAACGGCTGGATGGCCGCGACGTCGTCGACGGCGTCCTGCACCTGCGCGGGGGTGATGGTCGGCACGGTTCCGAGCCGGCGGCCGTCGGTGGGGCTGAAGGAGTCGAGCGAGCCGGGGACTGTGCCGGTCGAGGGGCCCATTGGGGGAGCCTAGGAGACCGGCGCGGACGGCACGGTCAACAGATCACCTACGTGGACGGTGCCGCCAACGAGGATGTCGGCATCACGACGGCCCGTGGCCCGCTGCCGTCGCGGGCCGGTCGTCGCGCGATCCACGGGCCGGCCCAGGCGAAGCCGGCCGGATCGCTGACGGGCACCATGCCCATCCCACGTTGGGCGAGCCAGGCGCGGAGACCGTTGTCGCCGAGCGGCACTTCGACGGTTGGCAGGCCGAGCGCGGTGGCCACGCACGCGGCCATCGTGGGCGCTCGGTGTGCACTGCCATCCGTTCAGACTGGCAGACCCGCGACCCGGTCAGGCGGCGCGTCTGGCGGCGGCCGAGAGCCGCGTGTACACCTGCGACGTGCCGTCCTCCACGGATGAGACCGTGCGCCCGAGGCGCTCCATCAGCCGCAACATCGCCACGTTGTGCTCGAGCAGCTCGGCGCGAAGGTGGGTGGCGCCCTGGCGCACCGCAAGCGAGGCGATCACCTCGGTGAGCAGCTTGCCGACTCCCTGACCCTGGACATGGTCGTCGACCACCACCGCGAGCTCCGCGACGCCGGTCTTCAGCAGCGCCACGTCGGCGAGCCCGACGATCTCCTCGGAGCCTCCCATCATCGTGACCCCCGTCACCACGAGCCGCTCACGCGGATCGAAGTACGTGAAGTGACGCACCACCCGCTCGGACACCGTGGGCATCGACGTGAAGAAGCGGCGGTGGCGGGTCTCGGCGGACAGCCCGTCGAGGAACGCGCGCACCCGCTGATTGTCCGCCGGCCGGGACAGCCGCAGGCGCACGCGCACCCCGTTGTCCACCTCGTGGGTGGTCGACATCAGCGTGCCTGGGTCGGTCAGGAACACCTGTTCGCCTATGCGTGCCATGCCTTCACCGTGGCAGACGCCATCGCTTGAGGCCATTGGCGCTTGACACCTCGGCAACATCTCTTGCAGAAACCCGCGCTGTGCAGGCGCGTTTCAGTGGCTCGTCTAGCGCCCGCGTGCCTTGAGGATGCGCGCCATCCGCTCGGCGAGCTCCTTTTCATGACCGAACTCGGTGAGCTCGAGGTAGCGCTCTCCCTCGGCCTCGGCGGGCAGCATCTCCTGAGGTGACACTCCCTCTGAGTGGTCGTGGGGGTAGTCGTAGTCGAGGCCGCGACCGAGCTTCTCCGCGCCGGGGTAGGCGGCGCTACGCAGGGGGGCGGGTGGATCGGGTGCGCCGTGGTCGCGCACCCACTGGCGCGCCTTGCCGAGGGCGAGATAGGAGGCGTTGCTCTTGGGCGCGAGTGCGAGGTAGACGGTGCACTGCGCGAGGTTGTGCGCGCACTCCGGCAGGCCGACGTGCTCGACCGCGTGGGCGGCGGCCACCGCCACCTGGAGCGCCTGGGGATCGGCGTTGCCGATGTCCTCGGAGGCGAGGATGACCATGCGCCGCGCGATGAAGCGGGGATCCTCGCCGCCCTCGAGCATCACCGCCAGGTAGAACAGCGAAGCATCGGGATCAGAGCCGCGGGTGGACTTGATCCATGCCGAGATGAAGTCGTAGTGGCGGTCGCCCCCCTTGTCGTAGAGCACCGCGCGCCGCTGCAGCGCATCCTCGGCGACCGCCATGTCCACGGCGGCTCCGTCCTGCACCGTCTCGGCTGCAAGCTCGAGGGCGGCCAGCGCGGTACGCGCGTCGCCGCCGGAGCGGGTGGCCAGGAACTCGAGCACGCCGTCGTCCACCGCCGGCGGGTCGGACAGCCCGCGCTCGTGATCGAGGGCACGCTCCAGCAGCTGCACGACCTGCGCGTCTGACAGGCGGCGCAGCTCGTATACGCGACAACGCGACAGCAGCGCGGAGTTCACCTCGAAGTACGGGTTCTCGGTGGTGGCCCCGACGAGCGTGACGAGGCCCTCCTCGACTGCCGGCAGGAGCACGTCCTGCTGGGCCTTGTTGAAGCGGTGGATCTCGTCGAGGAAGAGGATCGTGGCGGTATGCGCCGCGGGAGGACCCGAGCCGGATCGTTGATCCGGCGAGGACCGCACCGATGTCTTGCGGCGATGCTCGGCGCGCTCAAGCACGTCGCGCACCTGCTGGCGCCCCGCGTTTACCGCCGAGAGCTCCTCGAAGGCCGCCTTCGCGTTCACCGCGATCAAGCGCGCGAGGGTGGTCTTGCCGGTTCCGGGCGGCCCGAACAGGATCATCGAGTGGGGCCGGCCCTCGTCGAGTGCGCGCCGCAGCGCGGAGCCCTCCTCGAGCAGATGGTCCTGGCCGACGTACTCCTCGGGTGTCGCGGGGCGCAGGCGCGCGGCCAGCGGCTGGCCCGCGGTCGGCACCGGTGTCTGGCCGGCCGGCGGCCCCTCCTCCTCCTCGAAGAGCGTGTCCATCTGCCCCAGGCTAGGGGGCTGCGGGTCAGACGGCGGCTGGGCGGCGACCGGAGATCGCCGCGAACAGCCGCTCGAGCGCCGGGCGCAGCAGGTCCTCCTCGAACTGCGCCGTGTCGGCGGCGAGCCCCTGCAGCATCAGACCGGTGACCGTGGCCACGACCACCGTCGCGTCGAGGCCGGGATCGTCGGATCCGAGCGCGCGGCAGCCCATTTCGGCAAGCCGGTGGTGAGCGGCCTGCCAGTCGATCAGCTCTGCACGCAGGATAAGTGTGCGCGTGGTCTCGAGGCCGAGCTCGAACAGGGCGACCTGCGTGCCAGGGTCCTCGCGCACGCTGGCCGCGATCACCGCTTCCGCCCGACCGGGGACCTGCGCTGGCTCGTCGGCTCGCGCGGAATGTTCCCGGGCTAACCCGTGTTGCGCAGGCCGCCGGCGATGCCATTGACGGTCAGCAGCGAGACCCGCCTCAGCGCCTCGTCATCGCCTGCGCCGGCGCGCAGCCGGCGCAGCAGCTCGATCTGCACGTAGGAGAGCGGGTCCACATACGGATTGCGGCGAGCGATCGAAGCCTGCAGCACCGGCTCGCGGTCGAGCAGCAGCGCCTCGTCACAGACGGCGGCCAGTTCCTGGCGCGTGCGGTCGAACTCCTCCTCCACGGCGCCACGGATCCGCTCGCGCGGCTCCTCGTCGTCCCAGAGGCCGAAGTAGCGCTCGGCGATGCCGGCGATGGCCAGGGCAACGGCCCGGTCGTGCACCTCGAGCACGTCGCCGTCACCGCTGCTGCGCACCACCTCGGCCAGTACCTCACGCAGCAGGGTCTCGTCGGCGTCGAGGCTCCGGCGCTTCAGATCGCGGGCTCCGCGGCAGCGGCCATGGCTGGCCATTCAAGCGAGAACGGCGTTCTTATACTCAGCCGATGCCCGAGGGAGCCGACCTGGAGCGTCGCGCCACCGAGCTGCTCCAGCGGCTGATCCGCTTCGACACCGTGAATCCTCCGGGGAACGAGCAGGCCGCCCAGGAGTTCATCAAGGGGCTGCTCGAGGGCGCCGGCTTCGAGGTCGAGCTGCTGTCCGCCGTGGATGGCCGACCCAACCTGATCGCGCGCCTGCGATCCGCCTCCGACGGACCAAGCCTCTGCCTGCTCGGGCACGTGGACACAGTGCTCGCCGACCCGCGGGACTGGCAGGTCGACCCGTGGTCGGGCGATATCCGCGACGACTGCGTCTGGGGCCGTGGGGCGGTGGACATGAAGAGCCAGGTGGCGGCGGAGATAGCTGCCGCCGTCGCGCTCGCCCGGGACGGTTGGCGGCCCCGGAGCGGCGAGCTGATGCTCGTCGTGACCGCCGATGAGGAGACGGGTGCCGAGCACGGCGCGAAGTGGCTGTGCGAGCAGCACCCCGACAAGGTGCGCGCAGACGTGGTGGTAAACGAGGGCGCCGGGCAGCGCTTCTCCTTCGGCGACCGCTCGCTCTACGGGGTATGCACGGGCGAGAAGGGCGTGTTTCGCTTCAACGTGACCGCGGAAGGCCGCGCCGGGCACGCCTCGATGCCGCGGATCGGCGACAACGCGCTCGTGAAGCTCGCACCGGTGCTCGCCGACCTGGCCGCCGCGCGCGTCGTGCCCGAGGTCGCCCCCGAGCCCGTCGCCATCCTCGAGGCGCTCGGCCTCGACCCGGATGACATGCCCGGGTCGCTGCGGGCGATGGAGGAGCGCGACCCGCGGATCGCCACCTTCCTCGAGCCGATGATGGGCGTGACGATGGCGCCGACCATGGCCAGCGCCTCCGAGAAGATCAACGTGATCCCGGCACGTGCCGAGATCAAGGTGGACTGCCGCGCCCTGCCCGAGTCAAACCTCGAGCACGCGCTCGGCAGGATCGAGGAGGCGATCGGCCGGCACGGCCTCGCGATCGACTTCGACGAGACCGTGGTCGGCAACCGCTCGCTGGCGAAGACGCCGCTGATGGACTCGATCGAGCGCTTCGTGGCACGCGAGGATCCCGGTGCGCTCGTCACCCCGGTGCTGCTCGCCGGGTTCAGCGACTCGCGCTGGTGGCGAGCGGCGTTCCCGGAATGCGTGGCCTACGGATTCTTTCCCCAGCGCGCCATGGGCCTCTTCGATGCGACCCCCCTCATGCACGGCGCCGACGAGCGAATTCCCATCGAGGACCTCGCGATGGCCACGCGCTTCTACTCTGAACTGATCGAGGAGACACTGAAATGAGCGAACGACACAAGGTCCCTCCGATCGTTGGCGAGAGCGACGGCAACGGTCCCGACAAGCTCCG
>JBBPXW010000065.1:0-12993 GCA_038200525.1 Solirubrobacterales bacterium | reverse complement strand
TACGTCGAGCGTAAGTACGACGAGGTGGTGGCCAGCCTGCAGCGGGGAATGGACACGCTGTCGCGGCGGCGCAAGTTCCCGGTGTTCGGGTAGGCAGTCGTAACGGTTCGCGCGGTCCCGTAGCCGTCCCCTGCGCCACACTTCGCCGATGGCGGCCCCGGCGATCGACGAGCGCTTCGACTCGACCGTGGTGGTCGGCCGTCACCTGTTCACCGCCGACGACTCGGACTTCGCGGTGCTGGTGGCCGACATCGGCGACGGTGACACGGTCACCGCGGCAGGTCCGCTGCGCCACCTCAAGCCGGGCACGCGCGCGCGGATCGCCGGTCTGTGGTCAGACCACCCGAAGTACGGGCCGCAGGTGCAAGCCGAGCTGGGCTACGAGCTCGATCCCGACGACGACGCCGGCACGCGCAAGTACCTCCTCACGATTCGCGGTATCGGCAAGACGCGGGCAGATGCGCTGATCGAGCGCTACGGCGGCGCGCTGTTCGACGAGGTCGACCGTGACCCGGAGGCGGCGTTCGGCGCCCTGCCGGGCCTCGGCGCCCGGGCGGCCGCGCGCGCAGCCGCGTCGTGGCGCGAGCGCCGCGCGGTGCGCGAGCTGTACCTGCTGCTGGCGCCCCACGGTGCCGGCTGGCTGTCGGGACCGCTGCGGGAGACCCACGGCCCGGGTGCCGCCGCACTCGTGCGCGAGCGGCCCTACCTGCTCACCGAGGAGCACGGCGTCGGCTTCAAGACCGCCGATGCGATCGCCCGCGCCAACGGCGTGGCCGGTGACTCGCCGGAGCGCAGCCGTGCCGGGGTCGTGCACCTGCTGCGCGAGGCCGAGCGCCGCGGTCACACGTATCTCACGGTCGCCGCGCTGCGCAGCCGTGCCTACGACCTGGTCGGCGAGTTGCCAGAGGATCTCCTCCACGGACTGGCCGGTGACGGCACGCTGGTGCGCGAGGATGACCGGCTCGCCCTCGCCGTGGTGCACGCGACCGAGCAGAAGGTGGCGTTAAAGCTCACCGAGCTCGCTCGTGCCGACGCGGCCCTGGGCGCTCCGCAGCCAAGCGCCGCGGACACCGCGCTCAGCGAGGAGCAGCAGGCCGCCGTGACCGCCGCCTTCTCTCGCTTGCTGTCGGTGGTCACGGGCGGCCCCGGCACCGGGAAGACCACGCTGGTCAAGGCGATCGTCGATCGCGCACTTGCGGCCAAGGCGAGCGTCGCGCTCTGTGCCCCGACCGGGCGTGCCGCCCGCCGGCTCGAGGACGCGACCGGCCACGAGGCCGCGACCATCCACCGTCTCGTGGAGTGGCTGCCCGGCGAGGGGGCCGTGCGCAGCGCCATCCACCCGATCGAATGCGACCTGCTGGTGGTGGACGAGTCCAGCATGCTCAGCCTCGAGGTGGCGGCGATGCTGCTCGACGCCGTCGGCGCGGGCACCCACGTGGTGATGATCGGAGACGCCGACCAGCTGCCGCCCGTGGGGGCCGGCAAGCCCTTCGGCGATCTGATCGAGTCCGGCCGGGTGCCGGTCGCGCGGCTCACGCACGTCTTCCGCCAGGCCGCGCGCTCGCTGATCGTCCAGGCCGCCCACGCGATCAACGCGGGCGAGCTGCCGCGCACGCGGGCCGGTGACGGCGAGGTACGCGACTTCTTCTTCGTGGAGCGCGGCAGTGATGTCCAGGCCGCCGACGAGATCGTCACCCTCGCGAGCGAGCGGCTGCCGGCCCACTACGGCATCGACCCGATCCGCGACGTGCAGGTGCTCTCGCCGGTCTACCGCGGCGCGGTGGGAGTCGACGCGCTCAACGAACGGCTGCGCGCGGCGCTCAACCCCACCGGCGAGGCGGCGCTCGACGGCCCGTTGCGCGCCGGCGACAAGCTCGTCCAGACCCGCAACGACTACGTCACCGGGCTGATGAACGGCCAGATCGTGATCGCCCGCGGCGAGGACAGCGAGGGTGAGGACCTCCTGGTGACCACCGATGCCGGCGACCTCGTATCGGTGCCCGCCGAGCGCACCCATTCGCTGCGTCCCGCCTACGCGATCTCGGTGCACCGCTCGCAGGGGTGCGAGATGCCCGTGGTGGTCGTGCCCGTGCACTCGAGCCACCGCGGAATGCTCTCGCGAAACCTGCTGTACACCGGCGTAACCCGAGCGCGCACGGCGTGCGTGTTGGTGGGCCAGCGCAGCGCGGTCGCGCGCGCCGTCGCGCGCGGCGACGCATTCAGCCGAAACACGCGGCTGGCCGAGCTCCTCGACCAGATCGTGGCCGGCTGACCCGTTCTCACGGGCCGGCCACACGCGATCCCTACTCTGGAAGTCCCCGTCAGAAGGAAGCGTTGTGCAATCGATTCGCGATCTCTCGACCCAGCGCCTGGCCGCCACCGTCGCCGGGCTGACCCTCGCGGTCACCGCGGGCAGCACGATCGCAATCGCCGCCACGGGCGGCGGCGAGAAGCCCGCCCCCAAACGCCTCGACAGGGCGGTACACGACGCCCTGGGCGGCCCGCAGGTCAAAGGTGTGACCGCGAAGGTGCGGTTCTCGAACCACTTGGTCGACGCCTCCAGCTTGGGCGGCGGGGGTCCGATCCTGAGTGGTGCAACCGGCCGGTTCTGGGCGTCCGACGACGGACGTGTCCGGCTGGAGCTGCAGTCCCCCGACGGCAGCGGGGACGCCCAGGCGGTGATCGACGGACGCCGGGCGCAGCTGTATGACCCCGGCTCGAACACCGTCTACCGGGCCACCTTGCCCGCCAACCGGGAGGGTGCGCCACGCCGCAAGGCCGCCGGCAAGCGCGACCGCACGCCCGGCATCGCCCAGATCGACGAGGTGCTGAGCAAGATCTCGCGTCGCGTCGCACTCGCTGGGCCCGAGCCGGGCAACACGGCGGGCAAGCCGAGCTACTCGGTGCGTGCCACACCCAGATCTCGGGGCGGACTGCTCGGGGGGCTGTCGCTGGCCTGGGATGCCGCAAAGGGCGTGCCGCTGAGGGCGTCGGTCTACGCCCGTGGCAGCTCCAGCCCGGTGCTCGAGCTGGCCGCCACCCATGTCTCCTACGGGCCGGTGCCTCGGTCCGTGTTCTCCTTCCGGCCACCCAAGGGCGCCAAGGTCGTCGACATGTCGCGCGGCTCTGGCCATCCGACCGACGGCCCCAGGGCCGAGAAGCGCGGAGGCGAGATCCGCGGCGTGGCGGCAGTACGCCGCAAGGTCGGGTTCCCGCTGGCCGCACCCGCCGAGCTGGCCGGACGCCGGCGCAGCGAGGTCCGACTGATCCACTCCGGCCGCCGCCCCGCGGCGCTGGTCACCTATGGGAGGGGCCCGGGTGCCATAGCCGTGATCGAGTCTGAGGCCGATGGGCGCTCCGGGTCCGGGCCCGGGTCAAAGCGCAGGGAGGGCCAGGCGAGCTTGCCCAAGGTGACGATCAACGGCGCGTCGGGCCAGGAGCTGCGCACGCCCCTGGGCTCGGCGATCCGCTTCAAGCGTGCCGGCACAAGCTACGTGGTGCTGGGCTCGGTCGCCCCGGGCGCCGCGGAGGCGGCAGCCAGGGGGCTATGAGCACCGAGCTCGCCGCGGCCCCGATCGAGCTGCGGGGCCTGGTCAAGCGCTACGGCGAGCTCACCGCCGTCGACCACGTGGACCTGACGGTCGAGGCCGGCGACGTGTTCGGCTACCTCGGCCCCAACGGCGCGGGCAAGACCACGTCCCTGCGGATGATGCTCGGGCTGATCCGCCCGACCGAGGGCTCGGTCCGGATCTTCGGCCACGACCCACAGCGCGGCGTCGAGGCATTGGAAGGGGTTGCGGGATTCGTGGAGGGACCGCAGTTCTACCCGTACCTGCCCGGGAGGGTGAACCTGGAGCTGCTGGCCGCGCTCGACGGCGGCGAGGCGCACTCACGGGTCGACGAGGTGCTCGACATCGTCGAGCTCGGTCGGCGCGGGAAGGACAAGGTGGGCGGCTACTCGCACGGCATGCGCCAGCGGCTGGGCATCGCGGCAGCCCTGCTGCGGCGACCGCGGCTGCTGTTGCTCGACGAGCCCGCTACCGGCCTCGACCCCGGCGGCATGCGCGACATGCGCCGCCTGATCAAGCGGCTGGCCTCTGAAGGGATGACGGTGCTGCTCTCGAGCCACCTGCTCGCAGAGGTCGAGGAGCTCTGCAACCGGGTGGCGATCGTCCAGACCGGCCGGGTGGTCTATGAAGGATCGCTCGAGCAGCTGCGAGCCACGGCCGGCCTGCGTTATCGGCTGCGCACCACCGACGACAGCCGGGCGACGCGTATCTGCCGTGCCCAGCCGGGCGTGGACGTGGCCGACGAGGATGCCGACGGTCTGGTGATCCATGCCGAGCACGACGATGCGTTCGCCGAGCTGTCGCGTGCGCTCGTGGAAGCCGACGTGCTCGTGCGCGAGCTGAGTCCGCAGCTGGCCACGCTGGAGGATCTGTTCTTCCGGCTCACCGAGGGTGGCGACGAGCCGCCCCCAGGTCGGGCCCCCGCCTCCGAGACGAGCACTGCATGAAGCCCGGGGTGCTCACCGTCTACAAGTGGGAGCTGCGCAAGCTGCGCTCTCAGAAGCGCACCTACCTGGGCCTGGGCGCCGCGGTGGTGGTGCCCGTCATCTTCGTGGTGGCCCTGGCGCTGCAGAGCGGCAACGGACCCGAGGACGTGGCCTTTGGCCGATACCTGCGCGACACCGGTCTTGCCGTTCCGCTGGTCCTGCTGCTGTTCGGCTCGATCTGGATGTTCCCGCTCATCACCGCGCTGGTGGCGGGCGACATCGTGGCGGCCGAGGACAACAACGGGACCCTGAAGACGATCCTCACCCGCTCTGTCGACCGCTCACAGATCTTCGCGGCCAAGGCGTTGGCCACGCTGACCTACGCCGTGGCCGCGATCCTGCTGACGGGGGTGGTGGCCCTCGGGGCGGGCATCATGGCCTCGGGACTGCACCCCCTCACCAGCCTGTCCGGCACCCAGGTGCCCGCAGGCAAGGGAGTCGGGCTGGTGTTCGCCAGCCTCGGCGTGTACCTGATGCCCATCCTGGCGATCGCGGCGATCGGCCTGCTGCTGTCCACGGTGTTTCGAAACAGTGCCGCGGCCGTCGTCGGGACGCTGATGGTCTCGCTGCTGCTCCAGCTGGTGGGGATCCTGCCCGGTCTGGAAGCGCTGCGCCCCTACCTGCTGAGCACCCAGTTCAACGCCTGGCAGGGGTTCCTGCGCACCCCCGCGGACTGGACGCCGATCGTCCGAGCCGCCTGGGTCAGCGCCCTCTACGGGTTGCCCGCACTGGCCGCGGCGTGGGTGATCTTCGAGCGCCGGGATGTGGCCGGGGGCTAGATATCCTGTCGGGCGTCTCAGTCCCCGTGGCCACGACGAGCCCGAAGGAAGAGTGAGCCTGATCAAGCCGCCGCGGGGATTCGAACCCCAGCCCCCCACTTTACGAGAGCGATCTAGGCGGAGCGAAGAATCGCCTGGAACCGGGGACACTGCTGCTCTCGTGAGACTCTGCCGCGTCCGTACCGGCCCGCGCGGAACCGCCGGGACCCTGTCCGCCGGGGTCCGTCGCGGGGTACGAGGAACGGGTTAGAGGACTGCGTACTTTCGGGCGACCTGGCTGAGCGGCGTGTCGAAGAGAAGGGCGATCAGCGCCTGGTCCAATGCCTCCCCTATCTGACGGATCTCGGCGAACAGGGAGGACGCTTCGCGATTCTCGAAGCGGAGTGCCGCCAGCTCTGCCCGGGCCTGCTGGTCTCTCATGAGCTCCATCCAACGGTCGTAGGCGCCGAAGAAGCGCACGCCCTCGTCGATGGCGCCGTAGTGCTCGAACGCCGCCGCCAGACGATCCGTCGGAGGCCTCGACAGCTGCTGGTCGAGGTAATCCGGCATGTCGGGCTTGGCCAGGAGGTGACACTGGAGGATCGGCACCAACCCGCCCGCGAACAGAACCTTTCGAGCCGTCCGCAGCTTTGCGTTGCGCTCGACCCACTTCGGGTCATCGCCGCCCGTGTCGCGGTGCTTCCCCTCGAAGTCAACACCGACGGTGCGCCAGTAGCGGACGATGTCGTTGAGCAGGAAGCGCGGCGGCCGGAAGTCCTTGACGCCGTAGTTCAGATAGCGCTCGAGGACTCGCCGGCGACAGCGTGCGTGCACTGACCCCGCCACCTCAACGGACTCCAAGAGCAGCAGCGCGCGGCGCGTCAGATTGGTGTTCGTGTCTTCGTCGAGTCCGACCTTGGCCACCAGCTCGTCGCCAGAGATGGCCTCGCCGAAGATGCCTTGCGAACCCGGCTTGCGGTCCCCGTCCCCCAGGTGTCGCCTGGCCAGCTCGACGACCCCGACGACGTCCGTGCGGTCCTCGGCGGTGCCATCGACAAGCACCGCCCAGTCGTCGTCACTTCCTTCGGTGAGTTCTTGACGCGCCCACGAGCCAAAGAGAACAACCGAGGTGTCTGACGGCAGGGCTTCCTCCGCAAACTGGGCGTGGACCACGGCCTGCCTCTGCGCAGTGTGGGTCCGAGCGTCAAGCAGGTGCTGGCCCTGAGGCCCATTGCTTTTCAGGAAGCGCTCGAGCGCACCTGCCTGGTTGCTCAGCGCAGCGGGGCTTCGAGTATCCATGGCACGTCGCGACAACGCTCCAGTAGATCTGTGAAGAGCTCTGCATCCTCGGCCGTCAGTGGAACGTGGTGACCACTGTCATCTAGGGAGCTGAGGTGCACATGGCGGAGGCGACCGGCGAAGCGATCGAGCATCGCGCGGCCACCCTTAAGCGAAGGGTCAACGTGCTTTGCGTGCGCGATGTCTAAGCAGAGCCCAGCCAACGGCAGCGCACGGAAGACATCGGCCAGCTGATCGGCCGTCTGTCCCGAATTCTTCCGGGCGTCCATGTTCTCCACCACCAGACGCCGGCCGAGACCGCTCCACACCTTGAGGTCTTCCATCGTGTCGGGGTGCACGACGATCGCGCGCACCCGCGATGGCAGATCCATCAGCGCACGAACACGCTCGGCCTCGTCGGCGCCGACACCCTTCGATGGCGCGTGAACGCTGAGGTAGTGGAAAGGCATCGACGGGTCTGTCCGCAGAAAGCGGATAAGGCCCGGTAACTCCTCCTGCGATAGGGCCGACAGCTCCACCGCAAGCGTGGAGGTGGCGGCGCTGCGCGCGACGAGGCCGACCCAATCCCCCCGTTGGTCGACCATAAAGCCCGTCGAGCAGCCGACGCTGAGGTGCCGCGAAACGACCGGGGAGGGAGCGTCGAGCAGAGCAGGCACCACGGAGGCGACCTTATCCGTCGCGGCGGCGGACACCGTAGGCACTGACATGACGTTGGTCCACGCGCTGTGGCCTTCCCTGTCCGTTCTCAAGCCGACGCGGGGACTCGAACCCCGGACCCCCACTTTACGAGAGTGGTGCTCTACCAGCTGAGCTACGTCGGCGTGGACGGCCCCGCAGTCTAGGAGCCGGTTGAAATATTCGTCGGGGCGACCGGGCGCCCTATCGGGACTCACACCAGGTGACCGTGAACAGCCGCCCGCCCACCCAGGGCATCCCTCCCCCGCGACTGGCCCGCATGGACCAGCGCCCGCTGCCCGGAGGCGGGCGGCTGTTCGTGGCGCGTGGCTTCCGTCAGCGCCTGCTCGGGCTCGCGGGGCTTGCCGCCATGCCGCCGGACTGTGCCCTGCTCATCGACGAGTGCGACTCGGTGCACACCGCCTGGATGCGGTTCGCCATCGACGTGGTGTTCCTCGACTCAGGCGGCGAGCCGCTGCGGGTCGTCTCGGGCCTGCCACCGTGGCGTGTGGCGCGGTGGCGCGGCGCGCGAGCGGTGGTCGAGACGCGCGCGGACGCGGCCGCCGGACTGGGCTACGGCTCGCGGGGGCCCGGCTACCGCGCGGCGGTGGAGCCGCTGGGGCTCGCCGGCTTGACGCGAAAGCCCGGCCGCCTGCCGTTGGTGAACACGCCGTTGCCGCCGTCGACCTTCCACGGCCTCGGTGCCACCTGGCCACGGGCCGAAAGGAAGCGGTGAAGCAGGGACGACACGCGACGACAGCTCAGGCCGCTGCCCCTCCGCACGAAGGTCAGGTAGCGCCCCGCCCGCAGCTGGAGCGAGTTGATCCGGTCGGAGTTGAACACCTGGAACGTGCCGGGGCACTCACCCGGCTGCCCCTTGGCCGGGAACTGACGGCCCTTACTTCGAGCGGGCTCGCGGCCCGCCGCCGGCTTGACCCGGAAGCCGACGGTCGAGCTCTTGCCGCGCCGGAAGGTCGCGGTGTTGTTGTTCACGTTCCAGGGGCGGGTGAGCTTGCCGTCGAAGTCCTCGAGGAAGCGAGCGAACTCCTTGAAGGCTGCTGCACACGTGAATCTCTGCGGATCGAGGATCGTCACGCGGTACTGCGCTTTTCGGATCGCGAGCGCGCCGATGTGGTCGTCGTGCCTGACCTGGAAGTAGCCGGGGCACGCGTTGGAGGTCGGGTTCACCACCGGGACGACCGGGTTGGCCGGTGAAGGCCGCGCACCGACCCGCCTGAGGCTGAAAGCCGTGTTGGAGTCAAGCCCCCGGGTGAAGACGGGCCTGCCCGTTGCGACGGTCCACGGCCGGCGCAGCTGGCCGTCGTAGTCGCTGAGGAACTCGGCGAGGTCCTGGGCGGCGCTGGCGCATGCGAGCTTCGCCGGATCGGAGACCTTGATCTGGTAGGCCCCCGCCGGCAACGTGATCTTGCCGATCGAGTCGTCGTGCTCGATCTGGAAGGTCGATGGGCAGTTCAGCGGGGCGGCCGAGGCCTGACCTGCGGCAACCCCGAACGCGGCGAGCGAGAGGGCGGTGGCGATCAGCAGTCGGGCCATCGGGAGGCGGCGCATGGCGCGAAGGTACCGGATGGGCGCCGGGTGCGGGAAATCTGCCTCGGCGGCGCGACTAGCTTTGGGCGATGGCTTCGATCTCACAGCGCAGGCTCGGCTCCAGCGACCGCCAGGTCGGTGCGGTCGGACTCGGGTGCATGGGCATGACCTGGGCCTACAACCCCGAAGACCGCGACGAGTCGCGGTCGATCGCCACGATTCATCGCGCGATCGACCTCGGCGTGACGCTGATCGACACCGCGGACATGTACGGCCCGTTCACCAACGAGGAGCTCGTCGGCAAGGCGCTGAAGGACCGCCGAGACGAAGTCACCCTGGCGACAAAGGTCGGCATCGTGGTCAACGACGTCGAGACCTTCGACATGGGCCGGGACGGCTCCCCCGCGCACGTGCGCGGGGGCATCGACGACTCGCTGCGCCGGCTGGGCACCGACCACGTCGACCTCTACCAGCTGCATCGCACCGATCCGGAGGTGCCGGTCGAGGAGACGTGGAGCGCGATGGCAGAGCTCGTGCAAACGGGCAAGGTCGGCGCGATCGGCATGTCCGAGGCCACGATCGACGAGCTCGATCGCGCCCACGCGATTCACCCCGTAGCCACGCTGCAGTCGGAGTTCTCGCTATGGACGCGCGAGCCGCTGGAGGAGGTGATTCCGTGGTGTCGGGAGCACGACACCGCCTTCATCCCGTTCTCTCCCCTGGGCCGGGGCTTTCTCACCGGCTCGCTGAAGAGCAGCGATCTCCCCGCCGACGACTTTCGCTCGAAGAACCCGCGCTTCACCGAGGAGGCGATGGCAAGCAACCAGGCGGTTTTAGACCACGTCGAGGCCGTGGCCGAGCGACTCGACGCGACCCCGGGTCAGGTCGCGCTGGCCTGGACACTGGCCCAGTACGACCAGATCGTCCCGATCCCCGGCACTCGCAGGCCGGAGCGCGTCGAGGAGAACGCGGGCGCAGCAGCACTCGAGCTCACCCGGGCGGACCTGGATGAGCTCGATCGGGCGCCGGCGGCTGCGGGCGCGCGCTACTGATCCGCGTCGCGATCTGCGGGGTCCTCGGCGAGGATCCCGTAGAGCGAGCGGCGCGTGGCGGCGAGGATCTCATTGGCCTGCTTGACCTGCTCCGGCGTGCCGACCTGTGAGAGCTGGCCTGCGGCCATTCCCACCTGCCGCATCACGCGGTGCAGCTCGAAGGCCTCGTCGCCGACGTCGTCGCCGGTGGCCTCCCACGGATCGCGGGCATCCTCCCCGCGCTCGGCAAGGGCCTTGCGGCCGGCATCGGTGAGCTCGAACGCGCGCTGGTCCTCGGAGCCGACCGACTTGATCAGCCCCTCGTCCTCCAGCAGTGCCAGGGCCGGATACACGGAGCCGGGACTCGGGCGCCAGGTGCCTTCGCTGCGCTTCTCGATCTCCTGCATCAGCGTGTAGCCGTTGCGCTGCTCCTCGCCGAGCAGCACCAGGATCGCGGCGCGCACCGCACCTCGGCGGGCGCGGCGGCCCCTTGGGGCATAGCCGTAGCCGGGCGGGCCACCGCGGCGATAGTCGCCCGGGCCCCCGCGGCCACGTCCGCGCGGCCCTCGTGGTCCGCCCATCGCGTGTTGCTCCCTCGGATCGAATTCGGCGAACCCGGCACCGTGGCGGGGCCCGCATCTATGTGAATGGTGTGCGTGCTTCATGTATGTCTCCTATATGTAGTGATGTATTTACGATATATCGCTATCCATCGTTTGTCAAGGAGTAGGACGCGTGCGATCGCCGGGATAGGCTCGGGACATGGCTTACGACCTCGACTTCATCGCCGTGCCCTCCACCGACTCGGAGCGCTCGCGCCACTTCTACGTCGACACGCTCGGGCTCCGGCCCGACGAGAACGGCCAAGCCGAGTTCTGGATCGGCGAGACGTGCTTCGGCATCTGGGAGCCGGCCCAGATGGGAATGGAGTTCGCGCCGTCGAAGAACGCGCACCCCGCGATCCACGTGGACGACGTGGCGGCCGCGAAGGCCGAGCTCGAGGAGAAGGGCGTCGAGTTCTCGGGCGAGGTCTTCGACACGGGCGTCTGCCACATGGCGCTGTTCACCGACCCGGATGGCAACGACCTGATGCTGCACAACCGCTACGCGCCGCGCGGCTGAGCCCGACGAGACGTTCCTGGCCCCGGCCACTCGAGCTGACGCTCACGCGCAAGCGCGCGAGCCGGGCAGCGGACACAGCGCAGTGACGCGGCGGTCAGGCGGGCGCGCCCACGAGGGCCGCCAGGCGGAAGCCCAGCGCCTCGAGCGCCAGATCCTCGCTCACGTTGAGCTGCAACGACGTCCGCACGTCCTCGCACCGCTCGGCCGCCCGGCGCAGCCGGCGTGCGTCGGGGAGTGCGGTGTCGCCGGCCAGCCGCCTGGCGCGCTCGCCGTCGAGGGCGGCCTCCGGCACGCCCTCGGCCAAACAGACCAGGTCACGAAAGCCGAGTGCGGCGAGTGTCAAGCCGAGGTCGAGCACCTCGGTGCGGGCGCGGCGGCCGGCGCGCTTGGCGGCATCGTCGAACTGCTTCTCGAGCGCGCCGCGCCCTCGGCCCTTCGGCTCTGAGCGCAGCCGCTCGTCGCGCGCGTCGCCCACCTCGGACTCGGCGGCGCCCTGGCGCGCGACGGCGCGCTCGAGCAGCGCCCGCCACGGCTCTGCCCTGCTGCCGGGGCGCAGCGCGGCCTCGATGATCAGGTCGACGTCAGCAAGCAGCTCGGCGCCTGTGTCAGAGGCCAATAGCCGGGCGCGCTCGCCGTTGCCGAGTGCCAGCGCGGCGCTCGCGCCGGCGCGCTCGGGGACCACACCCTCGCGCTCGAGCACCTCGGCAAGCCGCGCGGCCGGCAGTGGATCGAAGCGCACGAGCTGACAGCGCGACACCACCGTGTCGATCACCTGACCGAGCGAGTCGCTGATCAGGATCAGGTGCACGAACGCGGGCGGCTCCTCCAAGGTCTTGAGCATCCGGTTGGCCACCTCGTCGTTCATCGTGTCCACGCGCTCGAGCACGAACACGCGCTTGGACGCCTCGAACGGGGTGCGCGTGGAGGCGGCCACCACGGGCTGGTCGACGTCGCCGGTGCGCATCACATGCGCGCCGGTGGGATGTACCCAGGTGAGGTCGGGGTGGGTGCCGACCGCCACGCGGTGGCGCACGTTGTCGGGATCGGGGGCACCCTCGGCCAGCAGCTCGGCGGCAAACGATCGCGCCGCCTCGCGCTTGCCCACGCCCGCGGGCCCGTGGAAGAGGTAGGCATGCGAGGCGCCGGTGCGCAGCGCGCTCGTCAACGTGACGCGCGCGTTGGCGTGGTCCGCGGTGCCCGCCAGCGCGACACCCGGCCGCTGCTCGGTCTGCTCGGTCATCGTCGCCGGCCCTCGACGGCGGCGAGCACGTCGGCGTGCACCGTCTGCAGGTCACGCGCGGCATCCACGCGCCGCCAGCGTGCGGGCTCGGCCGCGGCCAGCTGCTCGTAGGCATCGCCAACCGCACGCTGCAGCGCGTGGCCCTCGCGCTCGAAGCGGTCGTCCTCGGCGCCGCGCTCGGCAGCCGCTGACGGGTCGATCCACAGCAGCAGCGTCAGGTCGGGCACCAGGTGGCCGACGGCGGCGGCGTTGAGCGCGCGCACCGCGTCGAGCCCAAGGCCGCGCGCCGCGCCTTGATAGGCAAGCGACGAGTCGAGGAAGCGGTCGCAGACGACGGTCTGCCCGGCCGCGAGCGCGGGGCCGATCACCTGCTCGGCGAGCTCGGCGCGCGCCGCGGCGAACAGCAGCGCCTCGGCCTGGATGGAGAGCTCGACGTCGGGGTCCTTGAGGATGGCCCGCACGCGCTCGCCCGCGGGCGTCCCGCCGGGCTCGCGAACCGCAATCGCGGCGCCGCCGAGAGCATCGACGAGCAGCGCGGCCTGGGTGCTCTTGCCCGACCGGTCGATTCCCTCGAGCGTCACGAACAGGCCGGCCACCGCGGCGACGCTAGCAAGGGTCGCTGCTGAGGCGTGGGCGGCACGGTTAGGCTGCCCGCCATGCATGCACTGGTCACCGGCGGCTCCGGCTTCATCGGCTCGAATCTCGTAGACGCTCTGGTCGGCCGGGGCGACACCGTCACCGTGATCGACGACCTCTCCACCGGCC
>JBBPXW010000064.1:0-19342 GCA_038200525.1 Solirubrobacterales bacterium | reverse complement strand
TGTAGCGACCCACGCGCGTGAGGTCGTAACGCTTGGGGTCGAAGAACAACTGGTTGAGCAGGTTCTTGGCGGCGTCGACTGAGGGCGGCTCGCCCGGACGCTGCTTCTTGAACAGCTCGATGAGCGCGCCGTCCTCGGTCTTGGTGGCCTCGGTGTCGGCCTCGACCGTGTTGCGGATGTAGAGCGAGTTGTCGAACAGGCCCGTGATGTCGTCGTCGGAGCCGGTCCAGTTGGGGGCCAGGCCGCTCTCGCGGAGGACCTCACCCATGGCGCGCAGCAGCACCGAGACCGGCAGCTTGCGCTTGCGGTCGATGCGGACGAACACCTTGCCCTTCTTGTCGATCTCGAGCTCGAGCCAGGACCCACGCGCGGGCATGAGGTTGGCGGCGAAGACCTGCTTCTCCTTGTCCTTGGGCTCCATCACATAGGCGCCCGGGGACCGCACCAGCTGCGTGACGACCACGCGCTCGGTGCCGTTGATGATGAACGTGCCCCAGTCGGTCATCCACGGGAAGTCGCCCATGAACACCGACTGCTCGCGGATCTCGCCCGTCTCGCGGTTCTGGAACGCGACCTTGACGGTCAGCGGGCGTGCGTAGGTGAGGTCCTTCTCGCGGCACTCGGCGATGGTGGCCACCGGGTCGTCGAAGGTGATCTCCTCGAAGACCACGGCAAGGTTGCCGGTGTAGTCCTCGATCGGTGATACGTCGTCGATGGTCTCCCTGAGTCCCCCCTTCTCGGTGTCCACGAGCCACTCGAACGAGCGGCGCTGAATGTCGATCAGGTTCGGGACTTCGAGCTTGTTCTCCAGGCGCGAGAAACTGCGGCGCAGACGGGAGGCATCAACACGTGCCAAGTCGGCAACTCCTTCGAGGTTCGGCGGGGACAGCGAGGGCGCTCCAAAAAGCGCGACCGCTTAGAATAGCACAGCGAAACACGCCCCCTCGGGGGCGGGTGCCGGCCCCCCTTTTGCGGGGGCCTACGGGCCATCACGGACCCCGTCCCGAGGCTCCGCGATATGAGGCGGGGCACTCTGAGGGACGGCTGCGGCTATAGGCCGTGGGTGATGGTAGCGGGTCGCGGCGCGTGCGTGCGATGATCTCCGCCATGGAGAGCACCAGTCAGCAAAGCTCGCTCGGCGCCGCCTTCGACCCACGTCAGCGGCTCTACAGGGACCCCTTCAACGAGCTGGTCGTGTTCGTGGTCTCGGCCGTCGGCGCCTCCGTGGTGATCCCCGTGATCCTGCTGCTGGTCGGGGCGTTCGTGGGCAGCATCCCGCTGCTCGTGTTCATCGTGATCAGCGTCGTGCTCGAGCTCGCCCTCATCTTCGGGCTCGCGCGGCCGCAGATGAAGCCGAACGAGCGAGTCGGCTGGGCGCTCCTGTGGGGCTTCAGCGCCGCGGCGCTCGGCGCGGCGTTCTGGGAGCTCGTGTTCTCGAACGTGATCTGAGGGGCGCCGCGCCGCCGGGACGTCCTAGCCCGCCGGCCTGGTCGCGATGCCGGCCTCGGCTCCCGGGACCTCGGACGCAGCCATCTGCTCGGCAACCCGCTTGTCGCGGGCCATCACCCAATCCATCAGGGGCCCGAACACGCCGCGCGTGAAGTAGGGGATGCGCCAGAACGACGGCGCGATCACGCGGGGCGCGCGCTTCTGGATGCCATCGACCAGGGCCTCGGCCGCCTGGGCCGGTGTGATCCGCCGGGTGATCGCCGCGGGCACGCTCTCCAGCAGTCCCGACCCCCGGGGATCGTCGTCGAAGGCCTGCTGCACCATCACGGTGTCGACGAAGCCGTAGTGCACGACGGTTGCCCCCGCTCCGTGCGGGGCGAGCTCGACACGGAGCGCTCGCCCGAGCGCCTCCACCCCGGCCTTGGCGACGGCGTAGGGCGAGGCCATGGCCCCGTTGGAGAACGCATAGACCGAGGAGATGACCGCGACCTGGCCCTTGCGCGCCACGATCTGGTCGAGGGCGGGTGACACCGTGCGCCACACGCCCTGGAGGTCGACCTCGAGCACCCGCTCGAACATCTCGTCGCCCATCGCACGCATGGTCGCGGGAGGCGGCCCCGTTCCCGCGTTTGCGACCACGACGTCGAGGCCGCCGAAGCGGTCGACCGCAGTCTGGACCGCGGCGATCATCGCCTCGCGGTCGGTCACGTCGGCGCCGAGCCCCACGGCCCGCTCGCCGACCTCAGCGGCGGCGCGCTCGGCTGCGCCCGCATCCAGATCGGTGAGCACCACCGATGCGCCACGCTGGTGCATGAGGCGAGCGGCCTCGAAGCCGATGCCACGCGCCGCACCCGACACGAGCGCGACCTTGCCTTGAAGTGAGAAGCGGGCGATCGCTCGATCCTATGGCCTGTCCTTGGCGAGAAGCTCCGCGCGGGTCTGCGACGGCTCCGAGAACGACGAGGGCCGGCAGTTATCGCCGGCCCTCTGACCTCTGAGCGGAGGCGCCTGCCCCCGTCGGGATCACTTGACCTCGACGGTCCCTCCGGCCTCCTCGACATCGGCCTTGAGCTTGTCGGCCTCCTCGCGCTCGATGCCCTCCTTGATGGGCTTCGGCGCCTCGTCCACGAGAGCCTTGGCCTCCTTGAGGCCGAGACCGGTGGCCGCGCGCACGACCTTGATCACCTGGATCTTCTTCTCACCGGCACCGGTGAGCACTACGTCGACGGTGCTCGACTCCTCCTCCTCCGCGGCCTCGCCAGCCGCGGCTGCAGGGGCCGGGGCCGCCATGGCGGTGGCGGAGACGCCGAAGGCCTCCTCCAGCGCCTTGATGCGCTCTGACAGCTCTAGCACGGAGATGCCCTTGAGCTCGTCGATCCATTCCTCTGTGTTGGCGGCCATGTCTAGCCCTCCTCTTGTTGTTGCGAAGCAGCCGGCTCGGCCGGATGCGCACGTTCGGTTGTGTCCTCGTCGCCCTCGGAGGGCGGGTCTTCGGTTTCGGTTTCTGCGGGCGTGTCGCCCGAAGCCTCTTCTGCCGGCGCTTCCTCGGCAGCCGGCGCCTCCTCGGCGGGGGTCGCGGGGTCGGGCTCTGCGACGACGGGCGCCTCGCCCGTCACGAGGCCCTGCTCGGCGATCTGACCGAGCTGCAGCGCCAGACCGGCGATCAGCGCGTTCAGTCCGCGCACCAGGCCGGTGATCGGCGATGCGAGCACTCCCACCACCTGACCGTGGAGCACATCACGGGCCGGCAGCTTGGCGATGGCCTCGATCTGGTCGATCGACACCACGACGCCGTCAAGAGTGCCGCCCTTGAACTGCGGGACCTCGTGCTGCCTGCGGAAGGTGTCGATGGCCTTGGCCGCGAGCGCGGCGTCGCCACGCACGAACGTGAACGCGGTCGGCCCTTCGAGCAGATCCTTGAGGCTCACGGCCCCCGCCTTGTCGGCGGCGCGCTCGGTGAGCGAGTTCTTGACCACGCGGAGAGAGGCGTCGGCCTCGGCGAGCTGCTCGCGCAGCTGCGCCACCTGGGTGACGGAGATGCCGCGGTAGTCGACGGCGAAGATCGCCTGGGACTCCTGGATCTGATCGGCCACCTGATCGATGACCGCCGCTTTCTCTTCTCTGTTCACGATTGTTGCCTACCCATGTCTCGTACCACGCAAAGAGCCCGCTGGCAGGCGGGCTCGGGAGACACAGGTCTTCGAGGTATCGCCTGCACCGGGCTTATGGACGGACCAGCCGGTGGTCTGGGGCACTACTTAGGCGATAGAGCGTAGCGCTTAGGCGGTGACCGCCGCCGGCTCGCCGGCCTCGGCGGTGGTGCGCGCCCCGGGGTCGACCTTGACGCCGGGCCCCATCGAGGTGCTGAGGGTGACGGTGTGCAGGTAGCGGCCCTTTGCCGCAGCCGGCTTGGCTCGGTTGATCTCGTCGATCAGCGCTGCGTAGTTCTCGAGCAGCGCGGTCTCGTCGAAGTCGAACTTGCCGATCGGGAGATGCACGATGGCGTGGCGATCGGTGCGGTACTCGATCTTGCCGGCCTTGCTCTCGCCGACGGCCTTGCTCACGTCAGCGGTGACCGTGCCGACCTTGGGATTCGGCATCTTGCCCTGAGGCCCGAGGACCCGCCCGAGACGACCGACCACAGGCATCATGTCCGGCGTGGCGATGACCACGTCGAAGTCGCTGAAGCCCTCCTCGATCCGCTTGGCCAGGTCATCATCGCCCACGATGTCGGCTCCGGCCTCCTCCGCCTCACGCGCCTTGTCGCCCTTGGCGAACACGGCCACGGTCATCTCCTTGCCGAGGCCGTTCGGCAGGGAGATGGTGCCGCGCAGCTGCTCCTCGGCGTGGCGGACGTTCAAGCCAGTCCGAATGTGGACCTCGACGGTCTCTGAGAACTTCGGGCCGGTGAAGCTCTTTAGGACCCCGACGGCCTCCGAGGGCGTGTACTCGCGCTCGCGATCGACCTTCTCGAGGTTGTCGCGGTAGCGCTTGCCGTGCTTCATGAGATCACCTCCGCGGGGCATCCCCGCCCCGCGCTCTGATGGTCTTGTTCGGCTTCACGCCTCACTTTGCCAACTCCACTCCCATGGAACGGGCCGTGCCCTCGATGATCTTGGAAGCCGCATCGAGGTCGGTGGCGTTCAGGTCGGGCAGCTTGCGCTCGGCGATCTCGCGGATCTGCGCGGAGGTGATCTTGCCGACCTTGTTGCGGTTGGGCTCGCCCGAGCCCTTCTGAAGGTTGATCGCCTGCTTGATCAGCACGGCGGCCGGTGGCGTCTTGGTTATGAAGGTGAACGAACGGTCCTCGAAGACCGTGATCACGACCGGGATGGTGGTGCCGTTCTCATTCTGCGTCGCGGCGTTGAACGCCTTGCAGAACTCCATGATGTTCACGCCGTGCTGACCCAGGGCGGGACCGACCGGCGGAGCCGGGTTGGCGGCGCCACCGGGCACCTGCAGCTTGATGGTTGTCATTATCTTCTTGGCCATTGGATGTGAGTCTGGAGGACGAGCTTTCTATGTCAGAGGGCAAGCAGGATGCTTGCCGATCAAATCTTCTTTACCTGGTCAAATCCGACCTCGACCGGAGTCTCGCGGCCGAAGATCGACACGAGCACCTTGAGCTTGGCAGCATCCTCGTTGATCTCGGAGATCTCGCCGGAGAAGTCCGACAGCGGGCCCGATACGACCTTGACCGACTCGCCGATCGAGAACTGCGCCCGCGTGCGGGGCCGCTCGGCCGTCTCGCGGTTGAGCAGACGGTCGACCTCTACCTGACTGAGGGGCACGGGCTTCTGGGAGGCACCGACGAAGCCCGTGACGCCCGGGGTGTTCTTGACGAGTCCCCAGGAGTCATCGGACAGGTTCATGTTCACGAGCAGGTAGCCCGGCATCGTCCGCTGCTCCTTCTGGACCTTCTGGCCGTCCTTCATCTCCTGCACCTGCTCGGTGGGGATGACGATCTGGCGCACGGAGGGACCCTGACCCAGGGACTGGACCCGATGCTCGAGATTCTGCTTGACCTTCTTCTCGTGCCCGGAGTAAGTGTTGACGGCGTACCAGCGGAACATTTCAGACTCTGTCTAGTGACTTCCTGTGAGGGGATGGGTGTGGCTAGATGATGGCTTTGATCAGCCGCGCGAAGATCGCGTCGAGCAGACCGAGGTAGGAGCCGGCGATGATGACGAAGCCCAGGACGACGCCGGTGAGCGTGGTGAGCGCCTGACGGTCTGGCCACTGGACGCGACGCAGCTCCGCCACCACGGACCGCAGGAACTGTACGAGACGCGAGCCCTCGTTGTCCTCAGCCTCGGCGTCGCCGCTGTGACGACGCGCTTCCGGCGCGATGTCGGCTACGTCTTCGGGGTGGTCCTGCGCGGGGTCGAAATGCTCGGGATCGTCCTCGATGGAGTCGAGATCCTGCTCATAGCGCATGACGCTCGCCGAGCTGCCGACGTCCGTCGGCGGGGCGCCGGAACGCAGCTGCTCGGATTCGCTGAGCGGCGGCGGCGTGACGGGGTCTGCCCGGCCGTCGACCACCGTCTCGCGTTCGATCTCGTCGACCACATCGTCGGCGATCGGGTCGGGGCCGGAGCGCCGAGGGGGCGCGGACTTGCCCGCGCCGCCGTCCCCGGCCTGCTCCTTGCGGCGACGTGCCTGTCGCTCCTTCGCCTTCTGACGGTTGCTGGCCATACCCCTTCAGGTCCCGCTCAGCGGGTCTCCTTGTGGGGTGTGTGCTTGCCGCACCAGCGGCAGTACTTGCGCAGCTCGATCCGATCCGGATTGTTGCGCTTGGACTTCTGGGTCTGATAGTTGCGCCGCTTGCACTCCTGGCACTCCAGGGTGGCGGCGATTCGTACGTCTCCGCGAGCCATGGCTCCTCGACTCCTTGGGAAAGTGTCCGGCCGGACAAGGAAAAACCCCGCCGGCCGCAGGGTTCGACCGGTCAGGATAGCGGTCTCTCAGCGGCCGCGCTTGGCGTCCCTGCGCAGCTTGCGCAGCTCCCGCCCGAAGGCCTGCTCGACCTCCTCGTCCATGGCCATCGCGAAGATCGCCACCACCGAATCAGAGGCGAGGGGGCGTAGGCGCTCGAGGGCATCGCTGACCTCGGGCCACCGCTCCTCGGGAGCACCCTCACGCTGAAAAGGGCTCCAGACCTCCTCGAGGAAGAGCCGGACGAAGGTACGCGCGGCGCTCTCGGAGTTGCGCCGGACCCGTGCGATCACCTTCAGGGTCTTGTCCGGCGGGATGCCCACCCGCGTGAGCTCGGCCCCCGCCCGCCCGAGGCTGGGACTCATCTCCTCCCACTTGCCGTTGCCGATGGGCCGGATCAATCCAAGATCCTGCGCCTTTGAAAGCAACTTTGGATCGGTGGAGCCGTAGCGCTCGGCCAGCTCGTCGAGGTCGACGACCTGGGGCTCCTCCTCGGCAAAAGGCTCGCGCAGCGCGCGCGTGAAGCGAAGCGCGTCTGCACTCGTGTGTTGAGAGTGGCCGAGCATGCGCCCGATCAAGTCGAGGCTGTACCCGTCGGCCTGGAGCTGACGGATCAGCTCGATCCGCGCCTGGTGACCCTCGTCGTAGTATCCGGTCCGGCCCTCCACCACGGGTGGGGCGAGCAGCCCGCGCGACTGGTGGGCACGAATGTTGCGCACGGTCATGCCGCTGCGCTGCGCCAGCTCGTCAATCGTGAAGCGCGCGACGGCGTCGGGGGGCATGCCCCGATCCTAGAAGTTGAAATGGCTCATGATTCGGTGTTACATAAGCCCATGCAATCGTCACGGGCGCGTGAGGTACAGGCGGCAGGCGGATTGGCGGCGACGGGCCTCGGGCAGGTAACCAGCCGAATAGCGCAGATGCACCGGGCCGTCGCGACACGTGCCTTCGACGCGGTGGGACCGGCCGGCACCCCGGTGAGGCTCGCTCACGACGCGATCAGCACCGGGGTCTACGCCGCGGTCCGTGGCGTCGGCGGCGCCATTGCGCGTGCCGGCGGCGCCGCGGCGGCACTCGCGCAGCCGGTCGATGGCCCGCCATTTCACGACTCCCACGTCCTGGCCCCGGCGCTCGGAGCCCTGAGCGGGGCCTTCGGCGACACCCTGGAGCATCAGGACAACCCACTTGCCGTGCGCATGGGCGTACGCCGCGACGGCCGCGAGGTGGTCCTGGCCACGGACGAGCTGGCCGCTGCCTTCCCCGACGCCCGGCCACGCGTGGCCATCTTCTGCCATGGGCTGTGCGAGACGGAGATGTCGTGGCATCTCGGCGCCGAGCGTCACTACGGCGATCCGGACGTCTGGCACGGGTCGCGGCTTGCCGAGGACCTGGGCTACACGCCGGTGACGCTGCGCGTGAACACCGGCCTGCACATCTCCGACAACGGGCGCCGGCTCGCCGCACTGATCGAGCAGCTGCACGACTCCTGGCCCGTGGAGATCGAGCGGATCCTGCTGGTGGGCCACTCGATGGGGGGCCTGATCAACCGCAGTGCCTGCCACTACGGGATCGAAGCCGGCCATCGCTGGATCGCGCGGGTGCTCGACGTGGTGACGCTTGGCGCCCCCCACCTCGGGGCTCCGCTCGAGCAGGTCGCCGCACGGGCCGGGGTGGCCCTGCGGCGCACGCCGGAGTCAGAGCCGCTCGCCGATGCCCTCACGGCCCGTAGCGTGGGCATCAAGGACCTGCGTTACGGCGCGCTCGTCGACGACGACTGGAACGGACAGGACCCCGACGCCTGGGGCCCCGACCCCTGCACGGACATCCCGCTTCTCGAGACCGCATCGCACTACGTGATCGGGGCAACGCTCACGCGCGACTCCCGGCATCCGCTCGGCCACGTGATCGGCGATCTCTTCGTGCTCTATCCAAGCTCTGCCGGCGTCTCGCGAAGTGGCCGGCGGATCGCATTCGAGGTGGACAACTCACACCACCTCGGGGGCCTGAACCACTTCCACCTGCTCAACCACCCGCGGGTATACGAGCAGATGCGAACCTGGCTGGCTGCAGCCCCGGGCGGGCCCAGCCAGCCACTGCTGACCGCCTGAAATCGTCCATTACCCGTATAGAAGTTTCTACCTGTATAAACTCTAGTCCGATGGCCGTTGCCGCTCACTCCCCGCGGCGCCTGCCGCGCGCCGAACGCTCCCAGCAGATCCTCGACGTGGCTCATGCGCGGTTTGCCGCCGAGGGCTTCGCCGCGGTCACGATGGACGGCGTGGCCGCGGAGGTCGGCGTGACCAAGCCGCTGCTCTACGCCTACTGGGGCAACAAGGAGCGCCTCTACCTGGCGTGCCTTGAACGCGATGCCGACCTGCTGATGGCCACCGTCGGCGAGGCCGTGACCGCAGCGGCCACGCCGGCCGACGCGCTCGACCGCGGGCTGCGATCCTTCTTCTCGTTCGTCAGTGACGAGAGCGGCGCGTTTCGCGTGCTCTTTGACGAGACGCTGCCCGCCAGCGGCGAGGTGGCCCTGAAGGTCACCGAGCATCGCGAGCGGATCGTCGCGCTCGTGGCCACCACCCTGATCGAGCAGCTGCCCGAGGGCAGCCGTCGCAAGGCACGCGTAGAGGTCGAGGCGCTCTCGCACGCCCTCCTCGGGGCCGCCGAGGCGCTCGCGCGCTGGTGGCTGCGCTCCGGGGAGATCCCAGCGGCGGACGCCGCCGAGCTGCTCATCGAGACCGTCACGCCGGGCCTGCGCCGGCGCTCCCAAACGATCGAATCAGGAGGTACCACATGAACTCGAGAAAAGGTGTCGCGCGGTCCTCGTCCGGCCAGCGCCCGGACTCCGTTCCTACGAAGGTCGCCGTGCTCGGCGGCAACAGGATCCCCTTCGCGCGCTCGAACGGCGTGTACGCCAGTGCGTCCAACCAGGACATGCTCAGCGCAGCTCTCGAGGGGCTGATCGAGCGCTACTCGCTCGAGGGGGAGCGCCTCGGCGAGCTGGCCGCGGGCGCCGTGCTCAAGCACAGCCGCGACTTCAACCTCTCGCGTGAGATCGTATTGGGCAGCCGACTGGCGGCCGAGACTCCCGCCTACGACGTTCAACAGGCGTGCGGAACCGGCCTGCAGTCGGCAATCCAGGTGGCCAACAAGATCGCGCTTGGCCAGGTCGACTCCGGCATCGCGGGCGGCGTGGATACCACATCCGACGCCCCGATCGCCATCAACGACGATCTGCGCGAGCTGCTGCTCGAGGTCAACCGGACAAAGTCCACCGCCGATCGCCTGAAGCTGATCGCCAAGCTGCGCCCCGGCCAGATCGTGCCCGACTTTCCCCGTAACGAGGAGCCCCGCACCGGGCTCTCGATGGGCGAGCACACCGCGATCACGGCCAGGGAGTGGGGGCTCACGCGCGAAGAGCAGGACGAGCTGGCGGCAGCCAGCCACCGCAACCTCGCCGCCGCATACGACCGCGGGTTCTACGACGACCTGATGACGCCGTATCTGGGACTCGAGCGCGACCAGAACCTGCGCCCGGACTCAACGGTCGAGAAGCTGGCGAAGCTGACACCCGCCTTCGGTGGCGAGGACGGCACGATGACCGCAGGGAACTCCACCCCGCTCTCGGACGGGGCGTCGACCGTGCTGCTTGGCTCAGACGTTTGGGCGGCCGAGCACGGGCACGAGGTGCTGGCGCACTTCGTTGACGCCGAGACGGCGGCTGTCGACTACGTGCACGGCGGCGAGGGATTGCTGATGGCCCCCGCCTACGCCGTGCCGCGAATGCTGCAGCGTCGGGGACTGACCCTGCAGGACTTCGATCTTTACGAGATCCACGAGGCGTTCGCCGCCCAGGTGCTCTCGACACTCAAGGCCTGGGAGGACCCGGTCTTCTGCAAGGAGCGGCTCGGCAGGGACAGGCCGCTCGGGTCGATCGACCGAGACAAGCTCAACGTGAACGGCGGCTCGCTGGCCGCAGCCCACCCCTTCGCCGCAACCGGCGGACGCATCGTGGCCGGACTGGCCAAGGCGCTGCACGAGCGCGGCGGCGGTCGCGGACTGATCTCCGTGTGCGCCGCCGGCGGCCAGGGCGTCGTGGCAATCCTCGAGACGGAAGGCTCCTGATGGCAGACCTCTACACCCAGATCGTGAACTTCCCGCTCGGGAAGCTCGTCGCAGACAACGTGGGCCTGCCGGTTCCCACGCCGCTGGAGCGCTACTCACCGGGCGACCCCGTGCTGGGCGGCAAGGCCCTGGTGGGCGCCGCTCCGGGCGGGCGCCTGGGCGCGACGGCCGTGACGGCCCTCGCGAGCGCGGGCGTGGACACCGCGACCGAGATGACCGACGAGCTGCGCGGCGCCGCCGCGTCCGCGGACCTCGACGCCACCGTGTGGAACTCCGACGCCCCGGCGGGCGAGCGGTTCAAGGCGCTGGTGTTCGACGCCAGCGGCATCACCGACAGCGCGGAGCTCTCCGAGTTGCACCGGTTCTTTCACACCGGCATCCGCACGATGGTGCACAACGGGCGGATCGTGGTGCTGGGCAGCCCACCCGAGGAGTGCCCGAGCCCCCGCACCGCCACGGCGCAGCGCGCGCTGGAGGGCTTCACGCGCTCGCTGGGCAAGGAGGCCCGCGGCGGCGGCACGGTGCAGCTGGTCTACGTGGCCACCGGCGCCGAGAGCCAGGTGGACGCCACGCTGCGCTTCCTGCTCTCCCCCAAGTCGGCCTACGTGTCCGGCCAGGTGGTGCGGATCGGCAAGGGCGTCAAGACGCCCGCCGCCTTCGACTGGGAGCGTCCGCTGGACGGCAAGGTGGCGCTGGTGACCGGCGCCTCGCGGGGAATCGGCGCCGCGATCGCCGCGGTGCTGGCCCGCGACGGAGCCCACGTTGTGGGCCTCGACATCCCACCGCTGGCCGAGGACCTGCGCGCCGTGATGTCAGAGCTCGGCGGATCCGCGCTCGAGGCCGACGTGACCGACCCAGGCGCGCCCAAGGCGATCGTTGACCACCTGACCAAGGCCCACGGGGGCGTGGACGTGGTGGTGCACAACGCGGGCGTGACCCGCGACAAGACCATCGCCGGAATGTCCTCGCAGCTATGGGACCAGGTGCTCGACGTCAACCTCTCAAGCCAGGAGCGGATCGACGACGCGCTGCTCGAGGTCAAAGCGCTGAACAAGGGCGGCCGCGTGGTGTCGGTGTCCTCGATGAGCGGCATCGCCGGCAACAACGGCCAGACGAACTACGCGACCTCGAAGGCGGGCGTGATCGGCATGGTCGACTCGATGGCGCCCGTGTTCGCCAAGGCGGGCCACACCATCAACGCGGTGGCGCCCGGGTTCATCGAGACCCAGATGACCCGGGCTATGCCCGTGCCGGTGCGCGAGGTGGGCCGGCGCATGTCGAGCCTCTCGCAGGGCGGCCTGCCGGTGGACGTGGCCGAGACCATCGCCTGGTTCGCGAGCCCGGCCTCGAGCGGCCTGAACGGCAACACGGTGCGCGTCTGCGGCCAGAACCTGCTGGGGGCCTGAGCGATGGCCACCGAGATCAGGGACCTGACCGGGGCGCCGGGATCGCTCGGGCTCTACGCCCGCGCGGCGGCGCCGATGGTGCCCGGGGCCTCGCTCCTGCCCTTCGTGGGCGGGCGCGGGTCCGAGATCCCCGACCTCGAGCTCCGCATGCAGGGCGTGCGCGTGGACTCGGAGGACCTGCCCAGGTACACCCGCGCTTGCGGGTTCCGCCTGGCCGACACGCTGCCCTCGACCTACATCCACGTGCTCGCCTTCCCACTGCACATGGCGCTGATGACCGACGCCAGCTTCCCTTTCCCCGTCGTGGGCCTGGTGCACGTCGAGAACCGGATCGTGCAGCGCCGGCCCGTTCACGTGGACGAGGCGCTGTCGCTGCGCGTCCGCGCCACGCCGGTTGAGCCCCACCCCAAGGGGCGGCAGTTCACGATCGTGAGCGAGGCCTATGTGGGCGACGAGTTGGTGTGGGAGGACTTCTCCACCAACCTGCGCTTCGGCGGCGGCTCGGCCACCGAGCAGCCCAAGGACCCAAAGCGGCGCAAGGCCGCCCCGCCGGTGCACGCAACGTGGAAGCTCGACGGTGGTCTCGGGCGGCGCTACGGCGCGGCGTCGGGAGACCGCAACCCGATCCACATGCACGACCTGTCGGCAAAGCTGTTCGGCTTCCCGCGCGCGATCGCGCACGGCATGTGGACCAAGGCCCACTGCCTGGCCGCGCTGGAGGGCAGGCTGCCCTCGGCCTACGAGGTGGAGGTCGCGTTCAAGAAGCCCATCCTGCTGCCGGCCACGGTGACGTTCGGGTCGGAGTCGGCCGCGAAGGACGGCACCCGATTCTCGGTGCGCTCGGAGGAGGACGCGCCCCACCTGGACGGCACGGTCCGTCCCCTCGGCAACTCCCCCGGACAGAGGAAGAAGTCGTGAGCGTCGCTGACCGCAGCATGGGAATGGGCCTACGGGCCCTGAGGGGCCTCGCGAGCTCCGATCTCATCGACAGGGCCGGCCTGCGGGGACCGGTCGAGAAACTGATCTACGAGAGCTCCAAGAACGGCTTTCGCACGGCCGCGTCCGCCGGGCGCGCGTTCTCGGCGGTCAACAAGCTGGCCAAGCCGGCGCGGCAGAAGAAGCCGTCGGCGCCCAAGCTGTTCGACCTCGAGCCCGACGAGGAGCAGCAGATGCTGCAGGAGGCGTTTGGTGACTTCGGCGCGCAGCGGCTGCGCCCGATCGCCCAGGACGCCGACGCCGCGTGCGCCGCTCCGGTCGATCTGCTCAAGCAGGGCAACGAGCTCGGCGCCACCATGCTCGGCATCCCCGAGGCGCTGGGCGGCGCGATGACCGAGCGCTCGGCGGTGACGTCGGTGCTGGTGTCCGAGAAGCTCGCCCACGGGGACATGGGGCTGGCCGCGGCCGTCCTCGCGCCGGGCGCGGTGGCCACGGCCATCTCGCTCTGGGGCGACGCCGAGCAGCAGGCCAAGTACCTTCCGCCGTTCACCGAGGACGGCGCGCCCGCCGCGGCGCTCGCGGTGCTCGAGCCGCGGCCGCTGTTCGACCCGTTCGAGCTGCAGACCACCGCCAAGCGCACCCCGGACGGCTTCACACTGAGCGGCACAAAGGCGCTCGTGCCCCGCGTGGCCGACGCCGAGCTGTTCGTGATCGCCGCCCAGATCGATACCCGGGACGGCCAAGGCCGTCAGGGCACAGGGGGCGAGGGGCCCGCGCTGTTCATCGTCGAGTCCGGCACCGAGGGCGTGTCGCACGAGCCGGAGCCCGCCATGGGCATCCGCGCGGCGGGCACCGGCCGGCTGGTGCTCGAGGAGGTGGTGCTCGGCCCGGGCGCGCTGCTTGGCGGCGCCAGCCCGAAGGTGTACAGCGAGTGCATCCAGCGGGGCCGGCTGGCCTGGGCGGCACTCTCGCTCGGCACCGCCCGCGCGGTGCTCGACTACGTGATCCCGTACGTGAACGAGCGCAAGGCCTTCGGCGAGCCGATCAGCCACCGCCAGGCGGTGGCGTTCACGGTGTCTGACATCGCGATCGAGCTCGAAGGCATGAAGCTCACCACCTACCGGGCCGCCTCTCGCGCCGACCAGGGCAAGAGCTTTGCAAAGGAGGCGGCGATCGCCCGCCACCTGGCCGTGGACAAGGGCATGCAGATCGGCTCGAGTGGCGTTCAGCTGCTCGGCGGTCACGGCTACGTCAAGGAATACCCCGTCGAGCGCTGGTACCGCGATCTGCGGTCGGCCGGCGTGATGGAAGGAGCGCTGCTCGTCTGATGATCAACCTGGAGATACCAGGCAAGTTCAAGCCGCTCGTCGGCCAGGCCCACACCGTGGCCACCGAGATCTTCCGACCGATCTCGCGCAAGTACGACCTCGCAGAGCACGAGTACCCCAAGGAGCTCGACGCGCTCGCCGCGCTTCTCGACGGCATGGACGACGGCGCTGCCGAAAGCGGCACGGGCGCAGGCGCCGGGGGCGTGCGCCGCTCGGAGTCACCAGACGGGGACCAAGGCAACCGCAACGGCTCGAACCTCTCCACGGTGCTCGGCATCATGGAGCTGTGCTGGGGAGACGTGGGGCTGCTGCTATCGATGCCTCGCCAGGGCCTGGGCAACTCGGCGATCGCGTCGGTGGCCAACGAGGAACAGGCCAAGCGCTACGAGGGGAAATGGGCCGCGATGGCCATCACCGAGCCCGAGGCGGGATCGGACTCGGCCTCCATCCGCACGACCGCGGAGCTGGATACCCATGGGGGCACAGGCGGCGACGAGTACGTGCTCAACGGCGAGAAGATCTACGTCACGTCCGGCGAGCGCGCCGACATGCTCGTGGTGTGGGCCACACTGGACCGATCGGCCGGCCGCGCCGCGATCAAGTCGTTTGTCGTCTACCGCGACAACCCGGGCCTGAAGCTCGACCGGCTCGAGCACAAGCTCGGCATCCGCGCTTCGGACACCGCCGCGTTCATTCTCGACGACTGCCGCGTGCCGAGGGAAGACCTGCTCGGCAGCCCCGACATCGACACCAAGAAGAGCTTCGGCGGCGCGATGCAGACGTTCGACAACACGCGGCCGCTGGTGGCCGGCATGGCCGTCGGCGTCGCGCGAGCGTGTATCGAGGAGACCGAGAAGCACCTCGAGGCCGCGGGCGTGAAGGTGGACTACGACCGTCCCGCGACGGCGCAGTCGGCGCCGGCGGCGGAGCTGCTGGCGCTGCAGGCCGACTTCGAGGCGGCTCGCCTGCTGACGATGCAGGCGGCGTGGATGGCTGACAACTCGAAGCCCAACTCGATCCAGGCGTCGCTGTCAAAGGCCAAGGCCGGGCGCAGCGCCACCGACATCGCGCTGCGCTGCGTGAAGCTCTGCGGCTCACTCGGCCTCGCCGAGTCCGGGCTGCTGGAGAAGTGGGCGCGCGACGTGAAGATCCTCGACCTGTTCGAGGGCACCCAGCAGATCCAGCAGCTGATCATCGCCCGCCAGCTGCTTGGAAAGAGCTCGAGCGAGCTTAAGTAGACGTCTGCACCGGGATAGTCTGCTCGCAGGTCACCAATCGGGAGGGATGCAGCATGGCGAGGATCAAGGGCAGCGCGAGCGAGGAGATAGACGCTCCGATTGCCGAGGTGTGGAGTGTGGTCCAGGACACGGCCACGGCTCCGGAGTGGCAGGACGGCATGGACAAGATGCACGTCAAGGAGCGCGACTCAGAAGGCCGCCCCGAGCTCGTCGACACCGAGACCGACGCCACGGTCCGGACCGTGAAGAGCACTGTCCGGTTCGAGTACGAGCCGCAGACCAGACTCACCTGGACACAGGTCAAGGGCGACCTCAAGTCGGTGGTCGGCTCGTGGGAGCTGGAGGACCTCGGCGGCGGACGGACCAAGGCCACCTACTCGCTCGACGGCGACCCCGGGCGCGTGCTCGGCATGCTCATCCGTGGGCCGGTCGAGGGCAAGATCCGAGATCTGCTTGTCAAGGCGCGGCCCGGCGAGTTGAAGGCGCACGTCGAGGGCGCTTGAGCTTCGGGGCCGGTCGGGCCCTGAGCGTCACCGTGAGGGGCTTCGCCGAGCCGGAGCGCGTCGTATCGCTGCCGAGGAACTGCTGCCGGATGCTCAGTCGCGCCGGCAGCTTCGTGGTGGTCGGCACACGCACGACCGTGTTCACCGCGTAGCGACAGCCGGCATCGACCGCGGCGATCCGCACGCTGGGGCGTGCGCGCCCCAGCCGGTAAGTCAAGCGCACCTGTCCGGCACACCCGCTCCCGGCAAAGCGCCCTCGCAGCTCGACCGGGAAGCGCGTGGTCGGGCTCCTGCTCCACGCCATCACCCGCCGGCGTCCGTGCTTTAAGGGGCCGCCGCGATCAGACGACGCCTCGACCCGCGGCGCCTTGGGCACGCGGGCGGACGCCACCAGGAAGCCGGAGCGAAATGCGACGGGCTGAGGGCGGTTGGCAAGGGCGAGCACCATCGGCCAGGCGCGGGTTGCATCGAGCACCGTCTGCCAGGCGAGCTTGCGCCGGAACGGTGAGTCGGGCAGGCCTCGGCCGGCGACGATCCCCTCCGAGGCGAACTCTCCCGCTCCCTCGTCGCGAAGCGTGACGAAGACCTGATCGGCCCCGGCCAGGCCGAGGGCCGGCAGCGAGCGCGCCAGATACGCGGCCTGAGCGGCCTCTCCCGACGGCACGGGCGCTCCGAGCTGAAACGCGGGGTCGCTTGGGGAGCCGTGCTCGGTGACCCATGTCGGTACTCGACGGCCCCACTTCGCCCACAGCGCCTGCCGGCCCCGGAGGTCGGCCACCATCTGTCCCACGGGGAGTCGAGCTGTCCCGACGCTCCATTTGCTCAGCAGACGCTGTGCCCGCCGCGTGACTCTGCCCGGTGGGCGGGACTCCTGGGCGAGCTGGCTGCACGCTACGCGGGCGTGATCAACCACTTCGAGGTCTGGAACGAGCCCGATGGCGCCTGGGCGTTTCGCGGAGAGCCCGAGGACTACGCCTGGATGCTCTCGCGCTCCTACGACGCCATCAAGGCTCGCGCCCCGGCGGCCACCGTGCTGATCGCCGGGACCATGTATCCGGACGCGCGCGGCAACGGCTGGCTCGACCGGGTGTTCGCCACCCCGGGCGCCGACGCCGCGACGAAGTTACGCAATCGCGAGGACGAGGACCAAGACGATGCTCCCAGCCACCGCGCCGGCGACTGCTGCAGCCACGACGAAGATGACTATCGCCGCGATCACGTTCGGCAGGTAGGCCAGCACCTGGTTCATGAACGCCGTGACCGCGGGGATCTTCAACGCCCCGATCGCCGCGTAAGAGTTCCGCGCCATCGAGACCGATGGCTGGTACGGGTAGGACCAGGGCAGGTCGGGCGAAGTTACAAACCGCTTTCGGAGAGCGCGCCTCAGCCGGCGCCGGTGACTCGGCCGCCCGCGCTGAACCGGAGGCCCGGCGGCACCGTCCGCACCGAGATCCGATCTATCTTGACGCGCGGGTCGGTGAACACGGTGAGCGTCGTGGGGCCGATCACCGGCAGCGCCGGAGTGGTGAACACGAGCGCGCCGTCCGACGGCCTCAGCTGCCCTGGACCCGAGACGCTGGCGCCGAGGACGGTGATCGAGCCGTCCAGCTCGATGCCGCCGTCCCTGGGTCGAACCCGGGCGAGCCGGCTTCCCGGTGGGAGGAGGGCGAGCAGGTCGGCGCGACCGGGTGTCGCGCTCGTCGTGATCACGGACCCCCGCTTGCGCAGCGTGACGTCAGTAAGCGCGATGCCCGCGACCTGCATCGACGGCGCCACCACGTTCAACGCATCGATGTCACGCGTCGCGGCGACCAGGCCTGCGACTTTCTCGCGCGTGATCTGAGCACTGTCGACCCTGACCACGGCCGAGTCCACTCGTCCGAACAGCAGCTTGGCCGCAGGAAACGTGCTGACCTTGACACGCGCAGCGACCCCGGACTCCGAGAGCTTCGAGCGAATTCGGCGTTCGGCCACGCGCGGGAGGATGAGCTGGCTTGCCAGCAGCAGCGCGATGACGAGCGCTACCACGCCCGCGACGATGCGCTTGATCGGCCAACGTCCGCCGCCGCCGTCCCCGGAGCCGCTGTCGATCAGCATCGGCTTAAAGGTCCCCTCGATGACATGCCTCCTAGGACGCGCGCGAACGCCGGCTGGTTACGCAGTTTGGCACCCAGACGATGGGCCCGCGTAACCGCGAATACCAACATACTGTCCTACCGACACGGACGAGTCGACAGCGGGGAGGGCCGGGCATGACCGAGGGTGAAGCCGAGCAGGTGGTCCGCCTCACCGGCGAGCGCCTGACCATGGGACGCAGCAACTCCAACGATGTAGTGCTCGACGACGTCAACGTCTCGCGCTTTCACGCAGAGATCGTCGCTTCGGGAGACGTGCTCGAGCTGCGCGACCTGCACTCGCGCTGCGGCACGCGCCTGAACGGCCGCCCGGTCAGGACGACGGTGATCAGGGACGGAGCCGAGGTCGGGATCGGGCCCTACCGGCTGCGCTTCGACGGCTCGGCGGTGTCACGCGAGAACCAGCGGGGGACCTTGCAACTCGAGGCGCGTGGCGTCTCGATCCGGGCCGAGACGAAGACGATCCTCAACAAGGTCTCGCTGGACGTGGCACCGGGTGAGCTGGTGGCCATCATCGGCGCCAGCGGCGCGGGCAAGAGCACGTTGTTGAAGAGCCTCGCCGGCGTCATCAAGCCGAGCGCCGGACGGGTCACCCTCAACGGCGATCCGGTCACGGCGCGCCTCACAGACGTCGGCTACGTGCCCCAGGACGAGATCGTGCACGGGCTGCTCACCACGTCGGAGGCGCTCACCTACGCGGCGCGGCTGCGCCTGCCCGACGACACAGAGCCTCGGCTGCTCGACGCGATCGTCCGACGGGTGGTGAGTGAGCTCTCGCTCGACGGCAGGGAGAACACGCGGATCGACTCGCTCTCGGGCGGTGAGCGCAAGCGCGTCGGGGTCGGGTCCGAGCTGCTCAACCGACCAAGCCTGCTCTTCCTCGACGAGCCGACCACCGGCCTCGATCCGGAGCTCGAGTCGCAGGCGATGGTGCTGTTTCGCGACCTCGCCGACCCGACCGAGCGAGCGGTGGTCCTGGTGACCCACGCGACCAAGAACCTCGGTCTCTGCGACCGGCTCGCGGTGATGGGCCAAGGCGGCGAGCTGACGTTCTTCGGCACGCCGCAGAAGGCATTGGAGTTCTTCGGCGTCGAGGCATTCGACGACATCTACGCCGCACTGGGCTCGGCACCGGCTACGAAGTTCCGGGAGCGCTATCAGCGCGAGCTCTCGGCGCCCGAGCCGGGGGAGGCGACCCCCGAGGACCCCGCACCCGGCCCCACCGGCTCACCGCGGGCAAAGCTCGGTCTGCTGCCACAGTTGTCCGTGCTCACCGGTCGGTAT
>JBBPXW010000063.1:0-10942 GCA_038200525.1 Solirubrobacterales bacterium | reverse complement strand
GACGGTCGCGCCTCCAGCGGGTCTGCACGCCGTGCGAGGCGCGCTGCCCCCGCTACTGACCTCGCTCGGAGCCGGTCGAGCAGACATCGAGGACAAGGGCCAGTCGCTCGCCGTGCACGTACGTCGGCTCGATGACCCGGCTGGAGTGTTCGCCGCCGTGGAGGGACCGCTGCGCGAGCTCGCCGAAAGGCACGGCCTGGTGGCTGAGCCCGGCCGGATGGTGGTGGAGCTACGCCCCCGTGGCATGGACAAGGGTGTCGCTCTGCGGGGACTCGTCACCGAAGCGAGAGCCACCGTGGTGACCTTCACCGGTGACGACCTGGGCGACCTGACGGCGTTCGCCGAGATCGAGCGGCTGCGTGCGGACGGGTTCGACGGAGTACGCATCTGTGCTGGCTCCGACGAGGTCACCATGCTCAGGCAGCAGGCCGACCTGGTCGTGGAGGGTCCCGACGGTGTCACCCGGTGGATCGAGGACCTGCTCGGTCAGCTCGATCATCGCCGTTCCGCCAGCTGATCGGGCTCAGCCCACGTCCATCTCACATCACGGGCGGTCATCCCTCTGGGCGAGACGGCGAGAGTACGGTGGTGCGGACTCATCAAGAGGGGCAGAGGGACCGGCCCGTTGAAGCCCCGGCAACCGCCAGTGGAGTTCGTGACGATCACGAGGCCTGCACTGACACGGTGCCACATCCGTCTCGTGGCGAGAGCCGCCGCGAGAATGATGAGAAGGGGGCCTCGTGAGCACAACCTTTGCATCCCACCCGCCGACGCAGACCGGTTCCTTCGGCCATGCCCGCTGCCTGGTGTGCCGGGCCTGCGGGGCCGAGCAGCAGCTCGGGGCTTTCTACGCCTGCCTGGAGTGCTTCGGGCCGCTGGAGGTTGCCTACGACCCCGATGGCCTGACCGCGGTCACCCGCGAACAGGTCGAGGCCGGCCCGCAGACGCTATGGAGGTACGGTCCGCTCCTGCCGGTCGGTGCCGAACCGGCCGACCGGGTGGACATGGGCGCCGGAATGACCCCGCTGGTGCGGGCCGACCGGCTTGCCGCCGAGCTCGGCATGCGCGCTCTGTGGGTCAAGGACGACAGCGCCAACCCGACGCACTCCTTCAAGGACCGGGTGGTCTCGGTGGCGCTCACCGCTGCCCGCCGCTTCGGCTTCGACCGAGTGGCCTGTGCCTCCACCGGCAACCTGGCCAACTCGGTGGCGGCCCACGCGGCCGCCGCGGGGCTCGACTCCTACGTGTTCATCCCGTCGAACCTCGAGGAGCAGAAGATCCTTGCCACCGGCGTCTACGGCACCAACCTTGTGGCGGTGAACGGCAACTACGACGACGTCAACCGGCTCTGTCTCGAGCTCGCGGGCGAGCGCGACTGGGCGTTCGTGAACGTGAACATGAGGCCCTACTACGCCGAGGGATCGAAGACGATCGCCTACGAGGTGGCCGAGCAGCTCGGCTGGGAGCTTCCCGACCGAGTGGTCTGCCCGGTGGCGTCGGGCTCGCTGTTCACCAAGATCGCGCGCGGCTTCGACGAGTGGCTCGAGGTCGGCCTGGTCGAGGGCGAGCTGCCCACCTTCAACGGCGCCCAGGCGCTCGGCTGCTCGCCGGTGGCCGAGGCGTGGGAGCAGGGCCGTGACTTCTGCAAGCCACAGCGCCCCGACACGATCGCCAAGTCGCTTGCGATCGGCAACCCCGCCGACGGCCCCTACGCGCTTGACCTGGCCAAGCGCTCCGGCGGGGCTATCGACTCGGTGTCTGACGACGAGATCCGCGCCGGCATCAAGCTGCTCGCACACACCACCGGCGTGTTCACAGAGACCGCCGGCGGCGTGACCACGGCCGTGCTCAAGAAGCTGGCCGACCGCGGCGACATCGGTCGTGACGAGCGCGTCGTGCTCGTGATCACCGGCGAGGGCTTAAAGACGCTCGACGCGGTGCGCGGCACGTTCGAGATGGACACCATCGAGCCGTCCACCGCCGCGTTCGACGCGGTGTTCGATCTCGCGGCCACCGCGTCCTGAGATAGGTTCTCCGGCATGAGCATCACCGTGAAGATCCCGACCCAGCTACGCAGCGTCACCGGCGGGGACGCGGAGGCAGAGATCGACGAGGCCGGCACCGTCGGCGACGTGCTCGACGGCCTGTACGACCGCTTCGACGGCCTGCGCGACCGGATCGCCGAGGACGGCGGGCTGCGCCGGTTCGTGAACGTCTACGTCGGCGGCGAGGACATCCGCTTCCTCGACGGCCTCGAGACCTCCGTCGACGACGGCGACGAAGTGACGATCCTTCCCGCTGTTGCAGGAGGCTGATCGCGCAGCGCTCTCGCGGCGCGTTGCGCAGCTGCGCTGGTACCACACCCTGGAGCTCGCGCTAGGCGTCGTGACGGAAGGGTTCTTCGATCTCCGGCCCTACGTGTCGAGGTACGGCCTGCCCGAGCAGATGGACGGCATGCGCGTGCTGGACGTCGGCACCTGGGACGGCTTCTGGGCCTTTGAGATGGAGCGCCGCGGGGCACAGGTCACGGCACTCGATCTCGATGACGAGGCAGCGCTCGACTTCCCACCGCGCCGGCCTGAGTCATTCTCAGACCGCCCTCGCGGCGATGGCTTCCGGCTGGCGCGCGAGCTGCTCGGATCGAAGGTCGAGCGCGTGGACTGCAGCATCTACGACGCTCGCCCGGAGGACCTCGGGACGTTCGACCTGGTCTTCTGCGGCTCGGTGGTCATGCACCTGCGCGACCAGCTGCTGGCACTTCAGCGGGTCGCCGCGCTCTGTAGCGGGACGGTCATCTCGGCCGAGGAGTACGACCGGCTCAGCGGACTGATTCCGTTCCCCGCCGCCCGCTACGTGGCGGATCGCGACTCCTCGGTGGTCTTCTGGCTGCCGAGCGCAGCGCACCTGGCGCAAGCTGCTCGGCACCGCGGGCTTCGACCACGTCGAGCCTCGCGGGCGGTTCTCGATGAAGTCGCCCCACGGCTTCTCGGTGGCCCATGTGGTGCACCACGCAAGCGCTTCGATGCTCGCCGCCAGAACCTGACGCCTCAGCGGGCCAAGCGGCGCCCCAGGCGGCGCAGCTGACGGCGCAGCGGCGCGTCCGGGGGCCGCAGCGGCGCGACGAAGTCTGCGAGATAGCGGTCCAACTCCGCCGGGACCTGGAACACGTGCTCGCGCGCGTTCACGGCGCCCTCCCACCACACCTGGAGCACACGCTCCTCAGCCGAGAGGCCGTCGGCGAAGCCCGGCGGGAAGTGATCGGTCTCTCGCACGTGCAGCCACTGGTGCTTGAACACGAACTCAAGCCCACCGTCGATCGGGTCGATCAGCCAGTGGTGATGGCCCCAGCCGGCCCACGGCCCCTGAACGCCAAGGCTCTGCTCCTCCAACCGCGAGGGCACCTCGACGTAGCCGGCCCGCGCGACTCGGGACAGCTCGGCGCACACGCCGACCGGGTCACGCACGTCCTCCAGCGTGTGAGAGCAGACGGCGAAGTCGAACTGGTCGTCGGCGAAGGGCCACGGGCCGGGGTCGCAGATGTCGTGCAGCACCCACGTCGCCTCGCTGAAGCGCTCGGCCGCCCGGTCCTGTCGGCCGTAGATGCCGCGCTTCTCGTAGGGCCAGAGGTCGATCACCCAATCGGCCCGCTCGAACGGGTTGGCGCCCGCGCCCACGTCGAGCACCAGGTCGCCGGAACCCAGGTTCGCCAGGATCCGCACAGCGCTGGACTCGAGCACGGCTAGGAGCCTAGACCACCCGTGCGGCCCGGATCCGCTGCTACGTTGGCCGGCGGTTGACTTCTCCCGGAGCTGCAGACCCCGCGCGGGCCGATCCGCTCGAGACCCGTGGCTACGCGGGCCGTATCCCGCTTGGCGCACGCACGCTGCGCCAGCACGCGGCGCGGGGAACGCTCGTCAACGGCGGCTTCCAGGTCGGGGTGGTCACGCTCAACCTGCTCAAGGGCCTAATCGTGGCCGCGTTTCTCTCGGTGTCCGACTTCGGGCTCTGGGGCATCCTGACGGTCACGGTGATGTCGTTCGCGTGGCTCAAGCAGGTGGGAGTGGGGGACAAGTTCGTGCAGCAGTCCGAGCCCGACCAGCGCGTGGCGTTCCAGCGCGCCTTCACCCTCGAGCTGTGCTTTGCGGTCGGCTTCGTCGCGCTGTGCGCGGCACTGCTGCCGCTGATCTCGATCGCCTACGGCGATTCGCGAATCGTCGCGCCCGGGATCCTGCTCGCGGTGGCGCTGGCGCTGAGCGCATTTCAGGCGCCGCTCTGGATCCTCTACCGCCGCATGCAGTTCACCCGCTACCGGGCGTTGCAGTCGGTGGATCCGGTGGCGTCGTTCATCGTGACCGTGTCACTCGCCGCGGCCGGTGGCGGCTACTGGTCGCTGGTGGTGGGCGCCCTGGCCGGGGCGGCGGCCGGCTCGGTGGTGGCGGTGGCCACCTCTCCCTACCCGCTTGCCCTGCAGCTCGACAGGCCCACCACGCGCGAGTACGTGAGCTTCTCGGCTCCGCTGGTGGTGGCCTCGCTGGCCTCGCTGGTGATCGCCCAGGGATCGATCTTCGCGGCCGAGGCCCATCTCGGGCTGGCCGCGGCGGGGGCGATCGCGCTGGCGGTCACGATCGCCCACTACTCCGACCGGGTGGACGAGATCGTCACGGCAAGCCTCTACCCGGCCATCTGTGCCGTGACCGACAGACGCGACCTGTTGCGTGAGGTGTTCGTGAAGTCCAACCGCCTCGCCCTGATCTGGGCGGTGCCCTTCGGAGTCGGGATCGCGCTGTTTGCGGCTCCGCTCGTGCATCACGTGCTCGGGGACAAGTGGGCGCCGGCGATCGTGCTGCTCCAGGTCTTCGGGGTGACGGCAGGACTGGGCCATATCGGCTTTAACTGGACCGCGTTCTACCGCGCCATCGGAGATACCCGCCCGATCGCGATCTGGAGCGTCGCGGCGATGATCACGTTCCTGGCCGTGGCGGTGCCCCTCCTGCTCACCCACGGGCTCGCCGGGTTCGCCGGCGGCATCGCCGCCATGACCGTCACCAGCCTGGTGGTTCGCGGCGTCTACCTCGCGCGGCTGTTCGGCTCGGCCACCGTCGTCCTGCACACCGTGCGGGCCATCGCTCCCAGCGTCCCGGCCGTGGCACTCGTACTCGGCCTGCGCCTGGTGGCAGGCGGCGACGGGGCCGCGCGCGCCCTGGTCGAGCTGGCGCTCTACCTGGTGGTCACCGCGGTGGCTACGGCGATCTTGGAGCGGTCGCTGCTGGCCGAGGCCCTCGCCTATCTGCGCCGGCCGCGCGAGGTTGGGCCGGCGGCGTGAGCTGGGACGGTCAAACGGTGCTCGTCACCGGCGCGCAGGGCTTCATCGGCTCCTGGCTGGCCGAACGGCTGCTCGACGAGGGCGCCACGGTGATCGCGCTGCGCCGCGACGTCGATCCCGAGTCGCGCTTCGCTGCCGACGGCATCGGGGAACGGTGCGTGGTGGTGCCGGCCGACGTCGTCGATTACGCCGAGATCGTGCGCACGCTCAACGAGCACGACGTGGACGCGGTCTTTCACCTGGCCGCCCAGACGATCGTCGGCACCGCCAACCGCTCGCCGCTCTCGACCTTCGAAACCAATATCCGCGGCACCTACACCGTGCTCGAGGCCTGCCGCGCGGTCGGCGTGGTCGGCGATCCGGTGCAGCGGGTGGTGGTCGCCTCCTCCGACAAGGCCTACGGCGCGCACGACACGCTTCCCTACTCCGAGGACTTCGCGCTGCAGCCGCGCTATCCCTACGACGTCTCGAAGGCCGCCACGGACATGATCGCGCGCTCCTACGCTGCCACCTATGGCCTGCCCGTGGGCGTCACGCGCCTTGCCAACGTCTACGGGGGCGGCGACGTCAACTGGTCCCGACTGGTGCCCGAGACGGCTCGCGCCCTCGTCGAGGGCCGCGCGCCGGTGATCCGCTCGGACGGGACCCCCGAGCGCGACTATCTCTACGTCGAGGACGCCGTGGACGCCTATCTGACGGTGGCGGCGTCGCTCGACGACCCCGACATGCGTGGGTGCGCGTGGAATGCCGGGTGGGGGACGCCGCTGGCTGTCACCCAGGTGGTGTCCGCCCTGTGCGAGGCCGCGGGAACCGAGGTCGAGCCAGACATCCGGGGCGAGGGCACCCTGCACGGCGAGATCGATCGCCAGTACCTCAACTCGACCGCCATGCACGAGCAGCTGGGCTGGAGGCCACGGCATGCCCTCGCCGAAAGCCTGGGGCCCACCTACGAGTGGTACCGGCAGCGGTTCGGGTAGCGCGCGGGTGGCCCGGGCCTTGTACGATTGCCGACGTGAGGACGAGAACCAGAGCGACCCTTTCGACGTTGGCGGGCACTGCCGTGCTTGTGGCCGGCCTCCCGGCCGGTGCCGATGCGGCGACCACGGTTCCGACGTGCACGAGCCAGACGCCCACGCTGCGCTGGGTGGTCGATCGCAACGCCAGCGGGCGCGACCGCAGCCGGCGTGCGATCAGCCTCGCGAACGCGGGCGGAAACTCGGCCTCGGCGGTCAAGCCGATCCGGGTGACGATCGTGCGGGGCGGCAAGACGCGCACCCTCCAGTTCAACTCGCTCAACGGCGAGTACCGCTACCGCGCCAAGAAGGGTGAGCGCGTGGGTGCGATGGCGGTCTATGCAGAGGACAGCTCCGGCTACACGAAGTCGACGGTCCAGAGCTTCGGAACGCTTCCGGTCAAGCTTCCGGTCGATGTCGCGGGCACGCTCGGAGCGCTCACGCCGCTTGTCGAGTCGGTCCTCGGCCCGCTCGCCAACAACCTGCTGACTGTGGCGCTCCCGGGCCAGTCGGTGGGCGGCGTGTTTCAGGAGCGGGTGTGTGCGCGAATGCAGCCGCTGGTGGTTCAGGAGCGGTCAGCGGCACGCAGCGCCCGGACGTACCGCCGTTAGCGCCGTACGCAACCTCGTCAACCTAAAGGACGTCGACAAGGGCTACGGCAGCCGGTCGGTCCTCAACGACATCACCCTCGGCGTTGCCGCCGGGGACCGAATCGGCGTCGTCGGGCGCAACGGCGATGGCAAGTCGACCCTGCTGCGGCTGATCGAAGGAGTCGAGCCCCCGGATGCCGGGGCGGTCACCCGGGTCAACGGGCTCGATACCGCTCTGCTCGGCCAGGCCGACGACCTCGACGAGCAGCGCACCATCCGAGAGGAGCTGATCGGCGGACGCGCCGACCACGAGTGGGCCGGAGACAGGACGTTTCGCTCGGTGCTCGACGGGCTGCTCGGAGGCGTGGAGATGCGCCGCTTCCCAAACGGCCTCGACACGCTCATCGGGCCGCTGTCGGGTGGCGAGCGGCGCCGGATCGCGCTCGCGCGGCTGCTGCTCGACGGGCCCGAGCTGCTGCTGCTCGACGAGCCGACCAACCACCTCGACGTCGAGGGTGTCGACTGGCTGGCCCGGCACCTCGCGGCACGGCGGGGAACGATGCTGGTGGTCACCCACGACCGCTGGTTCCTCGATGCGGTCTGCACCGCCACGTGGGAGGTCTCCGACGGAGCGATCCATCAGTACGAAGGCGGCTATGCGGCCTACGTGCTGGCCCGAAACGAGCGCGACCGACAGGCTTCAGCCCGCGATGACCGCCGCCGCCAGCTCATGCGCAAGGAGCTGGCCTGGCTGCGCCGCGGGCCACCGGCGCGAACCTCGAAGCCCAAGTTCCGGATCGAGGCGGCCACCGCACTCATCGCTGACGAGCCGGAGGTGCGCGATCGCGCAGAGCTGCTGCGGTTCGCCGCCGCCAGGCTCGGCGATCGCGTGCTCGACGCCGTCGACGTTTCGGTGGCCTTCGGCGAGCGAGTGGTGTTGCGCGGGGTGACGTGGCGGCTCGGTCCGGGCGAGCGCCTCGGCCTCGTGGGGGTCAACGGGTCGGGCAAGACCACCCTGCTCGATGTGCTGAGCGGGGAGATCGAGCCCGCGTCCGGCGTGGTGGAGCGTGGCTCCACGGTGCGCCTCGCGCACCTCTCGCAGGACACGATCGAGATCCCGGGCCACCTGCGCGTGCTCGAGTCGCTCGAGGAGGTGCGCGGCGTGGCCACGCTCAGCGGCGGCCAGGAGATCACCGCCGGGATGTTGTGTGACCGGTTCGGCTTCCGTGGCGATCGCGCCCGCACGCTCGTGCGCGACCTGTCCGGCGGCGAGCGGCGCAGGCTTCAGCTGATGAGGCTGCTGATGGGCGAGCCCAACGTGATCCTGCTCGACGAGCCGACAAACGACCTCGACATCGACACGCTCACGGCGCTCGAGGACCTGCTCGACTCGTGGCCCGGCACGCTGGTGGTGGTCAGCCACGACCGCTACTTCGTGGAGCGGGTGTGCGACAACGTCTACGCCCTGGCCACCGACGGCGCCATCAGGCACCTGCCGGGGGGAATCGAGCAGTACCTGCAGCTGCGCCGCGCCACACCACCGGCGGGAGGCAGCGCGCCGAGCCCGCCGGCGCAGGCGACCCCCGGGGCTGCGCAGCGCACCTCGCGCAAGGAGGTACAGCGCATAGAGCGGACCCTCGAGAGGTCTTCTGAGCGCGAGACGGCGCTGGGCGAGGAGATGGCCGCAAGCGCCACCGACTACGACCGCCTTCGCGAGCTGCAGGCCGAGCTGGCAACGCTCGTGGCTGAGCGCCAGCGGCTCGAGGCCTCATGGCTCGAGCTGTCCGAGGCGCTCGAGGTCTGAGCGGCGGCCCCGCTCACCTAGTCTCACGTCCATGGCCTACACCACCCTCGAAGGGCGCCAAAAGCTGCTCGACGGACTCGCGCAGGCAGTCGACGAGCTCGGCTACGCGGTCGCGTCGCTTGGTGCCGCCTACGAGCAGCTCGACGATGCCACTGCGGACAAGCTCGAGGAGGAGCTCTTCGGGCCGACGCAGAGGGCCTACGGGCGCGCCAAGCGCACCTACGCGGAGTTCGCAGCCCGGCATGGGGTGGAGGGCCGCGCCTTTCAGGCACAGTCGCCCGGCCCGGCTTCGGCGCGCGCCCGCGGCCTCATCGACGACGCCGTCGCGGGACTCGGCGGCGCCCGCACCGCGCTCGAGGCGGTACAGGACGAGCCGGCACTGCTCGAGGTCGGCGACGCCGAGCTGAGGGCCGGCCTTGCCGAGGTACGGGGGATCATCGACCCGCTGGCGCTGCGGGCGCGCGAGCTGGTGCGGCGGCTCGGGCGCTAGCTGCGTCAGCCTGCGACGAGCGGGTTTATGCTCGACCGGCAGACGTGACCACGAGGCGGGAGAGGCGATGAAGACAGCGGGGCCGGTTCGCACGGACGGGCGCAAGCATCGGAGCGGCCATCGGAAGGCGTTTCTGCGGTCGTTCTTCGCCCATCCCCGGGCGGTCGGGGCGCTCATGCCCACCTCCGGCAGGGCGGTGGGCGACATGCTCGACCTCGCACGCATCGAGGACGCCACGCTTGTCGTCGAGTTCGGGGCCGGCACCGGCGTGCACACGCGCGCGCTGCTGGGCCGCATGGCTCCGAACGCGCGCCTGCTCGCCTTCGAGGTCGACAGCCGGCTCTGCGCTGCCCTCGACGCGACGGTCGACGACCCCCGCCTTCAGCTCGTGCGCGGCTCGGCCGAAGATGTCGAGCGCCACCTCGGCGGTGCCCACGTCGACGTGCTCGTATCCGCGCTGCCCTTCTCCTCGCTGCCGGGCGCCGTACGGCGTCGCGTGCTCGACCTCTGCCCTCGGATTCTCGCCCCCGGCGGAGTGATGCTCGTGTTGCAGTACTCGACCCTCCTGCAGCGCGATCTCGAGCAGCGCTTCGCCTCGGTCGAGCGCACGATCTCGCCGCTCAATCTGCCGCCCGCCTTCCTGTTTCGCTGCACCGGGCCCGGGAGTGACCGATGATCCTCTTTCTGCTCGGCGTGGTGCTGGCGCTGGCCGCCGCGAGCTCCTACAGCGTCGGGGTGATGCTGCAGTCGCTCGAGGCGCGCCAGATCCCGGCAACCGAATCGCTCCGGCTCTCGCTGCTCAAGAACCTGCTGACGCGCAGGCGGTGGGTGATCGGCACGCTCTGTGTGGTGCTCGGATGGGCGCTGCAGGCGGCGGCGCTGGCGCTCGCACCGCTCACGGTGGTCCAGCCCGCGCTCGCCGTGGGGCTGTTCGTGCTCCTGATCGCTGGGGCGCGGCTGTCCGAGGAACGCATCACCCGGCGCGAGCTGCTCGCGGTGCTGGCCATCACCATCGGGGTGGCCGGGCTCGGCTTCGCATCCCCAAAGGGGGCCGCGGGGGGCCAAGCCGCACCGCTCGTGATCGGACCCGCGCTGGCAGCCTTCGCCGTGGTTGCGCTGACCCCGTATCTCATGCGCGCGCGGGCGCATTTCGTGGTCGTGGTCATCGGTGCCGGCGTGGCCTATGCGGCGTCGGGGTTCATGACGAAGTTCGTGGCCGAGGCGTTCGCACGCATGCACCTCCTCGCCGCAGCCGCGTGGCTGGCCGGCACGATCTGCGCCGCGGGGATCGGCCTGGTCAGCGAGATGACCGCCCTGCAGAAACGCTCGGCAATCGGCGTCTTTCCCGGCGTGCTCGTGATCCAGATCGTGCTCGCCGTGCTGCTGGCCCCGCTGCTGGCGGGAGAGACATGGAGCACCAATCCGCTGCTGCTGCTCGTGCTCGGCGTGTCGCTCGCCGTGCTGGTTGCCGGCACCATGGTCCTCGCCAGCTGTGGCGCGGTCGCGGCCATGGTGGACTCCAACGCCCCGTCCGAGCCGTCTTTGACGGTTGCGGGCTCCGCCGGGTGACCACGGAGCACGCTTGGCCTGCGTCCGGACTGGTTACGGCCCGCCGGCGCCCTGCACCGGTGAGCGCGTCGGCGGCGCGCCTTTGCGTTCGGTCGCACGCCCAACCGAGGGTGATGAGCTGACCAGGGCGGCGCCCACGCACACCACGATCAG
>JBBPXW010000062.1:0-18026 GCA_038200525.1 Solirubrobacterales bacterium | reverse complement strand
GATCACCCTCCGCGTGGCCTCTGACAGGGCGATACGCAGGTCCTCGTCGCCGCCTTCCTCTGCGGCGCCAACCACCTTGCAATCGCGATAGAAGCCCGAGAAGTCCTGAGCAAGCTCGGTCACATACGTGGTCATCCGGTGTGGCGCACGACGGGCTGCCGCCTCGTCGACCTCGGTCGGAAGCTCTGACAGGCGCTTGACGAGCGCCTGAGCGGAGGGATGCCACTGCTCCGTGCTGGCAGCGAGATCGGCTGACATCGCGTGCTCGACGCGGTCGTCACCGGCCTTTCGCAGAATGCTCGCGATGCGCGCGTGCGCGTACTGCGCGTAGTAGACCGGGTTGTCCTGGCTCTGGCGGCGAGCGAGGTCGAGATCGAGATCGATCGTGGTCTCGTGGCTGCGCTGCAGGAGGAACCAGCGGGTGGCGTCAACCCCGATGTCGTCGATCAGGTCGTCGAGGGCCACGATCGCCCCCGCGCGCTTGGACATCTGAGCACGCACGCCGGCCTCCTGCAGGTTCACGAGCTGCAGGATCACCGCGTCGAGGGTGCCCTCCTCCCCCCCGAGCGACTGCCAAGCGGCAAGGATCCGCCCGACGTAGCCGTGGTGATCGGCGCCGAGCACGTCGATGTCGAGATCGGACCCACGCTCGCGCTTTGCCTCGTGGTTTGCGATGTCGGCGGCGAAGTAGGTCAACTCCCCCGTCGAGCGCACGAGCACACGGTCCTTGTCGTCGCCGTGGGCGGTTGTGCGCAGCCAGGTGGCCCCATCGTGCCGGTAGGTCTCGCCGCGCTCCTCCAGCCGCTGCAGCGCCGCCGCGACCTTGCCGTCGTCGTGCAGGGTGCTCTCGAGCACGAAGCGATCCATGTGGACGCCGAAGCGCTCGAGCGTCCGCTCGATGCCCGCGAGCATGAGCTCGACGCCGCGCCGGGCGAGCTCGGCGTCGTCCATGTCGGCGGCCCCGGCGATCTGGCCGGCAAGGACGGTCACATACTCGCCCTGATAGCCGTCCTTCGGGGGCGCCTCGCCGTCTGTCCGCGCCCTGATGGAGGCGGCGAACCGCTCGATCTGGGTGCCTGAGTCGTTGACGTAGTACTCGCGCTCCACCCGGTCGCCGGCCATCTCGAGCACTCGGCTGAGCGAGTCGCCGTAGGCGGCGTGGCGGGCGGAGGCGACGGTGATCGGGCCGGTGGGGTTCGCGCTCACGAACTCGACGTTCACCCGCCCCCGCCCGCGCCCCTTGCCATACCCCGCGCCCGCGCCCACGATCTCGGCCAGGGTCGCGGCGTACCAGCGGTCGGACATGAACAGGTTCACAAAGCCCGGACCGGCCACCTCGGTGCGCACCAGCGAGTCACCGAGGCGCTCGGCAAGCGCGACGCCGAGATCGGCCGCGATGTCGCGCGGGGGCCGCCCCAGCGGCCGCGCGAGCAGCATCGGCGCGTTGGTGGAGTAGTCGCCGAACTCAGGCTTCGGCGGGCGCTCGAGCGTGGGCGGCTCGACCGCGGCGTCGGTGAGCCCCGACGCGGCCGCCCCCACTTCTGCTGCGAGGTCTGCGACGGGGTCTGCCATGCGCGTGTGAATCTAGTCAGTAGTGATACGGCTCGCGGGCCAGGATCTTGTGCCCGCGATAGATCTGCTCGAGCAGCACCACGCGCGCGAGCTGGTGGGGCAGCGTCATCGCTCCGAGCGACAGCCGCATGTCGACGTCTTCCATGTGGAGCCCGCGCGGGCCGCCGATCACGAAGCACAGCTCCATGCCCGACTGCCGGCGCTGCTCGAGGAACACGCTGAACCCGGGTGAGTCGAAGGTCTCCCCCACGGTGTCGAGCAGCACCGTGAACGTCCGATCCGGGATCCGCCGGGCGACCTGGTCCTCCTCGCGCACCTCCACCAGCTCGAGCCTGGCGTGGCCCGCGAGCAGCTTCTTGTAGTGCTGGACATCGTCGGCGTAGGGCGGGCGCAGCCGGCCGACCGCGACCACGATGATCCTCACGGCCGGGGGTTGCGCCGGGGTGCGATACTTCGCACCGTGTCAGAGCAATCAGACGAACGGCAGTACGACATCCATGCCGATCCCGAGGTGATGGCCGGGCACTACGCGAACTTCGCGAACGTCAGCCACTCCGACTACGAGTTCACCGTCACCTTCGCGCGCGTGGACCACGAGGTCGAGGAGGAGTCGATCCCCGGGGTCGTCGTCTCCCGGATGAACCTCTCCCCGCGCTTCATGCGGGAGCTGATCGACGCCATGGAGGACAACTTCTCCAAGTGGCAGACCAGCGAGGGCATCCGCAACCTGCCCGAGACGGGCTCGGACTCCGAGCAGCCCTAGCGCTTGGCGTAGGCCTTCGCCGCGCCGATCCGCTCGACCGTGGTCGGATGGGTGCCGAAGATTGCCTGGTAGAGCGATGGCGGATCGGGATCGCCGAGGTTTCGCAGCGCCAGGCTGCGATCGAGCGCGATCGAGGCCTTCGGGTCGTCGGTCAGCTTCAGGGCGAAGGCGTCGGCGTGGGCTTCCACGGGCCGCGACAGCGCGTTGCCCGCACAGGTGAGCACAAAGGCCACAAGCGCGACTGAGAGCGCCACCGCGGGGAGCGCCGGCGGGCCGGGCTTTGAGCCGTCGGATCCTGGGAGTCCGCCGTGCGCCGTCCGCTCGGCCAGGCGCTGGGCGAGGAACATGCCCGCAGGGGCCACGATGAACACGAACAGCAGGCCACGGGGCACGTCCCGGCTGCGGACGTGGCCGAGCTCGTGCGCCACGACGCTGCGCACCTGGTCGCGCGGATACTCGTCGATCAGGTTGTCGTAGAGCACCACCCGCTTGGTGTGGCCGAGACCGACGACGTAGGCGTTGATGGCCGATGTCCGCCGACTGGCATCGACGCGGTAGACCTGGCCCACATCGACCCCGGCGCGTCGTGCGAGTGAGAGCACCTCGGTGCGGAGTGGACCCCGCGGCAGGGCGTCGAAGCGGTTGAAGAGCGGATCGACCACCACGGGCCAGAGGCTGGAGCCGATCACGGCGAACACGGCTACGGCCAGGGCAGCCGGAAGCCACCAGCGGCGCGGAAACCTCCTGATCAGAGCGAGTACCAGGAACCCACCCAGTGCGGCCAGCAGTGCGCCGATGGCCGCCGACTTGGCCACATCGACGAGCCAGGGTCCGAGCGCCTGGGTCGAGAGACCGACGTCCACCGCGCGCTCGTGAGCCCACAGCGAGAGCGGCAGGCCCACGACCGTGAGAGTCAGCGAGATGCCGGCACCGACGGCCGCGCCGCCGAGCAGGGGGCGCCGCCCCAAGCGGCCCAGAAGGCGCCGCAGAGCCGCCGGGGGTCGCAGCGCGAGCACCCCGAGGGTCAGGCCTGACAGCGCGATCTGGCCGAGGCCGATCAGGCGCTCAAGATCCTGGAAGTCGGTCGCGCGCTCAAGCTGCGCGGACCTGAAGTAGGCTTTGACGTCGACCGCGACCGGATCGATCAGGCCGCTGTGGGGGCGTAAGGCCAACGTCGCAGCCGCTGCGGCCACCGCCGTGACCACCAAGGCCAGCGGCAGGCGCGGACGTCGATTGCCCATTTCCCGGACAGTAACGGTGGCTCCCCTGAAGATCGCGGTTCTCTCAGACGTCCACGGAAACCTGCCGGCTCTCGAAGCCGTGCTGGCCGATGTGCGAGAGATCGGGGTGCAGCGCACCTGGGGCCTCGGCGATCTCGTGGGCTACGGCGCGCAGCCGGATGCGTGCGTCCAGCTCGCCGCCGACCACTTCGACGTCAGCCTGGCCGGCAACCACGATCTTGGCGTGCTTGACCACATCGACATCTCGGACTTCTCCCCTCACGCCGCGATCGCCGCCAGGTGGACGCGCACGCATGCCGCGCAGAGCACCCTCGACTACCTGGCGAGCCTGCCGTCGAGCAACGACGGCGAGGCGATCGGGCTCTACCACGCGAGCCCGCGAGACCCGGTGTGGGAGTACGTGCTGTCGGGCATCCAGGCGTCGGAGTGCATGGACCTGATGCCCGCGCGCGTGGGTGCCGTCGGTCATACTCATGTCGCGCTGCGCTTCACACGTCACGGGGACGAGATGGAGGGCGAGACCGTCGCGGGTGGGACCGAGATGGACCTCGGCGAGGGTGACTGGCTGATCAACCCGGGCAGCGTCGGCCAGCCGCGCGACGGCGACCCCCGCGCGGCCTGGCTGCTGCTGGACGTGGAATCGTGGACGGCGCAGTGGCGGCGCGTCGAGTATCCGATCCACGAGGCCGCAGATGCCATCGAACAGGCAGGTTTGCCCAGCAGTCTGGGCGAACGGCTCTACTTGGGACAGTGATCACCTTCTCGCTCAGACATCTACCGGCCCTGATCGTGGCCGCCGCCGCCCTGGCGGTGGCCGGCTGCGGCGGGTCCGACCAGAAGCAGGGCGCGCAGCTGCCCGCCACGGCCGTCCGCTCGCTCGACCAGCGTCTCGACGAGATCCAGCGGCGCTACGACGACGCCACCAAAAAGGACAATTCCGGCGCCTGCGACGACATCGCGTCGGATTCCTTCCCCGCCGTCAAGAAGATCCTCGACGGCCTGCCGGCCGATGTCGACCAGGGCATAAAGGATGCGACCACCGAGAGCTTCGCCAACCTGCAGCAGCTGACCGACAAGGGCTGCCAGGACGTCTCGACCACGAACACCGAGACCACACCGACCAAGCCACAGCCCGCGCCCACGCCGCCCGAGCCCACCCCCACACAGACCCAGACCACGCCGCCCGAGCCCACCCCCACGCCGCCCGAGCCCAAACCGCAGACCACGCCGGACAAAGGCAACGGCGGCACTGGCGGCAACGGGGGCAACGGCGGCGCCCAGAATCCGGGCGCCAACTCGCCCCAGGGCGGCGGCACCGAGGCACCGAAGGCAAAGGGCCAGTAGTGGCCGCCCCGGAGAAGATCGCCGGCCGCTACGGCCTCGAACGCCGGCTCGGCGCGGGCGGCATGTCCACCGTGTTCCTCGGCCAGGACACCGTGCTCGAGCGGTCGGTGGCGGTCAAGCTCCTTGCCGAGCACCTGGCCGACGACGAGGACTTCGTCGCGCGCTTTCGGCGCGAGGCGCTCGCGGCGGCGCGCCTGCAGCATCCCAACGTGGTCCAGGTCTTTGACTCCGGCCTCGACGCGGAGTCTCACCGCCACTACATCGTCATGGAGTTCGTGGACGGCCCCTCGTGTGCCGACATCCTTCGCGACGAGAAGCGCCTGGAACTCGAGGAGGCGGTGCACATCGTCCGCGACGCCTGCCACGGCCTCGACTACGCCCACCGGGCCGGCGTGGTCCATCGCGACGTGAAGCCCGGCAACCTGCTCGTGGTCAGCGAGTCCAACGCCGTGAAGCTGGCCGACTTCGGCATCGCCAAGGCCGCGGAGCAGACGCGCATCACCCAGGTCGGCTCGGTGCTCGGCACGGCGGCCTACCTCTCGCCCGAACAGGCGCGCGGCGAGGAGGCCGGGCCGGCCTCAGACATCTACTCGCTCGGCGTGTGTGCCTACCAGTTCCTCGCGGGCCGGCTGCCGCACGAGTACTCGTCGCTCACCGAGCTCGCGCTCAAGCAGCAGGAGGAGAGCGTCGAGCCGATCACCGTGCACCGGCCCGAAGTTCCGCCCGAGCTCGACCGCGCGATCCGGGTGTGCCTGGCGCGCGAGCCCGAGGCGCGCTATCCGACCACGCTCGACATGGCCCAGGCACTCGACGCCGGGCTGCACGGCGAGGTGACCGACGCGACCCGGGCGCTCGCTGCGACAGCCGCGCCGATGGACGACCTGGGCGCCACCCGCCCGCTCGAGCGCACCGCGGCCACGCGGGCGATGCGCCGGCGCACCACCACCCAGGCACCGGCGGCGCCCTACCGGCGCGAGCCCACCGGGGCCTACCCGGTTGCCACCGCCAACGCGGAGCTGACCGAGCAGGAGAAGCGAGCACGTCGGCGCAAGCAGCTGAGCATCCTCTTCGCGGTCCTGGCCGTGGCGATCGCCATCGCCGCCGTGGTGATCGCGCTGAACTCCTCGAGCCCGTCCTCAGGTCCCGACCCCGTCAGCCGCGGCGACGTGCAGCAGCAGGTGAATGGCGTCAAGCAGTTCCTGCGCAGCAACACGGCGCCCTAAGGCGCCTGGCCCGCCAGCACGCGCTCGGCGTAGGCATCCCACTCGCCGGCCCGGATCGCGGCGCGGATGCCGGCCATCAGGCGCGCCATGAAGTCCAGGTTGTGCAGGGTGAGGATGCGCGCGCCGGTGAGCTCGCGGCCCCGCGCCAGATAGTGCAGGTAGGCCCGTGAGTGCGCGGAGGCGGCACCCTCGTACAGGGGCCGCGGATCGTCGCGCCACTCGGCCTTTGTCAGGTCCATCCGCCAGCGGCGCTCGGGATCTGGCACGAGCGCGGTGCCGTGGCGGGCCAGGCGGGTCGGGGTGGCGCAGTCAAAGGTGTCGATGCCAATGCCGACGGCGTGCACGATGTCGTCGACGTCGCCGATGCCGAGCAGGTGCCGCGGCGGCTGCTCGGGCAGCCCGGCGGTGGACCAGCCGAGCACCTGACGCATCTGCTCCTTGTTCTCGCCGAGCGTGCCGCCGATGGCGATGCCGTCCACCCCCGAGCCCGCGATGGCGGCGACGGACTCCGCACGGAGCGCCTGGTCCACCCCGCCCTGGACGATCCCGTAGAGCACCTGGTCGTCGCGGCCGTGCTCTGACTGCCACGCCACGCAGCGGTGAAGCCAGCGGTGCGTGCGGTCCATCGACCGGCGGGTGTAGTCGCGGTCCACGTGGAAGGGCGTGCACTCGTCGAAGGCCAGCGCGATGTCCGATCCCAGCGCGGCTTGCACCTCCATCGAGGTCTCGGGGCCCATGAACCGCTCCGACCCGTCGGTGTAGGCGCGAAAGCTCACCCCTTCCTCCTCGATCGCCAGGATGCGGCTCTGCGAGTTGCCGCGGCGGCGCTTGACCTCTTCGGCCACCGAGCCGTGACCCATCGAAAACACCTGGAAACCGCCGGAATCCGTGATGATCGGCCGATCCCAGCCCATGAACGAGTGCAGGCCACCGAGTGCTGCGATCCGCCCGTGACCCGGCGTGATGAACAGATGGAAGGTGTTGCCGAGCACCATCTCATAGCCCAGGCCGGCGACCTCGGGGGCGTCGAGCCCGCGCACGCTGGCGTTGGATGCCAGCGGCACGAACGCGGGCGTGTGCACCTCTCCGTGGGCCAGGCGGAGGACGCCCGTGCGGGCAGAGCCGACGCGGTGTGCGACCTCGAACAGCGCCATGCGTCAGGAGTCGAGGAGCGACCGGCCCGTCATCTGCGCCGGCTGGTCCTGTCCCAGCAGGTCGAGTGCCGTGGGCACGACGTCGGCGAGGATCCCGCCCTCGCGCAGTGGCCCGACGTCGGCGGTCACGATCAGCGGCACCGGGTTGAGCGAGTGTGCGGTGCTGGGGCTGCCGTCGGGCTCGAGCATGTGGTCGGCGTTGCCGTGATCGGCCGTGATGATGCATGCGCCGCCCTTGGCCTCCACAGCCACGACCGCCTCGCCGAGACAGGCGTCCACAGTCTCGATCGCAGTCACGGCGGCCTCGATGACCCCGGTGTGGCCGACCATGTCGGGGTTGGCGAAGTTGATCACCCCGAAGCCGTAGTCCTCTGCGGTCCAGCGCTCCACGAAGGCGTCGGCGGCGGCGCGGGCGCTCATCTCGGGCTTGTGGTCGTAGGTGGGCACGTCGCGCGGCGAGTCGACCAGCTCGCGCTCCTCTCCCTCGTACTGGTGCTCCTCGCCACCGTTGAAGAAGTAGGTCACGTGTGCGTACTTCTCGGTCTCGGCCACGTGCAGCTGCCGGATGCCGCGGTCGGCAAGCGTCGAGGCCATCGTCACGTCCGGCCGGTCCGGCGGAAAGGCCACCGGCAGGTCCCAGTCCTCCTGGTACTGCGTGAGCGTCGCGTAGGTGAGGTCCAGCGTGCCCGTGAGCGCCTCGGTCAGCTCGCGCGCACGGTCGGGACGGAAGTTGAAGAAGAGCACCGAGTCGCCGTCGCGGATGCGGCCCTCCTCGCCGACCAGCGTCGGCTCGATGAACTCGTCGGTCTCACCGCGCTCGTATGCCTGCTTGGCGGCGTGCTCGGCGGTGTCGGCGTTCCGGACGTCGGTCTTGCCCTCGACGAGCGCGTCCGTGGCCTTCTTGATCCGCTCGTCACGGGGGTCGCGGTCCATCGCGAAGTAGCGGCCGGTCACGTCGGCAATCCGGCCGCCCGACTCGGCCAGCCAGCCTTCGACCTCGGCCAGGTAGCCGGCGCCCGAGGTTGGGGCGGTGTCACGACCGTCGGTGAAGGCATGCACGATCACGTCGGACACGTCCTGCGCGGCGGCCATCTCGATCAGCGCCTTCAGGTGGTCCATGCTGGCGTGCACGCCGCCCCGGGAGACGAGGCCGAGCAGGTGCAGGCGTCCGGACTCCCTGCCGGCCGCGCAGGCTGCCTCGAGCACGGCGTTTGCGGCCAGCGAGCCGTCGTCGACGGCGTCGTCGATCCGGGTGAGGTCCTGGCGCACGACCTGCCCGGCACCGAGGTTGAGATGGCCTACCTCGGAGTTGCCCATCTGGCCATCGGGCAGCCCGACGGCGCGGCCGCAGGCGGTGAGCTGGGTATGCGGGTGCCTGCCCCAGAGATCGTCGAAGACCGGCGTGTCGGCCAGCTCGACGGCGTTGCCCGGCCCGGGCTCGGCGAGTCCCCAGCCGTCGAGCACGATCAGCGCGACCGCCGGGAACGCATCGGTGCGGTGCTCGCCCGATCGGTGCTCGGGCTCCGCTCCTCCCGCGGTCATTCCACCGCCGCGACGATCCGCGCGAAGCCGTCGGGGTCGAGGCTCGCGCCGCCGACCAGGGCGCCGTTGACATCGGGCTGCGACAGGAGCTCGGTGGCGTTGTCGGGCTTCACCGAGCCGCCGTAGAGCACCCGCACCGCCTGCGCGGCGTCCTCGGACCGGCCGCCGACGAGCGCACGGACGAAGCCGATCGCCTCCTGCGCCTGGTCGGGCGTAGCCACCTTCCCGGTGCCGATGGCCCAGATCGGCTCGTAGGCCACCACGACGTCGGCGAGCTGCTCGTCGGCCACACCCTCGAGGCCCTCGCCAATCTGGTGGCGCAGCTTGCGCTCCATGTCACCGGACTCGCGCTCCTCGTCGGTCTCGCCGACGCACAGAATCGGCTGCAGGCCGGCCTCCAGCGCAGCCGGGACCTTGGCCTGGAGCGCGCGGTCGGTCTCGCCGTAGTGCTGGCGACGCTCGGAGTGCCCGAGGATCACCGACGCCACGCCGAGCTCCGAGAGCATGGCCGCCGATATCTCACCGGTATGAGCTCCGGAGTCGTGTGCGCTCATGTTCTGGGCTCCGACGATCACGCCGGAGCCCTCGAGCGCGCTGGTGACCGTCTCGAGTGCGGTGAACGGCGCGCACAGTCCGACATCGACCGCGCGCCTTCCGGCATCGGGCAGCAGCGTGAGCAGCGTGCGGCAGTAGTCACCGGCCTCGGCACGAGTACCCCAGAGCTTCCAGTTGCCGGCGATGTAGGGCCGCCGCGCCGCCTGGTCAGGCATCGTCGAGGGCCTCCACTCCCGGCAGGGGCTTGCCCTCGAGCAGCTCGAGCGCCGCCCCGCCGCCCGTGGACAGGTGGGTCACCTGGTCGGCCAGCCCGAACTCCGCCAGAGCGGCAGCGGAATCGCCGCCCCCGACGACGGTCGTGCCGCCGGCATCGGCGACCGCCTCCGCGACCGCCGCGGTGCCCGTGGCGAAGGCCTCCATCTCGAACGCGCCCATCGGGCCGTTCCAGAACACGGTGCCGGCGGCGGCGATGCGTTCGCCGTAGACCCGTGTGGTCTCGCGGCCGACGTCGAGGCCCATCCACCCGTCGGGCACCTCGATGCCGGTGAGCTCGCGCCGCTCCGCGTCGGCCGCGAAGCGGTCCCCGAGCACGAGATCGGTCGGCAGCAGCAGCTCGGCGGTGTCATCCGACTCGGCCTTCTCGAGCGCCTTGCGCGCCAGCTCGACGCCCGCCTCCTCCACCATCGAGTCGCCCGTCGCGACGCCCCGGGCGTCGAAGAAGCTGAAGCACATCGCGCCGCCGATCAGCACCGCGTCGGCCACGTCGAGGAAGCGATCGATGAGCGCGACCTTGTCCGACACCTTGGCCCCGCCGAGTATCACCACGAGCGGGCGCTGCGGCGCCTCGACGATCTGGCGCAGCGTCATGACCTCGCGCTCGAGCAGGAGGCCTGCCGCGGCCGGCAGGTGCTCGGCCACGCCGGCGGTGCTCGCATGGGCGCGGTGCACCGCGCCGAACGCATCGTCCACGTACACGTCGGCGAGCGAAGCGAGAGCCTTCGCCAGCTCGGGGTCGTTCTCGGTCTCCCCCGGCTCCCAGCGGCTGTTCTCGAGCACCAGGACCTCGCCCGGCTCGAGCGCCTCGGCTTTGGCGCGGGCGTCATCGCCCACCACATCGGCGGCCTGGCGCACCGGCCCGCCGAGCAACTCAGCCAGGCGGTCGGAGACCGGCTTCAGCGACGTCTCGGGCTCGCGGTCCTTCGGCCTGCCCAGATGAGCGCACAGGATGATCCGTCCCCCCTTCTCGCGCAGCAGTTCGATCGTGGGCAGGGCAGCCCGGATGCGCGCGTCATCGGTCACCGTGCCGGCGTCGAGCGGCACGTTGAAGTCCACCCGCACCAACACGCGCTCACCGCCCGCGAGCTGGAGATCGCGCACGGTCTTCTTGCCCAGTGCGGGCGCTGCCGAGTCGGTCACCGTTCAGGCCGGGGCGCCGAGCCCGGTGAGCACTCGTTCCGTCAGATCGACGACGCGGTTGGAGTAGCCCCACTCGTTGTCGTACCAGGTGAGGATTTTGACGGAGCGTCCTTCGAGCACCATCGTCAGCGATGAGTCGAAGATCGACGAGTACGACGAGTGCACGATGTCGGTCGAGACGATCGGATCCTCGGTGTACTGCAGGATCCCCTCGAGCGGGCCGGTGTCGGCCTTCGCCCGGATCGCCTCGTTGATCTCCTCGATCGAGGTGTCACGCGAGGACTGGAACACCAGGTCGACCACCGAGCCGGTCGGCACCGGCGCACGTACGGCGAAGCCGTTCAGCTTGCCGTTGAGCTCGGGCATGACCAGGCCCATGGCCTTGGCGGCACCGGTGGAGGCGGGCACGAGGTTCAGCGCGGCGGCGCGGGCGCGGCGCAGGTCCTTGTGCGGCGCGTCATGCAGGTTCTGATCGGCCGTGTAGGCGTGGATCGTGGTCATGAAGCCCGACTCGATGCCCACGGCATCGTGCAGGACACGGGCCACGGGGCCGAGGCAGTTGGTGGTGCACGACGCATTCGACACCACGTGGTGATTGTCCACGTCGTAGGCGTCGTCGTTCACGCCGAGTACGAGCGTGACGTCCGGATCGGTCGCGGGCGCGGAGATGATCACCTTCTTGGCACCCGCTTCCAGATGCTTGGCGGCGTCGGGGCGCTTGGTGAACAGGCCGGTGGACTCGATCACCACCTCGGCGCCGAGATCTCCCCACGGAAGATCGGCGGGGTCGCGCTCCGCGGAGACGTTGATCTCGGTGCCGTCGATCACAAGCCCGGAGTCGGTTGCCTCGACCGAGCCGCTGAAAGGGCCGAGGAGCGAGTCGTACTTGAGGAGATGGGCAAGCGTCGCGTTGTCGGTGATGTCGTTGATCCCGACCCACTCGATGTCGGCACCGCGCTCGTAGGCGGCGCGAAAGACGTTGCGACCGATGCGGCCGAAGCCGTTGATTCCGGTCTTGAGGGCCATGTTGGCGAGGTCCTTTCGTCGGGCTCTGAGGCGGGCCACGGAATCTATCGCCTACGGGAGGAGTGCAGGCTGATCGTCGATCAGCCGAGCACCGGGCGAATGCTCTCAGGGCCGGCGCGGCGCCTTTGCGATGTCGCGGTGGATGATGTCGACCAGGTATCGACCGTGATCGGCGTACTGGCCGGCGAGGTGCTCGGCGATCACCACCGAGCGGTGCCGCCCACCGGTGCAGCCGATCCCGATCGTCAGGTGGGCCTTTCCCTCCTGCTCGTACTGCGGCAGCAGATAGTCGAGCAGCGGCGTCAACCGGTCGTAGAACTCATCAATCCCGGCCGAGGCCGCGACGAAGTCCCGCACGGGCGCGTCGAGTCCCGTGAGCGGCCGCAGGTCACCCTCGTAGTGCGGGTTGGGCAAAAACCGCACGTCGAAGAGCAGGTCGGCGTCGCGCGGTGCGCCGTGCTTGAAGCCGTAGGTCAGGAACGTGACCGCGAGCTTGCCCACCGCTCCGCGGGGCAGCATCTTGTCCGCCACCACCTTGCGCAGCCGGGCGGCGCTGAACTCCGACGTGTCGATCGAGACGTCGGCGCGCTCGCGCAGGGGGGCCAGCAGGCGCCGCTCGGCGTCGATCGCGCGGACGACCGCGCCCCCCTCGGGATCGCTGGAGCTGACCGCGTCGCCCGAGAGCGGGTGCCGCCTGCGCGTCTCCTTGAAGCGGTTGACGAGCACATCCTCGGACGCGGCGAGGAACAGCAGCCGGTGGGAGACCCCGCGCGCGGTGAGGTCGTCGAGCACCTTGACGAGGCCGTCGAAGAACTCGCCCCCGCGGACGTCGGAGGCGACAGCGGCGCGCTGAACCTGAGATCCCTCGTGCTCGAGCAGCTCTGCGAGCTGACCGATCATCTCCGGCGGCAGGTTGTCGACGCAGAAGTAGCCGGCGTCCTCGAAGCACGCCATCGCCTGCGACTTCCCCGCGCCGGAGAAGCCGGTGATCAGGACGAAGTCGCGCATCGCGTGTGTTCTAGCGCAGCGACCGGATCTCAATCGACGCGGTGGAGGTGCTGGTGCATCTCCCGCGCGACCTTGCCGGGGAGCCCGTCGACACCCTCGAGCTCCTCCCTGCTGGCGGCCAGCACGCGCTCCGGGGTGCCGAAGTGGGCAAGGATCGCGCGCTTGCGGGTGGGACCGACCCCGGGGAGGTCGTCGAGCACCGAGCGGGTCATCGCCTTGTCACGGCGACCGCGGTGGAACTCGATCGCGAACCGGTGCGCCTCGTCTCGGATGCGCTGGAGGAGCTGCAGCGGAGCGCTGTCGTGCGACATCACGATCGACGCCCGCCGGCCCGGCACGAACACCTCCTCGATCCGCTTGGCGAGGCTCACCACCGTGGTGCCGAGCTCGCGCAGCTCGGTGAGCTCCTTGAGCCCGGCCGCGAGCTGGCCCTTGCCGCCGTCGATCACGATCAGCGTGGGCAGGGAGGCGAAGCTCGCGTCGTACCGCTTCTCGTGGGGCGAGAGCTCCTGCTGGGCGCGATGCTGCGCCACCCGCCGCGAGAGCACCTCGGCCATCGCGGCGAAGTCGTCCTGGGCGGCGTCGCGGATGCCGAAGCGGCGGTAGTCCGACTTCTTTACCGTGCCGCCCTCGAACACCACCATCGAAGCGACCGTGTGGGTCTCGCCGAGGTTGGAGATGTCGAAGCACTCGATCCGCATGGGCAGCTGCTCCATGCCGAGCTCCGCCCGCAGCCCCTCCAGCGACTCCACCCGCCGGGTGCGGGTGCGCTCGGAGCGCAGCCGGTCCTGGTCGAGCGCCAGCCGCGCGTTGCGCTCGGCCAGCTCGAAGATCCGGCGCTTGTCGCCACGCTCGGCCGACCGGATGGCCACCCTGCCCCCGCGCTGCTGAGACAGCGCATCCTCGAGCGCCGCGACGTTCTCGAGGCCCCGGGGCACCACGAGGCGGGGCGGTATGGCCATCGCGCTGGCGTAGTACTGCAGGATGAACTCCTCGAGCACCTCGGACTCGTCGCGCGCGGCGGCGTTCTCGAGGTAGAAGCTCTGGCGGTCGGCGAGCACGCCGTCGCGGACCTGGAAGACCTGCGCGTTGGCGTCGGTCTCCTCCGCCGCCACCGCGATCGCATCGAGGGTGCCGACCGACTCGTTGGTCACACGCTGGCGCTCGAGCAGCGACTTGACCGCCTTGAGCTTGTTGCGCATCTGCGCCGCCACCTCGAACTCCTGATCCTCTGCCGCCGCCCTCATCCCCTGCTCGAGCTCGCGCTCGATCTGGCGGTAGCGGCCCGAGAGGAACGAGATGATCGTCTCGATGTTCTCGCGGTACTCCTCCTTGGAGACGTAGCCCACGCACGGCGCCTGGCAGCGCTTGATGTAGTAGTCGAGGCACGGACTGCCCGACTGGCGGCCGGGCTCCTTGCCGTCGCAGGTTCGGTACTGGAACACCTTGCCGAGCAGCTCGAGCGTCTCGCGCACGCGCTTCGCGCTCGAGAACGGACCGAAGTAGGCGCGGTTGCGGCGGTGCCGTTCACGGGTGAAGTAGACCCGCGGGTACTCCTCGTCGAGCGAGATCGCGATGTAGGGGTAGGACTTGTCGTCGCGCAGGCGCACGTTGAATCGCGGCCGATGGCGCTTGATGAAGCTCGACTCGGCCAGAAGCGCCTCGGCCTCGGTCTCCGTGACGAGGAAGTCGAAGTCGGCGACCGTCGCGGTCATCTCGGCCGCCCCGCGCGTGCCGGGCTTTGAGAAGTGGCCCGCCACCCGCTTGCGGATGGATGTGGCCTTGCCGACGTAGAGGACCTTCCCGCGCTCGTCCTTGAAGAGGTAGACGCCGGGGGCGTCGGGAAGGGAGAGCCGCTTCTCACGCACCCGCTCGGCGCGGGTCTGGGGGTTGGCTTCATCGGTGGCGTTCAAGGTAGGTCACCGAGACTAGGGCGGGGGGCCTGGAGCGGCCCAGGTGACGCTTGTCGAGTAAAGGTCCGGCGGCCAGCGGCCGATTGGCTTCGCATGGCATCTTCAGGCTCTCCTCGGGCCCGTACACGCCGGTCGGCCGTCCAGCGACTGAAGGAGCTGTCGACGCATCGCGTGGCCGAGGGTGGAGACCGTGGCTGGTGGCGCGCGCTGATCCCCGCGCTCGCGGTGGTCGCGGTGCTGTTCGCCGCCCTGAACTTTCGCGCCCTGAGCCAGGACGCCGAGCGTGACACGACCAGGGCAGCAGCAGGTCAGGAGCTTGCCGCTGCGGTCGACCGGCTGGCGCCGCTCGAGCGTGCTGCGCTTGCGTCGTCGAGCCGACGCGACCCAGAGGAGCTGTTCGTCGCGCGCCGGCAGGTCGCCGCGGCCGCCGCCGGCCTCGAGCGCCAGCACGCGGGCGACGGCGCAACGGCCGGCATTCGCACCCAGGCCGACATGGTCCTCCTCGCACTCGACACCGCCACGAAGCGCGGTCCGGGCTCGTCGAGCCGCCGACGGGCGACGCGATTGCTCGCTGAGCTGCAACCCGCGACGCGATCCCTGAGCGACAACCTCGCAACCGAAGGCGCGCGGGCCGACGATCGCGTGGCCCACCGGCTGGTTCTCACGATGGTCGCGGTGCTCATGTTGGTCACCCTTCTGCTCGGGACGTTCTGGTCGCGCCGCAGCGCCGCGGACGCCGAGCGACGCGAACGCCGCTTCCGTGCCCTGCTGCGCAACTCGTCAGATCTCGTCGTGGTCATCGATCCCGACACGTTCTGCATCCGCTACGTGACGTCTGCCATCGAGCGAATGCTGGGATACCAGCCCGAGGTGATCACGGGCACCCCCCTTCCAGAGCTGGCGCATCTCGACGACCGACCGGGGCTCGTCGAGAGCCTCCAGGCGCCGCTCGACGACGACGACGGCCGCTCCACAGGGCGCTGGCGAGCCCTCCACAGCGCTGGAGGCTCGGTCGATGTGGAGGCGAGCTGGCTCGACCAGCGCGACGACCCATCGGTCAAGGGCCTCGTGGTCACCGTCCGCGACGTCGGCGAGCGCACCGACCTCGAGCACCAGCTCCGCCACCAGGCGTTCCACGACCCGTTGACCGCGCTGCCCAATCGCTCACTTTTCGAGGACCGCGTGCGACACGCCGTGGCCGGTGCGCGCCGCCACGGCCGTGCCCTCGCGGTGTTGTTCGTCGATCTGGACGACTTCAAGACGGTCAACGACTCGCTCGGGCACGCTGCGGGTGACGATCTGCTGCGCAAGGTGGCCACCCGCCTGGACGAGCTGGTCCGCGGCGCGGACACCGTCGCCCGCCTCGGCGGCGACGAGTTCGCCGTGCTCGTCGACGAGGCGGAGACTCCTGAAGAGGGCCACGCGCTCGCCGACCGCATCCACAAGGGCATGGAGCACCCGTTCGACATCGAAGGTCACGAGATCTTCATGCATGCCAGCGTCGGCATCGCGATGTCTGACTCGGGCTCGACGAGCGAGGACCTGATGCGCAACGCAGACACTGCGATGTACGCGGCGAAGGCAAGCGGCAAAGGCCGATCGGAGACCTTCCAGCCGACCATGCACATGGAGGTTCGGCGCCGGCTGCAGCTGAGCGGAGACCTCCGCAGAGCGCTGCTCCACGACGAGATCTTCGCCCAGTACCAGCCGCTCGTCGACCTCGTGTCCGGACGAGTGGTGGGCGCCGAGGCTCTCGCTCGCTGGCGCCACCCCACGCTTGGCGAGATCCCTCCGAGTGACTTCATCCCAGTGGCCGAGGACACCGGGCTGATCGTCCCTCTGGGTGGAAGGATCCTGAACGAGGCGTGCCGCCAGGCACGCCTCTGGCAAGACCAGAGTCCCAGCGATCCGATCTATGTGAGCGTCAACGTGTCCCCACGTCAGTTTCGACAGGCGGGTGCCGTGGTCGAGCAGGTCAGGGAGGCGACGGAGGCGAGCGGCATCGAGCCCTCCCTGCTGGTGCTCGAGATCACGGAATCGGTGCTCATGCAGGACCGCAAGGCCGTGCGCCACGAGCTGTCGCAGCTCCAGGAGCTCGGCGTCCGGGTGGCCATCGACGACTTCGGCACCGGATACTCCGCGCTCTCCTATCTACGCGACTTCCCGATCGACATGGTGAAGATGGATCAGTCCTTTGTGAGCGACCTCTCCGTCGGTGAAGGAGACCAGGCACTCGTGCGCTCGGTGGTCGAGCTCGGCGAGGCGCTCGGCATGCAGATCGTGGCCGAGGGCATCGAGCGACGCGACCAGCGCGACCACCTGTCCGACATGCGCTGCAGCATCGGCCAGGGCTACTACTTCGCCCGCCCGCTCGACGCCGAGCGGATGAGCGAGCTGGTGTCGAGCTCTCACCGGATGCCGCGTCACGGCGAGCCGGCAGACCAGCCGGACGGGGCTACGCCAGAACGCGCGTGACCGAGTCCGCCACGCAGACGGGCTTTTCGCCGCCCTCGAGCTCGACCGTCCAGCGCTGCACCACCTGATGCCAGCCCTCGCCCACTTCGTCGACCGACTGCACCTCGATCGAGGCGCGGATCTTCGAGTCCACGGGCACTGGCGCGGGAAAGCGCACCTTGTTCCAGCCGTAGTTGACGCCGAGCTTGAAGCCCTTCTGCTCCATGACGGTGTCGCGAAACCCGTCGATCGTGGCCAGCGTCAGGTTGCCGTGGGCGATCGGCGTGCCGAAAGGGCTTTCCGCCTTGGCGCGCTCGACGTCCACGTGGATCCACTGGTGATCACCGGAGATGTCGGCGAAGCCGTCGATCATCTCCTGAGTGACCTCGCGCCAGTCGCTCGGGCCGAGGGTCTTGCCGACCAGGCCCTGCAGCTCGTCAATGCCGTTGATCTGTGTGGGTGCCATCGCGGCAGAACCTATCGCCCCCGAGGCGCCCCGTCGACATGTTGCCGCGATTTCCCGCAGCGATAACGCGTTCGGGCACGTAAGCCCGGACGGAGCCCGGGACGATTGTGCTACGTTGTGACGCACAATGTCCTCCGTCGGTGTCAGGGAGCTCCGCCAGAACCTCAGCCGCTATCTCGACCTGGTCAAGGAGGGCGAGTCGTTGGACGTCACCGAGCACGGTCGGCTCGTTGCCAGGCTCTCGCCTGCCGGCGCCGGCCTCGCGAGGCAGAACGCCGAGCTTGCAGCCCGGTTCGGGGCGACGCTGCCATCCGAGCGACTCCAGGATGTGGCGGCCCAGGTCCCGCGG
>JBBPXW010000061.1:0-2429 GCA_038200525.1 Solirubrobacterales bacterium | reverse complement strand
GTCGTCGTCCCACTCCGCCGACTCGACCGTCGTGTTGCACTGGACGTAGGGGCGCACGCCGTACTTGTCGGCGGTGCGCTGCAGGTAGTCGCGGATCTCGGGCTGCTTGGAGTAGGTGCGCGTCCAGTGGGGGTTGGGCGCGAATGAGAAGGAGTAGAGGTGAGACGGCACGTCGCAGCCGCAGTTGGGATAGGTGTTGAAGTGCCAGGTGCCGCCGACGTCGTCGCCGCGCTCGAGCACCATGAAGTCCCGGTAGCCCTGCTGCTTGAGCCGGATGGCCATCCCCAGGCCCGAGAAGCCGGCGCCGATGATTGCGATGTCGACTTGTTGTGGTAGCTCTTCGCTCATTACGGCAATGTAACTTACGCTGGTGTAACGTGCGGGCGGGCATGGTTGTGGGAGAGCAGAAGTCATCCCGGATGGCGGCGCCGAAGCGGCGCGAGCAGCTGCTCGACGTGACCAAGGCGATCGTGGCCGACCGCGGCTTTCACGCCGTCTCCATCGAGGGCGTGGCGCGCGAGGCCGGCATCACGCGGCCCGTGGTCTACGGCCACTTCGAGGACCTCGAGGGGCTGCTCGATGCGCTCGTCGACCGCGAGATGCACCGCTCGATCGCCCAGCTCGAAGACGTGATCGACTACGACCTAGCAAGCGGCGATCCCGTCGAGGTGCTGCTGACCTCGCTGCGCGGCTACCTCGAGGCCGTGAGCGCGGACCCGGGCACGTGGCGGCTCGTGCTCATGCCGCCCGAGGGCGCCCCCGGCTCGCTGCACGAGCGCATCGGACGGGGACGGGCAGAGATCGTCGCCCAGCTTGCGCGCAACGTGAGCCCCGGCTTCGGGCCCGGGCGCGAGTCACCCGACGCCGAGCTCACCGCGCACATGCTCACGGCCTTCTCCGACGAGGGCGCGCGGCTGCTGCTCACCGACCCCGAGCACTACTCGGTCGATCGCATCCTGGCCCACGCGCGCTGGCTCCTCGCTCAGCTGGACACCTAGGTCGGTCTCGATCCCGCTTCTTACATCCGGCCCATGACCGCTGCCGAGTCGGAGACCACCCCGGGTCGCATAGGCGAACGCCGCGCCGCCTTCCTCGTGGGGCTCGCCTGCACGCTGGCATTCATCGGCGGCACGCTGCCTACCCCGCTCTACGGCCTCTACCAGGAGGACCTCGGCTGGTCGACGCTGGTGGTCACGGTGGTCTATGCCGCCTACGCCGGCGGCACCACCCTCGCGCTCGTGATCTTCGGCCGCGCCTCCGACGAGCTCGGACGGCGGGTCGTGCTGCTCGGTGGCATCGCAATCGGAGCGGTGAGCGCCGCGGTGTTCTCCGCCTTCGAGGATCTCCCTGCCGTGCTCGTGGCTCGGGTCCTGTCGGGCGTGTCGGTCGGGATCCTGGCCGCCGCGAGCATCGCCGCTCTGGCCGAGCTCTCGCCCGAGGGGCGGCTCGTGGGCTCGCGCTGGGGCAGCATCGCCCAGATGGTCGGGCTCGGATCGGGGCCCTTGCTCGCCGGCGCGTTGGCGGAGTGGGCGCCCCGCCCCCTGCAGCTGCCCTACCTGGCCCACATCGCGCTGCTGGTGGTGGCCGCGGCGCTGATCTGGCGGATGCCCGTGGGGGCCGCTCCGGTGAGCGGGCGCCTGCGTCCGCAGCGGATCGCCGTGCCTCCCGAGTCGCGCGAGACGTTCATCAGGGTCGCGCCCGGGGTGGTCGGCGCGCTTGCGGTCCAGGGCTTCTTCGCGGGCCTCAGCTCGAGCTTCCTGCGCGGCGAGGTCGGGGTGACCTCGCCGGCCGTCATCGGCCTGGTCGGCGGCTCGGTGTTCATGGGCACCGCAGTGGGGGCGATTCTCGTGGGACGCCTCGGCAACGAGCGGTCGCTGCGGCTTGGCTCCATCGCCCTGTTCGCGGGACTCGCGGTCGCCGCCATCGCGATCGCCACGAGCACGCTGGTGGCCACTCTGCTCGCGGCCATCGTCGGCGGCCTGGCAGTCGGGCTGACGCTCGCGGCGGCGGTGGCGGAGGTCAACGGGTCCGCACCCGGGGACCGTCGCGCCGAGGCCAACGCCGCGCTGCTTGTGGTGCTCTACGTGTCGATCTCGGTGCCGTCGCTCGGGGTGGGCGTGCTCGCCACTGTCGCGGATCTGCGCACCGCGGTGATCGTCTTCCTCGGCGTGGTGGCGGTGCTCGCGGCCATCTCGGCGGTGCTGGTCAGGCGTCCGATCCGCCGCTGAGCGCGTGGCCCGGTGCGACCGGCGCCCGCGGTTTCATGCTCGACGCCTTTGCGCCTCCGTGCGGAGCAAACACGTCGAGCACCATGACGCCGTGTGACAGGACCGCCACGAACGCAACAGCACCCCACCTCTCACCCAGCCGCCCTCGACGCTCCTCCGCCAAACGGAACCAACCCGATAGGCGCTAGTCGGCTGTTGCGT